>DATJIZ010000084.1:0-6785 GCA_035492735.1 Gemmatimonadaceae bacterium | reverse complement strand
TCAGCGCACCGCTCCGATGCTGGCGCCAAACTCCGCCGGGTCCAGTCCATAGCCCTTGATCACGGCGGCGAAGCGCGCACTGTGACGGATGGGGTCGTACTCCGGCATGCCGAGCGGGGCCGAGAACGCGAACGGCTCGTGGGCGCGCAGCGCCGCGTCGAGCGCGTCGAGCGCCCGCGTCGTGTCGCCGCCGCCGAGATAGGTCCATGCCCGCGCCGTGTTGGCGAACGCACTGTGGCCGCGCTCCGCATCGAGCTGCTGGAGGTATGCCGCGGCGCCGGCACGGTCACCGGTCGCGGCGAGTAGATAGCCGAGCCAGGGAGAATCCTGCGGCACGTGCGCGGCGCCGGCGAGCATGCGCCGCGCGCTATCCACTTTCCCGGCCGTGAACAGCGTCAAGGCATACGCGAGATGGGCGACGCCGCTGACCGCAGTGTCGAGCTCCACCGCGCGACGGGCCATCGCCAACGCGCTGTCCTGGCGACGCGCGTTGAGCATGACGATCGCCGCCACCCAGTATGTGGTCGGCGACAGCGGGTCGATGCGCGTTGCGCGACGAATCTGCCGCACCGACTCATCCACTCGGCCCGACAGCGCGAGCGCTCCCCAGTAGGCGCGCGCGGCCTGCACATTGCTCGAGTCGAGCGCAAAGGCATGTTCGAACGCGGACATCGCCTCCCGTGGTTGCACCGACAACAGGCGAAACATCCCTTCGGCTCCGTACGCGGCCGCGTTCGTCGAATCGAACCGGAGCGCATTGGCGATCGCGCGACGCGCCGGCTCGAGCACCGAGTCGATCGGCACGGGCGAGTACAATGGAAGAACGGCGTACGCGTTGCCGAGCGCCGCCCAGGCCGGGGCGAACGTCGAATCGCGCGCGAGCGCCTGCTGAAAGTAGGGAATCGATCGCGCGACGCCGCCGGCCCGCTGACCAAGGAAGTAGAGTCCCCGCAGATATAGGTCGTGCGTGGCGGCGTCGGTCGTGTCGGTCGAGAGCTTGCCGGCGGCGGATCCGCTGCCTCCGGCGAGCGTCACCCGTAGCGCGCCGACGATGTCGCGGGTGATCTCGTCCTGGACCGCGAACGCGTCTTTCACTTCGCGCTCGTAGCTGTTGCTCCACAGCACGATGCCATCGGCGGCGCTGGTCAACTGCGCCGAGACGCGCATGCGCGTCCCCTCGCGTCGCACGCGGCCTTGGAGCACCGCTCCGACGTTGAGCGCCTTGCCCACCTCGCGCACGTCCGCGGCCTTGTTCCGGTACGAGAACGCGGAGCTCGTGGCCGCGACGCGCAGCCCACTCACCTTGGCCAGCGCCGTGGTGAGCTCGTCGGCCATGCCTTCGGAGAAATACACGTTGGCCGTATCGCCGCCGACCGATTCGAATGGAAGCACCGCGATCGATTTCGGCCCACTGCCGGCCGCGGTGCTGCCGCCCGAACGATGCGTCGCGAACCAGGCGCCCAGTGCGAGGACCGCGACGACCCCGGCCGCGGCCGCCAGCGCGCCCGACGACCAGCGCCGCGGCATGGACACCGAGCCGCGCTCGCCACTCGGCGTACCGATCTGGTCGAGCGCCGTGAGAAGTTCGCCAGCCGATTGCGGACGGCGCGCCGGATCCTTCTCGAGACAGCGCGCGACGAGCGCACCGAGCGTCGCGGGCGTGTCGGGTCGCGCCACCGTCACCGGTCGCGGCGTCTCCGCCAGATGCGCCGCGATGAGCGCGGACGGTGACGTGCGGTCGGCGAACGGGTGCTTTCCCGCGATCAGCTCCCACGCCACCACGCCCCACGCGTAGATGTCGGCGCGATGATCGGTCTTGGGATCGCCCGCGGCTTGTTCGGGCGCGATGTACGCCGGCGTGCCGATCGACGTGCCGGTCTGCGTGATCGTCGCGCTGCCGATCCCTTCCTGCGTCCGCGACGCGGTGAGCGCTTTGGCGATGCCAAAATCCGTCACTACCGCTGCGCCGCCCGACAGCAGGATGTTCTCGGGCTTGATGTCGCGATGCACGATGCCTTCGCCGTGCGCGAACGCCAACGCTCGCGCGACGTCGCGCAGGATGTGCACGGCGTCGGTCAACGGTATCGCTTCACCCGACGCCAGCTTGGCGCGAAGCGATTGGCCCCGCACGAACGGCATCGAGTACCACGGCAGCCCGTTCGCTTCGCCGGCGCTGAGGAGCGGAACGATGTTCGCTTGCTGCAAGCGCGCCGCAAGCCTGACCTCGCGCGCGAAGCGATCCGCGCTCAGATCCGCCGCGAGCGCCGGCGTGAGCATCTTGACGACGACCTCGCGACCGAGCGCGGTTTCCGTCGCGAGGAACACACGCGACATGCCGCCGCCGCCCAGCTCGCGCTCGATGCTGTACGCGCCGCCGAGCGCTGACTGCAGCTGCGCGCGCAAATCACTCATCTATTGGGGCCCGGAAATAGCGCGATCACGACTTCGTCGCCGTGTGGCGGCGGGGCAGGGAACTCAGGGGCGAACTTACCGCCGGGCGTGCGATTCAGCTACCACCTGGCTACCGCCGTCAGCCGATCGCCGCTCCCCGCTCGGCGAGCAGCGTGCGCAGGATCGACCGGTGGCACCGATCTTCGTTCTCGCAGTAGCAACCGACGGCGAAGCTCGTTTGATGCGACAGCGCCGCCAGCAAATCCAGCAGACGCGCCGCTTCCGGCGCTTTCATCTCGGCACGGTACTTCCGCTCGAACGTCTTCCACGAGCGCGCGTCCTGATGCGACAACGCGAAGGACACGAGCTCCTGACTCGGCGCGAGATCAGGCAGCCAAACGTCGTAGAAGTCCCGCTTTGCGAATTCCGACTTGGGTACACCGCGCGGCGGCCGACGCACAGTGCCGATCCGCAATCCTTCGGTCGACGTCCGCGGCGTTCCCAACCGCACCACCCTGATTGCCATCCTTTTCGCCTCCCATCATCACGAGCATCACCAGCGTCGCGTCACTCCGGCAGTCTTTGCCCCGTCGTCTCGATCGCGAACGGAATGACGAGAATGCCGACGCCGAAGGCGATCGCCGTCAGCGCGACGGGCGTACCCAACGTCCCCATGCGCAGCACCATCGACGCCAGGAGAAAATTCACGCCCGCTCCAACGAACCGCCCCACCGACGTCGAGAACGCGAACGCCGTGGCCCGCACGCGCGTGTCGTACTGCTCCGGAAGCCACAGGCTGAACGCCGTGAAGCTGCCGCCGGCAAATCCCATGAAGAAGAGGATGACGATGAACGGCATCAAGCCGTTGTCGAGATAGAACGCCCAGCCGAACGCCAGCGGGATCGTGACCATCATCCCGGCGAAGTAGAGCGCCAGAGTCACCTTGCGTCCCCAGCGCTCGGCGAACACGGGCAGCGCGACGCAGCCGAGGATCGTTCCGATCGACAGCACGCCAGTGCCGAGCGACACCAGCTTCGCGGCCACCGGTCCGACGATGCCGGCCTTCCTGGCGAGCGTCGTGATCGCCGCCGGCTCGTACACCGCGCCTGCCCACAAGCCGATAATCGCCACGGTGAGCAGCGTCGCGTTCACGATCGTGCGCTTGCGATAACTCGGCGAGAAGATTTCGGCGAGCGGATGCGCGCGCTTGGCCTCGGCCTCGTGCTTCTTCCACCGCTCCGGCTCCTTCACGCGACGCAGCGTGAGCGCGGCGACGATCACCGGCACGAACCCGCAGAGGAACATCGCGCGCCAGCCGAAGCGCGCGCCCACGGTGTAATTGAGCGCCGCGGCGGCGAAGAAGCCGAAATAGTAGCCGGTTTGCAGATAGCCGGCGCCCATCTTGCGGCGATCCTCCGGCCACGCCTCGGCGACGTACGTGCCCGCCATCGCCCACTCGCCGCCCACCCCGACGCCGGCGAGAAAGCGGAATAGCCCCAGCTGCCAGACGTTCTGCGAGAAGGCCGCGGCGCCGGTGAACAGCGCGTACATCAGGATTGTCGCAGCGAGCGATCGCGTGCGACCGAACCGATCCGCGATCGGACCCCAGAGAAACGAGAAGCCCCAGCCTGCGAGAAAGACGGCGAACAGGATCGAGCCGGCAAAGCCGACATGCGCGGTCGTTGGCGCGATGCCGGAATGCGGCAGCAGCTCCGTCAGAGCCGGTGAGAGCACGAGCGCGTAGATCACCGAGTCCATCCCGTCGAGCAGCCAGCCAGTCCACGCCGCCCAGAAGCCGACGATCTGCTGCCGGTTGAGCTTTGTGCGCGCGACTGGCGTGTCCACGGCGATGCTCTGTGCGCTCATCGGAGTTGTCCCGTCCATTTCGGGAGAAGGTGCTTCTGGATCTTGCCGAGCGCAGTGCGGGGGAGCGCGTCGATGCGTACGAAGGCGCGCGGAACCTTGAACGACGCGAGCTGCTCCCGGCAGGTCGCCTCGAGCTCGGACGCATCGAGGTTGTCGTCGGCCACGATGTAGGCGATCGGCACTTCGCCCCGCAGCTCGTCCGGCACGCCGACCACGGCCGCCTCCCGCACGCGGGCGTCCTCGAGCAACAGCTCCTCGATCTCGCGCGGGTAGATGTTGAACCCGCCGCTGATGATCAGATCTCCACGCCGGCCGCGCAAAGTGTAATAGCCGTCGGCGGAGCGCACGCCGAGGTCGCCCGTGCGAAACCACCCCTCGTGAAACGCAGCGGCGGTGGCGTCCGGCCGCTTCCAGTATTCTCGAATGAGGTGCGGCGAGCGGATCTCGACCTCGCCGACTTCCTCATCGCGAAGCACGATCCCGTTCTCGTTGACGATCCGCGCCGATACGCCGGGCAGCGGCGGACCCACCGAGCCGGCGCGGCGCTCGCCTTCATATGGATTGCTCATGATCATGAGCGCTTCGCTCATGCCGTAGCGCTCGACGATCGTGTGGCCGAATCGGGCGCGGAACGCGGCGTGCACGTGGGCGGGCAACGGCGCCGAGCCCGACACGAAAAGCCGCGCACTCCGCCCGATGACACGCGCCTGGTCGTCGCTCACGACTGCCGGATCGAGCAGCCGTACGTAGATCGTCGGCACCCCGAACACGAGCGTCGGCTCGAACTCGGCCATTACGCTCGGCGTCGTGCGGTGGTCGAAGCGCTCGAGCAGCCGCATGCGGCAGCCGGTGATCAGCCAACTATGCACGCCGTTGCCCAGGCCATGCACGTGGAACAGCGGCAGCATGGCGAGATAGCGGTCGGCTTCGGTGATTCGCCAAACGGTCGCCAGCGTGATCCCATTCGCCGCGAGATTGTTGTGCGACAGGACGGCGCCCTTGGCGGCGCCCGTCGTACCGGAGGTGTAGATGATGAGCGCCGGATCGTCACCATCGATGTTGATCGTTGGACGAACCGCGTCGCGCGCCGCTGCGGCGGCACTGAGCGCGTCGACGTCCCACCGCGGCACATCGTCGGGATATGTCGCGTCGATCGACCGATCGACGACGATCGCGCGCGGTTCGGCGTCGGTCACGATGTGCCGCAGCTCGCGCTCGCGGTAGAGCACGTTCATCGGCACGAAGATCACGCCGAGGCGAACGCAGGCCAGAAAGAGATCGAGAAACTCGACGCGGTTGCCGAGGTGTGCGCACAGGCGATCGCCGCGCGTGAGGCCGCGCGCCGTGAGCTCGCGCGCCATGCGGCTGGCACGCATGTCGATTTCGCCAAAGGTCAGCGCGCGGAGTGCGCCGCTCGCGTCGGAGTACTCCAAACCAACGCGATCGGCGCGTCCGCGAAAGGAGAGGTCGAAGAGTTGGGTGAGGTGCAGCTCGCTCGCTCAGGCGCCGGAGTCAGGGCGCAAAGGTACGCACCGGTTGGCCAGCCGGCCACGGACCGGATCGACCACGCTGCTAGCGCGACGAGCGGGAGCTAGCGACCTCGCACGCGCATCGGCCCTTCGAGCTGGCCGTTGACGAAGATCCACTCCTGACCCGGCAGATTGTCGGGGAGCTCGTCGAGCTAGAACGTCGCCCGCGGCTCGCGACGCGGCTCCAGGCTTCTGGCCCATCCCGGCACCACTGCGACCGAAACCGCTCGCGACGCTTCCGGAAACCCGAACTGCGGCAACGCGAGATGAGCTGTCTCGAGCGGCTCGAGCCGGCCGATGTACCAGTCCTCCTTCTCCCCCACGAGATAGACCTGAATCCGATCGCGGCCCTGATTGTGGACGATGATCGCCGCCGCCGGCGTCAGCTCGCCCGACGCCGAGCCGCGCGACCGTACGCAGGACCACGTCATGAGACACGCGACGAATGCGATGATGCCGCGGATTTTCGAGATACCCATCATGTACTTCGACTCCGGCGAAGGTTACGGCCGAATCAGCCGCTCCCTTGTTAGCGCAAGACGCGACACAAACCGGTCATGCCATTCAGTCCGGAGTGATGACCGGGCCCGCGCGCGGTGCGCGGTGTCAATTCCTGGTGTGGCGCCTTCGTCGCTCAACCGGTCGGCTTTTCTCACACCATGGCAGCGGCGACACTCACCAGCGCCGAGGGCGAGTGGCTCGATCTACGCCACTCCGAGTCGCCACAGGACATCCGCGCACTAATTTCCTCACGCGGGGCGCGAGCCTCTACACCTCTTCGCCCATCGTCAGACATGCGTCGGCCTCTGTTCATCGCCAGTTACCTCGAGCCGGAGCTCGTCGACCGCATTCGTGGCGTCGACGCGCGGCTGGAGGTGCTGTACTCACCCGAGCTGCTAGCGCCGCCGCGGTACCACGCCGACCATGGCGGCTCGGCGCTCGTACGGCCGCCAGACGAGGAAGCCAGGTGGCGCGCGCTGCTCGCAAGAGCGGAAATAA
>DATJIZ010000083.1:0-2383 GCA_035492735.1 Gemmatimonadaceae bacterium | reverse complement strand
CAAACGGCCCATGCCCGGAAACCGGCGCCCGAGGCCGAGGAGATCGACGGTGAGCTGGAAGTGCAGATGCGGCGTCCAGCCGCCGTTCACGTCCGGCGTCCCGATCCGGCCAAGCCGAGTGCCGGGGGCGACCACGCGGCCGGGCGGGCACAGACTCGGCGCTTCGCGGTCGAGATGGCCGTACAACGTGAAAAACGGCGTACCGTACCCGGTCTGGTGCCGGAGCACCACCGTTGGGCCGAAGCCGAGCGCCGACCTGCTGGTCCCGGAATCATGTACGATCCCGGCGATCGGCGCGTGGACCATCATTCCAGGTTCGACGAAGACATCGATGCCGAGATGCACGCCTCGTTGATCGGACGGGTCGTCGCGCGACGATTCGTACGACGGCCGAAGCTCGTCGTATCTGCCGACAGCGACGCGCACGCCGGCGTCGGCCATCGAGCGGCGGATGCGTGCGGTGAGCGCCGGCTCGCGGTTGTCGGCATCCGGCGCGTTCAGCAGTGCGCTGCCGCGGCCGAAGTCGAGCACCAGGCACCGCTCGTGACGCAGATCAATCTCGAGAACCGACGAAAAGGTACTCGAGTTCGCATCGAGCCATTCGGCAACTCGAAGTGCCGCGTCACGTCCTGGTGACTGCATCCATGCATCGACGAGCAGCCGCTCGTCGGACCGCGGGCTCATTCGGGCAATATGGCTTTGAATCGCCGCATCTGTCGACCTTCGTGGTCCGATCGGGTTCACGACGTCCGGATGGTGCGGACGAAGTCAGCCCTTGATCGCGATCGTGGGGTCGACTCGCGACGCGCGGAGTGCGGGAACCGTGCACGCGATCGCCGTCGCCGCAGCGAGCGCTCCGACCGCGGCGGCGATCGTCGACGGATCTGACGGTACCACACCGAACAACAGCCGGGCAAGCACGCGGTTGCTCCATGCCATGCCGGCGAAGGCGATCGGCAGCGCGATCAGGAAGAGAGCCAGCCCTTCGCGCAGCACCATCGACGCCACTTCCCGACTCTGCGCGCCGAGCGCCATGCGTACGCCGAACTCGCGCGTGCGCTCCGCGACGCCGTACGCGATCACGCCGTAGGTGCCGAGCGCCGCCAGCACGAGCGCAAGCGCGGCAAACGATGATAACAGTGCCGTCGTGAACCTGTCCCCGGTGCGTGCCGCGGCCACGACAGCCTCGAACGACTGGACATCGAACACCGGCAGCGTCTTGTCGAGCGACGACACGATGCGGCGCACGCCGGCGACCACCGACGCCGGAGCGCCGTCGTAGTGCACGACGATGGAGCCGGCGGTGGCCAGTCCCTGGCGCGACGAGACGTACACCTCGGGCTCCGCGGCTTCGCGCAGTGAGAGCTCGTGAATGTCTCCCACGACTCCAACCACCGTGAACAGTGGCGAGTCCGCGCTGCCGAGTCGAAGTCGCTTGCCGAGAGGATTCTGCGTTGCGAAAAGGCGAATTGCGGCGGTGCGATTCACGACAGCCACGAGCCGCGATGACGAGTCCGCATTGTCCGACGGCAGAAACTCGCGCCCCGCCAGCACGGGAATGCCCATCGTCGCGAAGTAGCCCGCGCTCGCCATGCGATACTGAACCGCCGGCGGCTGATCTCCCACCGTGTACGGCGCACCTTCGACGAGCGCATCGGAGGTGAGCGGGCCATCGTGCAGGGGAAATCGTGAGACGAGTGCGGCCGAGCGCACGCCGGGGAGCGCGCGGGTCTGGCGCAACACGGTCTCGAAGAATCGGTCCGTCGCGGGGCCGCGTCGGTATCTCGCGTCGGGCGGATCGATCTTCATGCGCACGCGGTGATCGGTGCGGAAGCCGGGGTCGATGGCGGTGAGCCGCGCGAAGCTGTTGACGAGCAGGCCGGCCGATACGGTGAGCACCATCGCCAGTGCGAGCTCGCCAACGACGAGCGAAGCCTGGAAACGGCGGGCGCGTCGCCCATGCGTACCGCCGCGCGCCGCTTCGGGCAGCGCGTCGTACGTCGCCTCGCGCGCGCCGCGCAGCGCCGGCGCAATTCCACACAGCAGTGCGACGAGCACGGACGCGCCCAGTGTGAAGCCGAGCACGCGGCCGTCGACCCGAACGTGGCCCACGCGAGCGATCGCCGCGGGCAGCATGCTCGACAGCGCACGCGTGGCGCCGAACGCGAGCAACACACCGAACGCGCCAGCGGCCAGCGCGAGCAGCGCACTCTCCGTGAGAAGCTGGCGGGCGATCGCGCCTGGCGGCGCGCCCATCGCCACCCGCACCGCGAGCTCCCGCCGCCGACTCGCGGCGCGCGCCAGCATCAGGTTCGCGACGTTCGCGCAGCCTACCAGGAGGACCGCGCAGACCGCGGCGAAGAGAACGAGAATGGGGCGTTGG
>DATJIZ010000082.1:0-2899 GCA_035492735.1 Gemmatimonadaceae bacterium | reverse complement strand
TGAGTTCATTTACGCCCTGGCCCTCGAACGAGACCTCACCGCGAAGGGCCATCGTGTGGACCGTGAGGTAGCGGTCATGGTCTATTATCGCGGCGAGCCGCTAGCTCGACAGACCTTGGACATGATCGTCGACGAAAAAGTGGTCATCGAGAACAAGGCGACCGAGCTCCTGCATCCGGCGGCCAACCTCCAGCTGTTCACCTATCTGTGCGCGACGGATATGGAGGTTGGCCTTCTCCTTCACTTCGGTCGAGAGGCGAGGTTTCAGCGCGTCATCTGCGAGAATCGCTTGAAACACCGCCGCACATGAACCCACGGTGACGGCATCGCCTTCACCCCGAGCCTCTCACAAAGAAAGAAGGCCGGCGCGAACGCCGGCCTTCTTGTTCTAGTGACCGCGTACCGACTAGCGACGCTTCTTGGCGGCCTTGCGTCCGCCCTTCTTCGCGCCCTTCTTCGCGGCCTTACGTCCACCCTTACGGGCACCTTTCTTTGCAGCCATGGTGATCTCTCCATGCATGGAGGTTGGTGCTCTCAGCCGATCCCCCGGTGGATCGGTGAGACGACGTCGTCACGCTCGAGGCTCTCGCCTCTCCCGCGCCGCCGCCGCTACGCGCGCCTGTTCCCAGGCGCGTGAAGTCTGTGGTCCCGCTCCATCATACGGCGTCACTCAAGCTGGTGAAGTTGAAATCGCGAACCTTGATCGGCGGCACCATGATCGCCAGTCCGGGATCTCCGCCCTCACTCGCGCTCACCCGCTCCGGACGCCCGAGCGCCTCGAGCGCGTTGAGCATGAAGATCGGTGAGTCGTTGAACCGGAGGTTCTTCACCGGCTTGGTGACCTTGCCGTTCTCGATCAAATATGTTCCGTCGCGCGTCAATCCGGTGTACAGAATGGTGCGTTGATCCACCGGACGCAAATACCAGAAGCGAGTCACCAACAGTCCACGCTGCGTCGACGCGATCAAATCGTCCAACGATGCGGTGCCGCCACTCATGCGAATCGAGTTTCCGGCGGCCGTCGGCGCGCGGCCTTGCCGCTCCGCCCAATATCGGTCGTAGTCGAGGGTTTTCACAACTCCATTTTCGATCCACACGACGCGCTGTGTCGGCAAACCGTCGCCGCTGAACGGCGATGCGGCGACGTCGGGATCGTACGGATCGGAGACGATCGTGACGCGTTCGTCCACCACCTTCTGACCGATCTTGTTCTTGCCGCCGGGCAACGAGAAGAACGAACGACCTTCGTCGGCGCTGCGGGCGTTGAGCGCGCGCGCGATGAACTGGACGAGATTGCCCACGGCCGTCGGCTCGAACACCACGGTGTAGCGCCCGGGCTCGATGGCCACGGCATTGACCGACGTGCGTGCCTTGCGCGTGGCGCGCGCGCCGAGCGCCGACGGATCGATCCGGCTCCAGTCATGGTGCGTCGCACCGCCCCAACCTGAACCCGTGCCGTCGACCGTGCGCACCGTCGTGGTGAGGACCGATGACGTCGAGCGATTGTAGGCGAACAGACCTTTGGAGTTGGCGATCGCCTGCGATCCCGTGATCGCCTCCATGAATCCGGTCGACACGAGACCGGCCTCGCGGCTGGGATCGGCGATCTGTTTCACGGCGCGCGCGCGCGAATCGGGATCGAGCGAGGCCGTGGCGTCGCTCCAGTTCACGCCGGCGCGGTACTGTTGCGAGCCCAGCTCGGGCATGGCCTCGGGATCTTCCGGGCTCAGTCTGGCGACGCGCTCGGACATCTGCACCACGGCGCGAAGCCCCGTGTCATCGAACTGGTTCGTCGACGACGATCCGCTCCGCTTGCCGAAGCGGCTGATCACCGTGACCACCGAATCAAAGGCATCGCCGCCGGTCGAGATCTGGTTCACGGCGAAGCGCGTGTTGCTCACGTACGAGCTGTTCACGATCACGCGCGTTTGCTCAGCCGACGCGAACGACAGCGCGCGCTTGGTGATCGCCTCGGATTCCTCGCGCGACAAGTAGCGCGCGGCCGTCAGCAGCGACCGGACCGTCACGCCGACCGCCCGGTGTTGATGACGTTGACGTTGCGGAAGCGCGTGACCGGCGCACCGTGACTGATCGCGTTCACCTGGACCGGCTGTCCCTTCGCGTCGCCGAACGCGCCGCCGAGGAAGTAGCTGCGCGGCCCGCCGATCATGTCGAGGCTCGACCAGAAGTCGGGCGTGCGCATTTGATACGCCACGTCCTTGAGCATGCCGACGATCTTGCCGCCCTTGATCTCGTAGAACACCTGTCCGCCGAACTGCGCATTGTACCGCTGCTGGTCGATCGAGAAGGAGCCGTCGCCGACGATGGCGATACCGCGATCGGTCGCCGCGATGAGATCGTCCCACCCGAGGTCCTTGTCACCCGGCAGCAGCGAGACGTTCGGCATGCGCTGGAACTGCACGGCAGCCCACGTCTGCGCGTACGAGCAGCCATGCGATCGCGTCGGTCGGCCGAGCTTCTTGTAATACCAGTCGAGCCAGAGCGCCTGCTCACGCGTCGTCTGGTAATCGACGAACACGCCCTTCCTGATGATGTCGAAGTCCTCGGGCTCGACACCTTCGTCGTCCCACCCGCAGGCCGAGAGCGATCCGGGCTGCGTGCGGTCGCCGCGAATGTTCATCAGCGCCGACCCGTACTTGAGTGTGCCGAGCACTTTCTCCGGCGGCGCGACGAAGCTCGTTCCCGCGTAATTCGCCTCATAACCCATCGCCCGATCGAGCTCGGTGGGATGCGCCACCGATTCGTGGATGGTGAGCCAGAGATGCGACGGATGAAGCACGAGATCGTACCGGCCGACATCGACGCTCTTGGCGTTGAGCTTCTGCACCGCCTCGTCGGCCCACTTTGGCGCGCTCTCGACGAGCTTGGCATCGCGCAC
>DATJIZ010000081.1:0-3175 GCA_035492735.1 Gemmatimonadaceae bacterium | reverse complement strand
GAACACCGGTCCCATCTACCAGCTCAAGGACTCGGACGTCAACGCGATCGTCTGTGTGCGCCACCTCGCCAGCGTCTACGGCTTCAACGACGCGATGTGGGCCAAGTACAAGCTTGGCGAATCGCAAAAGGTGAACGAAGGTGGTGTGCCCGCCGTGAAGAATCCGCACCTGAACACGGCGAACGATCTCGCCAAGCGCGGCGTGATCGTCGCGGTCTGCGGTATGGCGACCGGACGCATCGCGCGCACCGTGGCGGCCGACGCCGGCCTGAGCGCGGCCGACGTCGAAGCCGATCTCCGCGCCAATCTCGTGACGCCGACCGCTCGGGTGGTCGCCGCGGGCGTGATCGTCACCAATCGCGCGCAGGAGAAAGGCTTCGCGTACACGTACGTCGGCTAACCCGCCGCCCAAGCCGCGGGCGCGCGGCCGACCCGACATCGCGCCCTGGCTATCGCCTTTCGCTGCGTTACCGGTCATGTTTCCCGCCGCATGATCGCGCCTGTCACCGACCTCGCCACCTCGCTGGCTGATCGCTACCTCATCGAGCGCGAGCTCGGCGCCGGCGGCATGGCGACGGTGTATCTCGCGCGCGATGTGCGGCATGCCCGTCCGGTGGCGATCAAGGTGCTGCGGGGCGAGGTGCCGGTGGACGTGCAGCGGTTCCACCGCGAGATCCGCGTCCTCGCGAATCTCCGCCACCCGTTCATCCTCCCGCTCCACGATTCCGGCGAGGCCGCGGGCTCGCTCTACTTCGTGATGCCGTACATCGATGGCGAGTCGCTGCGCGCGAGGCTCAGGCGCGCGGGCCGGCTCCCCGTCGACGAGGCGCTCGAGATTGCGCGCCAGATCGCCGACGCGCTGCAGGCGGCCCATGACGAAGGCGTCATCCACCGCGACGTCAAGCCGGAGAACATCCTGCTCACGCGCAGCGGTCACGCGCTGCTCGCCGACTTCGGGATCGCGCGTGCCGCCGGCGGTGCGGACGCCGCGGAAACGATGACGCAGGCGGGGCTCACCCTCGGAACCGTCGCGTACATGAGCCCGGAGCAGGCGCTCGGCGAACGCGAGCTCGACGCGCGGAGCGATATCTACGCGCTCGGCTGCGTGCTGTTCGAGATGCTCACCGGAGCGCCGCCGTTCACCGGCCCGAGCGCCATGAGCGTCATTTCGAAGCACCTCACGGCACCACCTCCGGATCCGCGCGCCGGTCATCCGCAGGTCCCAACGGCCATTGCGGCGCTGCTCTCGCAGGCGCTCGCCAAGGAGCCGGCCGCGCGCCCGGCGTCGGCGCGCGTGTTCGCGCTCGCGCTGACCGCGACCGGCGAACGCCAAGCCGCGATCGGATCGCGGGCCTCGCTCACCAGCGCGGTCACCGCGGCATCACGCCTCTCCGTCGCCGTGCTTCCGATCGCCACCATTGGCGGTACGCCCGACGACGCCTATTTCGGCGAAGGATTGACCGAAGAGCTCACGCTGGCGCTGTCACGCCTCGAAGGGCTTCGCGTCGTCTCGCGCACGTCGGCCGCGTCGTTTCGCGGACAGTCGCTGCCCCTGGCGGCGATTGCCGCGCAGCTCGGCGTCGAATTCGTCGTCGAGGGGAGCGTACGCCGCGCCGGCGACCGGCTGCGGTTCTCCGCAAAGCTGATCCGCGCGGCCGAGGACGCGCCGCTGTGGTCCGACACGTTCGATCGCACGGTGAGCGACGTCTTCGCCCTGCAAGACGAGATCACCAGCCGCGTCGTGGACACGATTGCCGGCGCGCTGCAGCTCGGAAGGCTGCGCGGGCAAGTACCCGTGCCGGTGACGCGAAATCTCGAAGCATACGATCTGTACCTTCTCGGCCGGCATCACTGGTCAGAGCGGAGCGAGGCGGGCATGCGCCGCGCGCGTGAGCTGTTCCAACAGGCGCTCGAGCTGGATCCCACGTACGCGCCTGCATGGTCGGGGCTCGCCGACGCATCGGCCGTTCTCGCCTCGTATCAATTCGCCGACGCGTCGGAGATGTTTCCCATCGCAACGGACGCGGCCCGTCGTGCGCTGGAGCTCGACGAGTCACTGGCCGAAGCGCACGCCTCGCTCGGCTTCGTGAAAATGAATTGGGAGTGGGACTGGAACGGCGTGCTGCGTGAGCTGCGGCGCACGATCGAGCTCAACCCCAATCACGAAACGGCCCACCGCTGGCTGTCGGCATTTCTGGCCGGCATCGGCAGGTTCGATGAGGCGATGCCGATCGCCGAGCGTGCGCTGTTGCTGGACCCGGTCTCGGTGCTTCCGCACATGAACATCGGCATCATCCGCATGCTGGCGGGAGATCTGCCAGGTGCCGAAGCGCGGTTCCGCCGGGTACTCGCGATGAATCCGACGTTTCTCAGAGTGTACGTATTTCTCGGAGCAGTCCTCTGCCTGCAGGCCAAATACGACGAAGGCGTTCGGCTCATGCTCGAGGCCGCCGAACGCGGGAAGCGCGCGCCCATCTATGTCTGGGCGCTTGGGATGGCCTACGCCATGGCAGGTCGCGGCGATGATGCGCGGCCGCTGCTCGATCCCATCAATGCGAGCACGTTCCCGGCGCTCTATCGAGCCGAGGCTCTTCTCGCCCTCGGCGAGCGCGATGCCGCGGTGACGGCGCTGGAGGAAGGCCTCGCGGAGCGGTCCGATTGGATGTACTCGATCGGGAGACAGCCCTTCTTGAAGGACCTCCATGGCGACCCGCGATTCGAGGCGGTGCTCGCCAAGCTCGGGTTGCCGTCGGCCGCGGGCGCAGCGTAGCGGATGGCATCGAACGGTATCGAACGGGATCGTCACGAGCCCGCCGAACGTCTCCAGCCAAAGCATGCTCGCAACCCTGACCACGCACTGACGGAAGTCTGAGACGGGGGTGAGGTTCGCCGCCTAATCTTGGGCGACTACCCCTGGAGGGAAAACGGCCTCACGTCTGGGGCAGGGGATCAAGTTGGGGCGCACGTAGGCGAGTCCCAGCGCAAGCGGAGGGGATGATGGAAATAGGCCGAGCGTTTTCCAATCTTGCGATATTGGCGTCGGCGGGTGTGGCAGCGTGCGCGTCCGCAGATCGTGTGACCGGGCATCCAGCCGATACCTCCGCCACGCAACCGACCAAGCCAAGACCGGCCACTCCCTCGACCCCATCCTTGCCGCAGTGGGTCGGCGGGTCGA
>DATJIZ010000080.1:0-6682 GCA_035492735.1 Gemmatimonadaceae bacterium | reverse complement strand
TCTGCCGACCACCGTGCAATCGCACGCGGCGGCCTCGCCACACGAACTCTCCGGTCAGCGCACCCGGCAGCTCCACGACGGCATCCAGTCCCCGCGCGCCGCGCCGGTCCAGTCGAACCGCGATGTCCCCGGCCGGATGCGGCACGCGCCCTTCCGCCCACCGCAGTGGTCCCAACGCCGGCGCGATCTCGACTGTACGGAAGCCGGCGCTTGCCGGCCGAATACCGAGCACCGTCGCGAGCAGTCCGTAGTTCGGGTGCGCCGCCCACGCGTGTGAGTCCGACCGGGTCGGCTCCGGATTTTCCGGCGTCGAGGTAAGGCCGAGGCGCAGCATCTCGCGCCACGGCGCGAGCTGCTCTACGTAGCGATCGCCAAGTCCAGCCTTTCGAAGCGCCTCGAATACATAGAAGCTGAAGTAGTACGTCGCCTTGATCAGCGTCGAGTCGGTGAGCACACGCTCCATCAGCGCGCGCTGGTCGGCGGGAGGGACGGCGTCGGCGAGCACCGCGAGGACGTTCGTCTGCTGACTGTATGCCGCCGATCGGGGGGCATCGCGAAAGAGCCCGCGTCGCGCGTCCCAGGCGCGTGCACGCGTCGCGGCGATCAGCGCCTCAGCGCGTCGACGGTACGCCGACGCCATGGACGGCACTCCGACGTCCGCCTCGAGGCGTGCGGCGCGCTGCAATGCATACGCGTAGAGCAGAGTGATCGTCGCCGAGTGGCCGTCGATCGCGCCGGGCGGAGTACCGCCGGGCCACTCGCGAGCCCAGTCCACGTAGTTCCAGTACGGCATTGGGCCCAGCATGCCCGTGTCGTCCACGTGCGCCGCGTACCAGTCGAGCACGCCGCGAATGCCGGCGAGTCGCCGTGCGACGAACGCCGAGTCGTCGCGCAGCATGTGATAGTCGTCCACCATCGCGACGTAGATCAGTGAGAACGGCGGAATGATCTGCGGGATGGCCGACGGATACCGGCTCATCGTCAGTCCTTCGGGAATGCGCGAAACATCGAAGTGATCGATCGCCTGCCGGACGAGCCGGTCATCGCCGCTCACGTAGAGCGAGATGAGCGACTGCACGCGCGTGTCGCCGATGTACTGGAGCTGCTCGTAGTACGGCGTGTCCATGTACGTCTCGAACGCGCCGATCCGCGCGCCGTTCCAGTCCATCTTCCACACGTCGGCGATCCACGCCTGGTCGCTGGCAAAGCGCGCGCGCTCCCGCAGCGGATACGCGGTAAAGATCCCGTGGAAATCGTGCAGCGTCAGCGGCGCGTCGGCCGTTTGGACCTCGAGCTGCACGTAGCGAAACGAGCGCCAGTACAATGGCTGGAACATGCGCCGCTCGCCGCCGTCGGGGCGGAACACGTCGTATACACCGTGCATCGTCCGGCCTTCGACGTCGTTCCGGTTTCCTTTGTGCCGCTGCGAGTCGACCAGTGCCTCGGCGTACGTGAGCGTCACCGTGCTTCCAGCGCCGCCGCTCGTCACGAGTACGGGATAGGCGTTGGTGGTGTGCGATTGATCGAGCAGGAGCGTCGCGCGCGCGTGCGCGGGCACCGTCACGTCACTCGCGCCACGAAGGAACGCGGAGTCGACCGTCGCGCCGACCGCGCGTCGCACCTTCGCCAATGGCTGCGGCGTCTCGTCCATCGGCGGAATCGAGCGCGGCTCGAGCTGCCATCCAACCACCTCGCCCGAGCCGCCGGCGATCGCGGCGCGAAGGTGCAGTCGTCCGACGATTGCCGCGCCGCTCGCACCGTTGAACGCCGACAGGGGAGCGGCCGCTCCCCCGCGCGCCGGAGCAGACACCGTGAACCACGCCGAGTCGTCGTAGTCGGGCTGCTCCCATCGCCACGGATAGCGGCCGCCGTCGACCGACTCTCCAGGTGGTGCAGCGAAGTAGTCGCCGATGAACGCGCTCGTGATCACGATCGGCGCATAGGCGGAATCGACGAGGAGCTTCCAGCCGGGTCCCGTGTTGACGAGCGGTGCTTCTGATTCGCCGTCGCCCTGGAGCAGGAATCCGGTGCGGTAGCTGAACTGCGCGACGGGCCGCGCGCCGCCCCAGTTCCATACGACCGCTGCCAGCACGTTGTGGCCAGCATGGAGCCGCGGTGCCAGGTCTACGGTCTCGTACCGCCAGTGCGCGACGTCGGATCGCTGCGGCCCCGACGAGACGAGCGTGCCGTTCACATACAAACGGTATCGATTGTCGGCCGACACGTGGACGACGAACTTCGCTGGCGACGATGGCAGGTCGAAGCTGCGCCGAGCGTGAAAGACGACGAACGAGTCGCCGGGCGTCGCGGGCGGCGCGATCCAGCTCGCCGCCGGCGCGCCGCTGAACAGCCGCGCCGCCTGGGCGGGCGCACTGCGCTGCGCGCTCGCCGCGATGGCGAGCCACGCCGCGAGTGCTCGGGCAGCGCGCACTGGCCGGTGTAGCGGGCTGCTAGTCGTGTGGTGTCTTGCCCTTGGCCCAGGTCGGGAACGGTGGACGCTTCGGCTCCGCGGGCGCTCCCGCCTGGACGACGCCCGTCTGCATCAACAGCGCGACCGCGCGCTCGAGCTGCGTGTCGTGTCCGGCGCGCCAGGCAGCGGGATCGATCTCCACCTCGACGTCGGGCGCCACGCCCTTGTTCTCGACCGGGTATTCGCTTTCCGGTGACCAGAGCGCGATGCGCGGCGCGGTGACGCCGGAGCCGTCCATCAGCGGCGGGTAGCCTCCGATGCCGACGAGCCCTCCCCACGTTCGCGTGCCAACGAGCTGTCCGACCTTGAACCGCCGGAACAACCACGGCAGCTCGTCACCGCCGGAACCAGCGTACTCGTTGATCAACATCACTTTCGGTCCGTAGATCGCGCCAGCGGGAATCGGCTGGTCTTCGCCGTAGCGCGCCGTCACGTAGTTGAACGGTGCGTCGCGCCGCAGATACTCGATCATGTAATCGGCGATGTTGCCGCCGCCGTTGTACCGCTCGTCGACCACGGCGCCGACCTTGTCCTGCTGGGCGAAGAAATAGCGATTGAATCGCGTGTAACCTTCGCCGGCCGTGTTCGGCACGTAGATGTACGCGAGCTTTCCGCCGGACAACTTCTCGACCGTGCGCCGATTGTTGTCGATCCACGCCAGATGCCGCAGCATGCCCTCGCTCGCCACCGGCACGACCGTGACCTCCCGCGCGCCGGTGCCCGACGCGTTTGGTCCCACGCGCAGCACGACGGCCTTGCCGGCGGTGCCTTGCAGTGCTTCATCGACGCTCTGCGACGTGGTGAGATCGCGACCGTTCACGGCGAGCAGGTACTCTCCCGATTGCACGTTCACGCCCGGCTGCGTGAGCGGCGCGCGGAACTGCGGATTCCAGCTCTCGCCCGCGTACACGCGCGCAAAGCGCCATCGCCCATTCTCGGCGGCGTAGTCGGCGCCGAGCAAGCCGTCGGCCGGCGGCGCGCCCGGCCCGCCCTCCGGCGGTGGTCCCGACACGAACAGGTGTCCGACCGTCAGGTTGCCAAAGATTTCCTCGAACAGGTAGCTGAGATCGTCGCGGCTTCCCAGTTGGTCGAGCCATTTGGAGTAGAACTTCTCCGTGGCCGCGAGATCGAGTCCGTGGTAATTCGGATCGTAGAAGAACGCGCGCTGCGTGCGAAATGCGTCGCGATACATCTCACGCCACTCGGCGCGCGGATCGATCTCCACCTGAAGGTTCGCCGTGGCCAGCGCGCCTTCGCCCGGCTTGATGCCGTTCAACGGCGCGATCGTCCACGTATTGCGCTGCCGGAACAGCAGCTTCTCTCCGTCGTGCGAAACATCGAACTCGCCCACGCCATCGACGAGCTTGTCCACCTTGCGCTCGGCGAGATCGAACTTGTGCAGTGTGAGCAAGCCGGCCTCGGGACCGGATTGGTCGACCGGCACGAGCGGCGCCTCCGCGAGGATGACGACGCCGGCTTTCGCGGCGCCGAGTCCGACGTAGTTGCGCGCCGGCACCGGCATCGCGATGGTGCGCTGGTCGATACCGTCAAAGTCGATTCGTACCTCCGGCGACGCGGACGCGGCCCGCGGCGCGGCAGATTTGGCGCCAGTGTCGGCGGCGGCGGGTGCTGCTGGTTTGGCGTTCTCGCTCTTCGCCTTTTCCTCATCACTCTCGGGCGCCAGCGGCGACGGCAGATCCTTGCGGAGCACGATCGCGTACAGGTTGCTCGTCACCGGGTGATCGAACGTCATCATGCTGAAGTCGCTCGCTGGTCCGGCGTCGGTGCTCGCGACGAAGTACAGGTATTTGCCGCTCGCGTCGAACACCGGGAGCTTGGCGTCGCTCATGCCGTCGGTCACCTGGGTCGACGCGCTCTTCGTCACATCATACACGAACACCGCCGACAGACGATTCTTGATCGTGCGGCCATAGGCGAGCCACTTGGAGTCCGGCGACCAGGACATTCCGAGCCCGCCATACAGCACGCTGCCCGACCCGCGGGGACCGGACGGGTCGGTGTCGACTTTCGTCGTCTTGCCCGTCGCGATGTCGACGCGCCAGATCTCGCCGCGTGAGTTCGTGTACGCGATCGCCTTGCTGTCGGGCGACCAGAGCGGCGAGTAGTAAAAGGTCGCGTCGTCGCCGACCGCGATCGTGCGCGGCTCGCCCATGCCGGACTGATTGCGCAGCTCGAGGTGATAGCCGGTGTTGCCAGCGTCGGAGAAATACGCAATGGTCTGCCCGTCGGGCGACCACGCCGGCGAGCGCTCCGTCGCGCCGACGGTGTTGGTGATGTTGCGGGCGTCTCCTTTCTTGGCGGGGACGGTGAGAATCTCACCGCGCGCTTCGAACACCGCGCGCGCGCCGCTGGGCGAGATCGATGCGTTCTGCAGGCGCGACGCGACGCGCACCCAATGCGGCATGGCGCCCGTCAGCTCGCCCGAGATCGTGATTGGAACGGCCGCGTCGCGCCCCGTGTGCAGGTCGTACAGCCGAATCGCGCCGAACTGTTCGTAGACGATCGCGCCAGCACCAGCTGATGCGTTCTTGATATCGAGGCCGCCGTTCTCGATGCGGCGCGTCACCTTCTTCGTGGAAAGATCGTACGCGTAGAGCGTCGTCGCGCCGTCGCGATCGGAGAGGAAGAACACCGTGTCGCCGACCCACATCGGGGCCTTGTCGGTCGAGTTCTCGCGCGGAATCTTCTCGACCGCGGCGTTGGACAGTGTCGCGATCCAGATCGGCGTCGTGCGCCCGCCGCGATAGCGCTTCCAGATGTCGTTGGCCGGAATGATCGGCATGTACGCCAGACGCCGGCCGTCCGCGCTGAATGTGCCATCCCACCCCGACGGTAAATCGACCGGCGTCGCCGTCACGGCATCCATCGCCTGCACGAAGAGTCGCGGCGGCGTCGATCCGCCCGGCGCCTGACCGGCGCGGCTCGACGCGAACAGCACCTTGCCGTCCGGCGTCCAGCCGCGCGCCTGATCGACTGCCGGGTTGTACGTGAGGCGGTGCGGCTCACCGCCGGCAGCGGAGACGACGAACACGTCGGCGTTGTTGCTGCTCGACGTGCCCGTGTATGCGACAAAGCGGCCGTCGGGTGAAAAGTGACAGCCGAACTCCCGACCCGGTCCTGCGGTGAGTCGGTGTGCCGTTCCACCGGCGCGAGGCACGAGCCAGATATCGCCCGCGAACTCGAAACAGATCTCGGTTGCGCTCACCGCAGGCTGCCGGAGCAGCAGCGGCGCGGAAGTGGCCGACGAAGATTGTGCGCTCGAGCTCGTGTTCAGCGCGATGAGCAGGATCGCGGCATTCGCCGCGATGTGGGATCGAGACGTGATCGGCAGCATAGGCATGTCCGTCCGAGGGTGCCGCGAATGTACGGCTCGGCCCACTGGCCGGACAGGTTGTCGTATCGAGCACGATGCGTGTGGCTCAAGGTCCCATACCGTAGACCTGCTGATCGCTACGCAGCGAGAACGCTGATGATTCGGCAAATCGCTCACGCGCGGTGCACCGCAATCGGCGCGCTCTTTGCCTTTGAGACTGTTTAGACAGCCGCTCCGGTGCTTGGCTGGCGCAACCAGGGTCCGAATGCAGTTTCGACCGCGACTACTCCTGGCCGTCGTGGCATCGCGCCTGGCACACGACGCGGCGGCTCAGTCCGTTGGCGACATGTTCGCTAATGACGTCGCCCACGCCAGCGGCGATGTTCTGGCGATTTGGCAATCGCCGTTCGACGCATCGTCGCGCTACTGGATGCTGAGCGCCGGCGCATCGGCCGCGTTCGGACTATCGATGTTTGCCGACCGTCCCGTTGGTAGATGGGCGGCGCGCGACACGGCGTCTCGGTTGTTCCGCGCGCTCGAGCCCGTGCGGAGGGGTGGCGCGGCGTACACGGGTAAGGTGATCGTGCCGCCCATCGCCGGCCTGTATGTCGCGGGCATCGTGATGAATCGAGCGGACGTGCGTGAGGCCGCGACTGGATGCATGTCGTCGTGGTTCTCGCAGTCGATGCTGAGACAGACCACGTATCGTTTCGTGGCGCGCCAGCGGCCGGACACGTCGCCGGAGGATTCGCAGCGCTGGGGCGTCCCCGGCAGCAAGATCTGGCAGCTGCAATCATTTCCCGCTGGTCACTTTGCCAACGTGATGTCGTGCAGTGCGTTCTGGAGCAACCGCTATCGGCTCGGCGCTGGCGCGCCGG
>DATJIZ010000079.1:0-3726 GCA_035492735.1 Gemmatimonadaceae bacterium | reverse complement strand
CGGGCAGTCGGCCGCCGCCACGCGGTTACGTCGCGTGGCGCGCCGGCGTATACTGGTGCCTGATCTGCTGACGAGGATGTCGATGATCGCGACGGGTGGTCCGCGCAATTCCACACCAGGAACGCTCAACCGTCTATTCTTCGAGGCCGTCGACAAGTACCAAAAGGCGGACGCGCTCCAGGTGAAGCGCAATGGCCGCTACCAGCCAATCTCGCACGCGACGCTGCTCGATCGCATTCGGCGCGCGTCGCTCGGGCTCGAGGAGATCGGCGTGCGTCCGGGCGATCGCGTCGCGATTCTGTCGGAGAACCGGCCCGAGTGGGCGATCGCCGACTACGCCTGCCTCACGCTGGGCGCGACCGACGTTCCGCTCTACCCGAATCTGCCGCCCGAGCAGATTGCGTTCATCATCCGCGACTCGGGCAGCTCGGCGGTGTTCGTGTCGGACGCGGCGCAAGCGGCCAAGATCGCGTCCATCCGCGCCGAGTGTCCGGGAGTACGAGCGGTGATCGCGTTCGACGAGGGTGTGGCGGGTGTGGAGATGAGTCTCGCCGAGCTCGAGTCTCGCGGGGCGTCGGTGGACGACGAATCCCGCCGGCGCGCGTTCCGCGAGCGAGCCGATGCCGTGCGCCCCGAGGACGTGGCGACGATCATCTACACGTCGGGCACGACGGGCGACCCGAAAGGCGTGATGCTCACGCACGACAACATCTACTCGAACGTCGTCGCCTCGGCCGCGGCGATCCCGTTCGCCGGCCGCGACACGTGTCTCAGTTTTCTGCCCCTGTCGCACATCTTCGAGCGGACGGGCGGCCACTACCTCATGCTGTACACGGGCACGAGCATCGCCTACGCGGAGTCGATGGACACGGTACCGGTGAATCTCGTCGAGGTTCGCCCGACGCTCGTGCTGTCCGTGCCGCGACTCTATGAAAAGATGTTCGCGCGCGTGCTGGAGAACGCACTGGCCGGCGGCGGCGCGAAGAAGCGCATCTTCTTCTGGGCGCGAGCCGTTGCCGAACGATGGGCGGACGTGCGCCTGGCCGGGGGCACGCCGCGTGGCCTGCTCGCCGTGCAGTACGCGCTCGCTCAGCGGCTCGTGTTCTCCAAGCTCAAGGCGCGCACCGGCGGGCGCCTGCGCTACTTCGTCTCGGGCGGCGCGCCGCTGGCGCCCGACATCAACAAGTTTTTCTACGCCGCGGGGCTCGTCATTCTCGAGGGCTACGGGCTCACAGAGACGTCGCCGGTGATCGCCGTGAACACACCGGCGAATTTCAGCCTCGGCACCGTCGGCAAGCCCATCCCCGGCGTCGAGGTGTCGATCGCGCCCGACGGCGAGATCCTGACGCGCGGCCCGCACGTGATGAAAGGCTATTTCAACAAACCGGCGGCGACCGCCGAAGCGATCGATACGAGCGGGTGGTTCCACACCGGTGACATCGGTGAGCTTCGCGACGGATTCCTGGCGATCACTGATCGCAAGAAGGACATCATCGTGACCGCCGGCGGCAAGAACATCGCGCCGCAGCCGATCGAGAACCGGATCAAGACCAACAAGTACGTGAGTCAGGCGGTCATGATCGGCGACAAGCGAAAATTCCCGGTCGTGCTCGTCGTGCCCAACTGGGATTCGCTCGAGAAATGGGCGAAGCTGCGCAACCTGCTCTGGACCGATCGCGCGCAGCTGCTCGCGATGCCGGCGGTTCGCGCCAAGATGGAGCGCGAGGTGACGAGCGAGCTGGAAGGCCTGGCCCGATACGAGATGCCGAAGAAGGTCGGGCTGCTCGAGCACGATTTCTCGATCGAGCGCGGCGAGCTTACGCCGACGCTCAAGGTGAAGCGGCGCGTCGTAGACAAGACGTACAAGGAGATGATCGACTCGTTGTACGCATCGAGCGACGCGGACGCGGAAGTCGTGCACTCGGCGTAGCCGGCGGTGTGAGGCCGCGTCAGCGTCCGGCCGGTCGCTCTCTCACGCCGTCGCGCCCCGCGAGATCTCGTCTACGATCCGCGGCCACGCGTCCCGCACCGATGCCACCGCCGGCCGCCAATCCGTCACCTCGTGCAGCTTCTTGTTCGACAACCGCTGTGACCGCGACAGCAGCTCAGCCGTCGAGCCGCCAAGCTTCGCGAGCCACCAGGGGATCGGCCGGGGCAGTCCGACACCGAGCGCCTTGGCGAGCGACGCGATCCATTCGCCCCGTTCGAGCGGCTCGTCGTCGGACACGTTGTAGATGCCCGCCGGTGCGTGCAGCGCCTCGACGACGGCGCTCGCCGCGTCGTCGTGCGAGATCGACGACCAGTACGCGCCATTCGGCCCGAGGAGCGGGCTCACGCCTTTGCGCACCATGCTGATCATCTCGCGCGTCACGAAGCCGTCCGGCCCGTAGAAGTTGGCGAAGCGCAGCACGATGCCTCGCCCGCCCCACTTCGTGAACTGCGCCGCCGAATTCTCGGCGTCGAGCACCGTGCGGTTGTACCGCGCCGGACGCACTGCCCACTTCTCGTCGATCCATTTGTCGCCGCCGTCCTCGTAGATCCCGGCGAACGACTCCTGGATCACGCAGTCGGCGCCCCCGGAACGCGCCGCGATCACGATGTTCTTCGAGCCGACGCGGCGCACCTGATCGTTCTCGCGCCACGACGACGGGAACAGCATCTTGGTCGTGCTCGACGGGATGTGCGTCGTGAGGTTGATCACCACGTCCTGCTTGCCCACGGCGCGAGACACGTCCTGCTCGTCGTGCATGTTCATCGCGACGGGTTCGGCGCCTTGCGCCGCCAGCCGCGCGCGCCCCTCGTGGGTGCGCGATGCGGCCGTGACGTGGTATCCGGCGGAAACGAGCGTGGGGACGACTCGCCGTCCGATCACACCGGTCCCGCCCGCGACGAAGATGCGTAGCAATCGAGTTCCTCCCGCGGAGAATATTATCGGGGAACCGGTATGTTAGCGGGACCGGCGCGTCAATGTGATTGGCGCGCTCGGCACGGCCGACGCGTCGCGCTGCGCGACCCAAACGTCTGCGTCTCGCGCGAGCTCCGCCAGCCCTGGTGGAAGGGGGAGCCGGACGCTCCCCATCAACCGGCCGCCCGATCTGACGCTCGACACGAGCGACTCGACCATCGAGACGGGTGCGTTGTCGTCGATTGCAACGCCCGCCATGGAGCCGCGGGCCACGGGCGCGATGGCCGCCGAGCGAACGATCGAAATCCCGTCGCCGCTCGTGATCCCGGGCGGTGGATTGATCAGCAGCAACTGCGCTGGCGTCAGTCCACGGATCATCGGGGCGTGCACGCCCCACCCACCGTGCAGCAGCGCGGTCATGCGCGCGTCGGTGAGGTCGAGCGCCGCGGCCGCGCGAACTGCATCGGCCTCGCTGGGCGCGGCCGCGGACGCTGGGACGGGCGTCGACTGATCGAAGAATACGACTCCGTCGCGAATCGGATATTCGGCCCGGCAGATCGGACAGCCAAGCGTTCCCGTCAGGATGTCCCGTTCGGCCGACCGCTCAATCGACGCGACGAGCCACGTTTCCTCGTGCGGATTCACGCACCGCAGCAGTTCGACCAGCGGAATGAACACCGCTCACGTCCGCGCGATGCGAATCTCGCCGACGTTCACGTCGGCGGGTTGCTCGATCGCGAACATGACCGCCGCGGCGACGGAGCCCGGCTCGAGCATGCGCGCGCGCGGCGTGAATCCCGGGCGGCTGTCGGGATCGACTT
>DATJIZ010000078.1:0-11907 GCA_035492735.1 Gemmatimonadaceae bacterium | reverse complement strand
CGATGGCGACGAGCTGCTGATCGCTCGTCCGCGTGGCCAGGTCGAGGAGCTGGTGCGCGAGCTGATCGCCCTTCACCAGATCACCGCGCACGCAGTAGAAGCGCCACAAGCCCTGCAGCACCGAGAAGCGCGCCACCGGATCCTCGATCTGCTCGCAGAGCGCGAGCGCGCGCGTGTACGCCTGCTCGACTTCCTCGGATGCGTAGCCTCGAATCCGCGTGTGCGACAGCCCGACGGCGAGCTGCATCTGCAGCTCGAGCTCCGCCCGCTCGGGCGTGTCCGCGACCTTGCGCAGGAGCTCGATACCGTGCGCACCGAGCACGATCGCCTCGCGATCGGCGAAGATCCCCGCCGCCCGCCGGGCCGCCAGGAAAAAATACCGTGCCGCGCTCATGCGATCGCCCGCCGCCTCGAACAGCAGGGCGAGCTCCGACGCGATCGCCGACGGATCGCGTCGATGCGTCTCGAGCAGCGCGCGCGCCATCGAGCCGCTCAGCGCCGCACGACGCACGGCGCGGAGCGACTCGTAGAGGCCGTTCTGATACAGCACGTGCACGAACCGGTACTGCGACGATGGCGTGCCGTCGGGAAGCGGCGCCTCACCGGTGAGCCGCACGAAGGCATGGATGCGCTCGAGCACGTCGAGCCGCTCCTCGATCTCCGCCGCGTCGGCTTCCATCGCCCGCGCCACGATGGCGGTGTCGAACTGCGCGCCCTGCACGCTCGCTACGACGAGCAGCCGCCGGTCCTCTTCGGACAGTGCGTCGATCTTCCGCTGCACCATGCTGCGGATCGACGCCGGCACCTCGCGCTCGATGTCGTGCAGCTCACGCGTGAGTTGCCAGCGCTCGCCTTCGCGAACGATCACACCGCGGTCGCGCAGGTCGCGCGCCAGATCGGCCATGAACAGCGGATTGCCTTCCGTCTTGGCGTGAATGAACTTCGCCAGCGCGGTGCAGAACGACGTGGGGCCGAACGTCAGCGTCACGTACTCGCGCACGTCTTCCTGCG
This sequence comes from Gemmatimonadaceae bacterium, assembly GCA_035492735.1. Lineage (GTDB taxonomy): Bacteria > Gemmatimonadota > Gemmatimonadetes > Gemmatimonadales > Gemmatimonadaceae > JAQBQB01. Next base: position 10,896 of record DATJIZ010000078.1, on the reverse strand, counting down.
TGAGGAACTCCAGAACCAGCTCGCGCGCCCGGCCGTGCGTCTCGAGCTCGCGTTCCAGCGCGAGGAACGGGTGGCCGGCGGCGCGCAGCTCCGACGGCCGATACGTGGCCACGATCGCCAACGGCAGTCGCTCGAAGTGCGTCGTGATGTACGTCAGCAGGTCCACCGTCGACGCATCCGCCCAGTGCATGTCTTCGAACGACAGGACGACCGGGCGCAGCGACGACAGCTCGCTCACGAAGGCGAGCAGCTCGCGCTTGAGCCGCTCCTGCGACCGCGCACGCACTTCCTCGAACGTGCCCGAAATCGGCGTGACGATGCTCAACTGCTGGTACCACGTCGGCGCCAGGCTCTTCATCAGTCGAGCGCAGGTCTCGTGACCGTCGCCGCGCAGCAGGTTGCCCAACGCGTCGAGGAACGGCAGGTACGCTTCCGCGCCCGCCAGTCGTTCCGAGCACCGTCCACGGCCGATGAACCACGGCTGCTCGTCGGCAACGAGATCGCGCAGCACGTCGTCGACCAGTGTCGACTTGCCCATGCCCGGCTCGCCCGCCACCCCGACCATCCGCCCACGACCGTGCGACGCGGCGTCGAGAATCTCGTGCAACATCGCCCGTTCGCGCGGGCGTCCCACCGTGACGCGCTCCTCTCGCGTGCGGGCGAGCACGCGCGCCGAGACCGGCACCGCGCCCGGCTTCGACAGTCGCTCCGCGACCTCGGCCGCGCTCGGCCGCAACGCCGGCTCCTTGTGCATCATCTCGACGATCAGCGCGTCGACGTACGCCGGCACCAGCGGATTCACCCGCGCCGGTGCCAATGGCTCGTCGCCGACGATCGCTCCGAGCAGCTTGATGATCGAGCCGGCGACGAACGGATACTGCCCGGTCGTCCACTCGTACATCACGACACCCAGCGAGAAAACATCGCTCGCGCCGGACAACGGCTCGCCCGCAATCTGTTCCGGCGACATGTACCGCGGCGTCCCGACCAACAGCCCGGTCTTCGTCGCCATGCTGTCGGGCGAGGCGGGGGCGGCAAGCGACGGCAGCAGGCGCGCGATGCCGAAATCGACGACCTTCACATAGCCGTCGTCGCGCACCATGATGTTCTCGGGCTTGATGTCCCGATGTACGATTCCCGCCTCGTGTGCGGCCGCCAGCGCGCGCGCAATCTGCGCTCCGAGCGCCGGGACGAGCTCCAGGTCGGGCGGCGTCTCTTCGATGATCGCGCGCAGCGTCTTCCCCTTGACCAGCTCCATCACGATGTAATGGCGGCCGCCGATCTCGCCCGTATCGTACAGCGTGACGATGTTCGGATGATTCAGCGCCGACGCCGCGCGCGCCTCGCGCGCAAACCGCTCGAGCGCATCGGCGTCCTGCAGATTGCGGCCACTCAGGAGCTTGATGGCGACCTCGCGCCCGAGTCGGCCGTCGCGAGCGCGATAAATCTCGCTCATGCCGCCCGCGCCGAGGGGACCCAGAATCGTATATGAGCCGATTTGGGTCGGCGCGTCGTCCATCATTGCGTTCGTCGTCATGACGGCCGGCGGCCCCGGCGTCGAGTTCGGCCGTTCGTGTCCATCGTGGTGTTTGCGGCTTCAGGTCGGTCAAACGTATGCCGCGGGCGCGCCGTGCGCTATTCGATCAGGCTCGCCCTGCACCCATTGCAACGCCCACGCCCTCACTCGCGCCGGCCGCGTACGAGATCGGCCGAGTCGAACTCCGCCATGGCGAGCCGATGCGTTGCACTATATCATGCCGCCTCTAGAACGCCCTCCCACCCCGCTGTCCCCGCGACGCCGCGGAGGCGCCACCATGCGAGCGCTGCGAATTGCGGTCAGTCGAATTGCGCTGTCGGTTGTCGGCGCCATCGTCGTCGCCGATCTCATCGCCCCCGTGCTCGGCGCGCAAACGCCTGGCGCGATCCGCGGCGCGGTGACACGCAGCGAGACCGGCGAGCCACTGGCCGGAGCGAGCGTCGGGATCGTCGGCGCCGGAATCGGCACGACCACTGGCACCGACGGGCATTTCCAGTTGCCGCGCGTGCCGGCCGGGGCGCAAACGGTCGAATTCCGCGCTGTGGGGTTCGCGCCGCAGCGGAAAGCCGTGCAAGTGATCGAAGGGCAGACGATCGTGCTCGACGCCGCCATGGATCGGCAGATTGTCCGCTTGAGCGACATGGTCGTGTCCACGGCGTCCCGCGCGCCCGAGCGAATCGTCGAGGCACCGGCCGCGATCAGCGTGATTCCGCAGCCGCTGGTGACCGCGGTGGCATCCACGGGTCAGGTGCCGCTCGCTCTCGTCACGGTACCCGGCGTGGACGTGACGCAAAACGGGGTGAACGATTTCAACGTGAACGCGCGCGGCTTCAATTCGTCGCTCACGCGACGCGTGCTCGTCCTCGCCGATGGCCGCGACCCTTCGATACCGTTCATGGGCTCACAGGAGTGGAGCAGTCTGGGCGCCACGCTCGACGACCTGGCGCGGATCGAGATGGTGCGCGGGCCGGGGTCCGCGCTGTATGGCGCCAACGCCTTCTCGGGCGTGCTCAGCCTCACGTCGACCACCGCGCGCGACGCCGCGGGAACACGCATGACGATCGCCGCCGGCGAGCTCGCGACGCGACGGATCGATGCCCGACAAGCCGGATTGTTCGCCGGCAATCGACTCGGATACAAGGTCACCGCCGGATATTCGACGAGCGATACGTGGAGCCGGTCGCGCACCCGCCGCGACAGCACCGATATCGTGCGCGAGTACGCGCCGGCGACCGATTCGGCGGTGGCCAAGTCGCGCGAGCTCCGCGCGCTCGCCGGCCAGGGCGTCGACTCGGCAACACTCGCCGCCATCGGCGATCGCGATCCGCTGACGACCGCCTACGGCGCCGGCCGGGTCGACTACTACGCCTCCAACGGCTCGCTCGGCACCATCGAAGGCGGGCTCGAGGACGTGCGCAACGAAACCTTTATTACCGGAGTCGGACGAATTCAGGCCACCGGCACGCGACGCCCGTGGGCGCGCGCCGCCTGGGGATCCGACCGGCTCAACGTGCTGATGTGGTACACGGGACGTGACACGCACGAGCCGGAATGGTCGCTCGGGTCGGGTACGCCGTTGCTCGAGCATTCGGCGATGGTGCACGGCGAAGTGCAGTACAACAATCTCCTGCCACGCGAGCTCGGCCGATGGATCGTCGGCGGTTCGGCGCGCTCGACCCACATGAACACTTCCACCACGCTCATCGCACCGGAGAACGACGACCGGACGGATGCCCTTTATTCGATGTACGGGCAGCTCGAGTTGCACCTTGCGTCGAAGCTCAAGCTCGTCACGGCGACGCGTTGGGACGATGGCAACCTGATCTCGCCGCAGTTCTCGCCGAAGGCGGCGCTGGTCTTCACACCGGCCGCGGACCACTCGTTTCGCGTATCGGTGAATCGCGCCTTCCAGACGCCGAACTATTCGGAGTTCTTTCTCCACGCGGTGGCGGGCGCGCCGACGGCGAGCCCGCGGGCGCTCGAAACGGCGATCGAGAGCTTCCTCGCTACGGGCCGCTCCCTCGGCACACAGGGGCTGCCCAACGAGCTGCCGTGGAACTTCGACGCGCAGACACGTGTCCTCGCGCTCGGCAACGCCGCACTCGACGTCGAGAAGATCACCGGTTATGAAGTCGGTTATCAGGGTGCGCTGACGCGCCGCGGCTATGTGACGATCGACCTTTACCAGAACGACACGCGGGATTTCGTGACCGATCTGCTGCCGAACGTCAATCCGGCGTACCCGCAGTACCGTTACGACGATGGTGGAACGGACGTGCGTGGCTACCTGGACGCGATCGCCGCACGGGTCGCCGCGCTGCCGCCGGGCTCGATCTCCGATGCGCAGCGGCAGCAGCTGCTGGCTGGAGCGCAGGCGCTCAGAAAGAACTACGACGCGCTGGTGGCGGCGACTCAGCCGCTGCTGACGACGGTCGACGGTCATCGCACGCTGGTCGTGTCCTATGCGAACGCGGGCAAGGTCACCGAGCGCGGCGCCGAGATCGGCGTCGATGCCCAACTGACCGACGCGCTTCGAGCGACGGCGAGCTACGGCTATTTCGATTTCAGCATCCGTCAGGCGAGCGTCGGATCGGACGCGCTCGTGCCGAACACGCCACGGCACAAGGGCAGTGTAGCGTTGCTGTTCGAGAGCAGGCGAGGCCTTCAGCTCAATTCGACACTTCGTCTCGTGACCGGCTATCCATGGGCGGCTGGAATCTTCAGCGGCTACATCCCGGCGTCGCAGACACTGAACGCGGACGTGTCGTATCCCGTTACAAGAACCCTCCGCGCGTTCGTGACCGGAACCAACGTCCTGGACCAGCAGAGATTTCAGATCTACGGCGGATCGGTCGTGGGACGCCGCATTCTCGGCGGGCTGACGGCAAGCTTCCATTGATTGCCGCTGGCCGGCGGTGACCGCCGCTGATCGCCGCGTCGGCCCGCTGTACCAGCGTTCGTGCGGTTCATGACCCTACGGTGCCGCCGAGGTATGTTAATGAAAGTCAGCTAGCGGCTGCCCGAGGAACTGCACCGGCACCGGCAAGCACAACCGCATTTGTTCCAACCGTCCATCGCGTACTCCAACCACCGGCGCGCCGGTCTCGTGCGCCGAACGTGCATCTCGCTCGCCCTGCTCGGGCGCGCGCTTTTTTCTGCTAACCGAACCGCGATCAGTCATGCCGTCTCGCACGCCGGTCGTCGTCGCCACGTTTCTCGCCGCGTTTCTCACCACCTTCGCATACCAATCCGCCGTCGCGCAGCGGCCGAATCCCATCACCCCCGGCGTTCGCGATTCGACGCACGGCGACCGCGACGATGCGCGAACCCGGCGCTCGGCGATGTCCGACCGCTCCGAGCCGGACGATCCCAGCGAGATGGCGGATCTCACGCGCGAGCTGTGGACTTTCGCGCGGGGAAGCTCGTACGCGAGCGCCGTGCGACATGCGGCGCGCGCGCAGGCCCGCACGGCAGCGACCCGGCAAGCTGCGACGCTGACGCTTCCAACCGGCTGGCGGCTCGCGCCGGCCGGGACGCAAGTGGAGGTCGGGCGCCTTCCGTACGAGGCGATTCCATTCGCCGGACGAATCGTGGTGCTGAACAGCGGCTGGTATCCTCGCGGCGCCGATAGCCCGCCGGTCTCGGTGGTCGACGCGGCGAGCGGACGAGTCGTGAGCACGATTCGACTACCGTCGCTCTATCCCAGCGCCACCGCGGCCGGCGGATCGCTCGTTGTGAGCGGCGGCTCGAGCGACAGCGTATTCGTGTTCGACAGCACGCTCACCGCGCGCCGCGCGTATGCCGTTGGCGGTTACGCCGGACCGGTCGCGGCCCTCGACTCCACGCACGTCGCCGTCGCGCAGCTCGTGTCGCGCGACTCGCTCGGCGCGTCGGGCCAGGGACGACTCGAGATCCTCGATCTCGCCACGGGCGCAGTCGCTCGCGTCCAGAGTGCCGGCTGGTTTCCTTCGGCGATGCTCGTTGCCGGCGGCAAGCTGTACGTGACGCTCGTCGGCGAGCGCAGGGTTGCCGTGTTCGACGTGAGCGGCGGTAGCGTGCGGCAGCGCGCATCGATCGCCGTCGGCACCGCGCCGCAGGCGCTGTGCGCCGACGACGCGCGGCTCTACGTCGTGAGTTCGGGATCGGACGAAGTCGACGCCGTGTCGCTCGCGGCCGACTCGATCGTCGCCCGGTTCGCCGTTCGCTTCCCGGGCGCGCAAGGCGACTCGGTGCGCTTTGGCAGCGCACCAACCTCGTGCGCGATCTCCGCCAATCGTCTCTATGTCACCGCGGCCGGCATGAATGCGATCGCGGTGTTCGACCGAACGAGTCCGGGAGCGAGAGCGCCGCGCGGGCTGATCCCCACTGGCTGGTATCCGACGAAGGTGCTCGCGCACGACGGGCGACTCCTCGTGCTCAGCGCCAAAGGCATTCGGCCGCGGCGGCCCAACCCCAACGGTCCGCAGGCAACGCCGGAGCCGCGCCACAGCGGCCCCGATTACGTTCTGTCTCTGCTCGACGGTTCGTTGGGCATCATGCCCGAGTCGTCGATCGACGCGGGCCTCGCCGCCTGGACGAGACAAGTCGCCGAGGGCTCACCGCTCTATAGTCCGGGACAGGGCCTCAAACTACCGATCAAGTACGTGTTCTACGTCGTGCGCGAGAATCGGTCGTACGACCAGGTCATGGGCGATCTCGGCCGCGGCAACGGCGATTCGTCGCTCACGCTCTTCCCCGACTCCGTCACACCGGCGGCGCATCAGCTCGCGCGTCAGTTCGCCACGCTCGACAACTTCTACGCCGACGGCGAGATCAGCGTACTCGGTCACAGCTTCACCACGAGCGGCTACGCGAGCCCGTTTCTCGAGTGGCTCGGCAACACCGCGTACGCCGCGCGGTACAGCGGATACCCGTTCGGCACCGCGCCCGCCACCTACTCGCCCGCTTACCTGTGGGACGCGCTCGAGGCCAAGCACGTGTCGTATCGCGTCTACGGCGAGCCGTACTACCTGTTCACCCGTCTCTACCGACTCATCACCGACCACTACGGCGCCGAGAGCCCGTTGGCCCGGCGGTTTTACGCGCACTCGATGGCGCTCGCCGATTCGGTCGATCGTGGCGCTCGGTTCACCGCACTCGGCGCGAGCATCGTCGGCCGCGGGAGCACGCGCGCCGACGCGGAGTCCATCTTGTCCGATGCCGCGTTCGCCGACCGGCTCTCGCGCATCTTCACGGGCGACAGCGCGCTCGCGCACGCGCTGCGGAGCGACGCGCGCTTTCGCGCCGGCGCGGCCGATTGGCTCACGCACTACATGGTCGGTTATCCCACGTGGGATCTGAAGTTCTCCGATCTCGACCGCGTTGCCCTATGGAAGAGCGACTTTCAGCGCGCGCTGCGCGCCAACAGTGTGCCGTCGTTCAATTACCTGTGGCTACCGAACGACCACACGGCCGGCGTCAATTCGAGTTTTCTCAATCCGTTCCAGCTCGTCGCCCAGAACGATGCCGCGCTCGGTCAGCTCGTCTCGATCATCTCCCACAGCCGGATCTGGAATCAGAGCTTGATCATCGTGATGGAGGATGACGCCCAAAACGGGCCCGATCACGTCGATGCGACGCGGACCGTCGGGCTCATCGCGGGCCCGTACGTGCGTCGGAACCGGGTGGTCAGCGATCGCTATGATCAGCTCAGCGCCATGCGCACCGCCGAGCTCCTGCTGGGGCTCGATCCGCTCAACCTGGACGATGCGCTCGCGGTTCCGATGTTTGGCGCCCTGACGACGCAGATCGACACGCGCCCGTTCACGCCGAAGAAGCCGTCGCCCTGGCTGGCGCCCGATGACCGGACGCGGCTGCAAAAGCTGATGAAACCGTGAGGCGCGGCCACGCTCGTGTCCGGGCTTTTGACACGGCGAGACTGCCCACGGTCGGCGGTTGGTGCCCGTAACCACAGAGCTACGTCGGGCGTTACGTAGGCTGACGTATCCTCCCCGCGCCGGACGCAGGCCATCGTGTGGCCATGACGACCACACGTCCGCGCGCCGAGCAGTTCGCCGCCCCACGCCCCAGCCCGGCGCTCATGGCGGCGCTCGGCGTCGTGAACCGCTGGTGCATGCTCCGATGGCGCTTTCGCATTGCGGCGATCGACTTCCCGAGCTGCGATCGGGAGCGTCTGGCCCGCGTCGCCAAGCGCGACACCGCGGCGTTTCTCGCGCCGAATCACCCCGAGTTCGGCCTCGACTGGATGATCGACAAGGAGTTGTCGACGATGTTTGCGCCGCGCATGGCCGCGTGGGCCGCGCACGAGATCATCGCCGCCGCGCCATGGTTCTGGCTGCGCAACAACCTCGTCTCGCATCGCGGCGGCGTTGCGGCGATCGACTACAGTGTCGACTGGGCACTGCGCGGCAATGTCGTCTTGCTTCACCCCGAAGGGTCGGTGCATTGGACGTCGGGCCACATTCACCCGCTCTTCCCCGGCATCGCCGACCTGGCGCTCGAGGCGGCGCGCCGATCGGCCGCCGCCAACGCGCGGCCGGTGTTCATCGCCCCGATCGTCTGGCGACTCCGCTACACCGACGACGTCAGCGCCGGCATCAATCGCGACATGGCGGTCATCGAACGCGCGCTCGGCCTGCGGTCGAGCAACGGCTCGAGCATCTCCGAACGATTCCAGGTGCTGCAGGAACAAGTGCTCGCACTTCGCATGAGGCGATTCGCGTTCGATGAGAGCGCGGTTGCCGGCCTCCATTACTTCGCGAGGCAGAGCGCGTTTCGCCGATGCGTGCTCGACGACCTGTTGTCCCGGCACGAGGTGGAACGAGCTCGCTCGATCGAACGTACGCTGCAGCGGTTGACGCAAGCATCTCTCGATCGTGAGGATCGCGCGCGCGTTGCCGAAGTGATCCGGCTCGGCGGCTTCAGCGAGGACGTGTACGACAAGCCTGCGCTCACGCAGGAAGAGATTGGCGAGTCGCTCAAACGGCTGCGCGCCGGCCTCGTGCGCGACGGGGTTCGCAACGCGCTGCACAACGCGCTACCCAGGCCATACGGGCCTCGAATTGCTCACGTGCGTGTGCTCGAGCCCATTCGCATCGATGCCAGTCGCGCAGCCGGTGACTCGGAGAGTCGAATCCGCTATCGCGACGAGCTCCTCGCGCGAACGCGCGGCGTGATGCAAGGCAGGCTCGACTCGCTCGGTCGCGAACTGGCGGCGGTGACCGAGCGGTTCCGGCACCCCAACCCGTTTTATCGAGGAGCCTAACTCGATTTGTAAAGATTCGGTTGACCCCTTGCGTGGCAATGGGTGAGAGTGTACTCTCCCTTGCGTCGCAAGGGGAATAGGACGGATCGTCATGGCCGACGCCGAAATCGATCTCCTCCGCAGCAGCCTCGACCTGCTCATCCTCAAGGCCCTGAGCTGGGCCCCGATGCACGGTTACGCGATCAGCGAGTGGATCGACGACGCCACGCGCTCCGTGCTGCTCGTCGAAGAAGGTACGCTCTATCCCGCGTTGCACCGGCTCGAGCGGCGCGGCTGGATCGAATCCGAATGGGGCGTGTCCGCCAACAACCGCCGCGCCAAGTTCTACGCGTCGACGGCCGCCGGCCGTGCGCGCCTCCGCGCCGAGTCCCGAATCTGGCAGCGCAACGCCGACGCGATCGCCGCCGCACTCCGCCGCTCCTCGCCGGAACCTGCATGAGCTCGACCACGGGTTGGCCGCGGCTGTTTCGATTGCCGCGAATGGGCCGCCGCGCCCTCGAGCGACAGCTCGAGCGTGAGCTCGACGACGAGATCGCCTTTCACCTCACCATGCGCGAAGAGAAGCTCGCGAACCTGGGTCTCTCACCGGACGATGCGCACACGCGCGCGATCGCCCGGTTCGGGGACCACGATCGCATTCGCGCCGAATGTCTCACGATCGACCGGCAGTACGCTCGCGAGGTCACCATGTTCGAATGGATCGAGTCCGTCGGCTCCGACGTCCGCTTTGCGTTCCGGACGCTGCGGCGCGCGCCGGCCTTCACCGCCATCTCGGCACTCACGCTCGCACTCGGCATTGCCTCGACGACGGCGATCTTCAGCCTCGTCAACGGCATTCTGCTTCGTCCACTCGCCTTTCCGCAGCCCGATCGGCTCGTGCGCGTCATGCAGTCGTACCCGGAAAAAGGGCTCGACACCTGGACGCTCTCACAGCAGAACGCCGCGCTGTACAAGAGCGAAGTGCACGACTTCAGCCACTTCGCGGGCTATCATCTGCAGGGTGTCACCCTCACCGGCGACGGCGCACCGGAGCGGTTGCTCGCGCTCGCGGTCACCGGCGACTTCTTCTCGACGCTTGGCGTTCCCGCCGCGCTCGGCCGCACGGTGACCGAGAGCGAAGTCACGCCGAATAGCCCGCCAGTCGCCGTGCTCGGTTACGGATTCTGGCAATCGCACTTCGGCGGCAACTCATCGATCATCGGGAAGACGATCGATCTCGACGGCACGCCGACTCGCGTGATCGGTGTGATGCCGAAGGATTTCTCGTTCCCACGACCCGATGTCCCGGCGTACATGCCATTCCCCCTCGATCCGACTCGACGTTTCGGTTGGTACTTGACCGGTGTAGCGCGGCTGGCGCCCGGCGCTACCCTTGCACACGCCGAGCGACAGGCGACGACGACGATGTGGAATTGGGCGCGCAGCAATGCCGACGCCCTTTGGCCCAAGCCGATTCCACCCGAGTCGACGCGCATGCATGCACTCGTCGTTCCGTTGCTCGAGGCGATGACGGGCAACGTCACGCGGCCGCTGGTCGTGCTCCAGGCGGCAGTCGCGCTGCTGCTGCTGATCGCGATCGCGAACATCGCTACGCTCGTGTCGAGTCGTAGCGGCGCGCGCACGCCGGAGATCGCGGTTCGAACCGCGCTGGGCGCATCCACTGGCCGCGTCGCGCGACAGCTCGTCACGGAAGCCCTCGTCGTCGCCGCCGCCGGTGGCATCATTGGTGTCGGGCTCGCGGCGATCGCCGTGCGCTCGTTCGTCAAATGGAACGCCGGCACACTCCCGCGTATCCAGGAAGTCGGCATCGATTGGCGCGTTGTGGTGTTCGCGTTCGCCGTGTCCATGCTGAGCGGCATGTTGTTCGGCCTCGTGCCGGCGCTGCGCGTGGCGCGTACATCGCGGTTGGCTGATGATCTGGCCGGGACACAAAAAGCGAGTGCCCGCACGTCGACGCGACGCCTGAACAACGCCATGATCATCGCGCAACTCGCGCTTTCCGCGCTGTTGCTCGTCTCGGCCGGGCTCGTGCTCAAGAGCTTCCGCCGACTCGTCCACACGGATCTCGGCTTCGAGCCGCGGAACGTCCTGTCGG
>DATJIZ010000077.1:0-13987 GCA_035492735.1 Gemmatimonadaceae bacterium | reverse complement strand
GAACGCGATCACGCGCGGGTTGGCCGAACAGTATCCGGAGGACAAGACGCTCGGCGCGGCCGCCGTCGAACCGCTGCGCGACTCGATCGTCGGCAACGTACGCAGCGGTCTGCTCGTTCTGCTCGGAGCCGTCGGTTTCGTACTGATGATCGCGGCGGTGAATCTCGCCAGCTTGCTGCTGGCCCGCGCTACGGCGCGCGAGCGCGAGCTCGCCATTCGCCTGGCGCTTGGCGCCGGACGGGGGCGGTTGGTCCGGCAACTCTTCACCGAGAGTCTGTGCCTCGCCGTCCTCGGCGGCGCGCTTGGCTTGCTTGTCGCGGTTGCCGGCGAGCGACTCCTCGTGCAACTGGCGTCCGGTCAGCTTCCGCGCGTCGAGGACGTAACGCTGGACTATCGCGTGCTGGCGTTCACCGGTCTCGTTTCGCTCATCACCGGAATCGCATTCGGCTTCGTCCCGGCGTTGCGCGCGTCGTCGCCCGAGCTGCAGCAATCGCTGCGCGAGGGAAGCCGCGGGAGCACCGCGGCGAGCGGACGGCTGCGCAGCGCGCTCGTCGTGGCCGAAGTCGCACTGGCCGTGGTGCTCGCCATCGGCGCCGGCCTGATGATGCGCAGCTTCACCAACCTGCTTCGGGTCGATCTCGGCTTCGTTCCCAACCACCGCGTGGCGGTCAACTTCACGATTTCCGGCGCGCGGCATCAGACCGAACCGGAAAGACTGCGGGTCTACCACGACATGCTCGAGAAGGTCCGGAGCATTCCTGGAGTCGTCGCCGCCGGCGCGATTCGCGATCTGCCATTCCAGGGTGACGGCGAGATGATCAGCTTCCTCCCTCCCGGTTTCACCGCCGGGGCCGATGGCCAGCGTCCCACCGCGACGCTCATGTTCACGAGCGACGGTTTCTTCAACGCGATGGGGATTCCTCTCATCGCCGGACGAGACCTCTCACCGCAGGATCGACGCGGCGCGCCGATCGCTCTGGTCGTCAACCAGGCGCTGGCCCGGAAATACTTTCCCGGTATCAACCCAATTGGCCAAGCGCTCACGTTCGGCGACACGAACCATTTCCGCATCGTCGGCCTTGTCGGCGACGTGCACCAGGGTGCCGTCGACGAAACACCGGCGCCGCGCATCTACGGCAGCGTGTATCAGATCTTCCGCGTGAAGACGAACCTCGTGGTGCGCACGCAGGCCGATCCCGCCACGATCATCAGGCGCATCGAGGACGCGATTCGGGCCGTCGACCCGCAGCAGACGTTCACCGGCGCTTCCACGCTGGACGACGTGGTGGGCGAAGCGGTGGCGCGACCGCGGCTGCTCACGGTGCTGCTCGGACTCTTCGGGGCGATGGGGCTGATCCTGGGCGCGCTTGGCATCTACGGCGTGCTGTCCTACATCGTCACCCAGCGCACGCGCGAGATCGGCGTACGGGTGGCGCTCGGCGCCAAGAGTCGCGACGTGCTGACGATGTTCGTGGGGCGCGGGCTCCGGCTGGCAGCGGTCGGCGTGGCGGTGGGACTGATCGCGGCGGTGCTGCTCACACGGCTCATGCAGAGTGTCTTGTACGGCATCACGGCCACCGACCCGGCGACGTTCGCCACCGTGGGCGTGGGCCTGCTCGCGGTCGCCACGCTCGCCAGTTGGCTTCCGGCGCGGCGGGCAGCCAGGGTCGATCCGATCGTGGCGCTCAGGGCAGAGTGACGCCGGGCCGACCGCCGAGGTTCAGCGGGGTATGACCTCGCGATCGGCCCGATTCAGCATCGGGCGCAGGCCGCGCGAGCGGGCGTACGCGGCGCTGTGGTTGGTGGCGGTCGCCGTCGCCTGCTCGTCCGCGGCGACGACGACCGTGCCGCCCTTTGACGGCAACATCCCGCTCGGGAACTGGGGCGGTGAGAACGCCGGCATGATCGTGAGCGACACGGCGATGCACCTGCACATCGGCTGCACGTACGGCGACGCATCGGGCCGCGTGCCGGTGGGCAGCGGTGGTCAATTCGACGTCGCGGGTAGCTACATGCTGCGCGCGTATCCGATCGCCGTCGGGCCGACCGTGCCGGCGCGCTTCACGGGGCGTCTGGACGGCGACAAAGTCACGATCACGGCGACGATCGACGACACCGTGCAGCAGAAGACGGTGGTGCTCGGCCCGGTGACGGTGACCTACGGCGCCGACGCGAAGCTGGGCCCCTGCCCCATCTGCCGGCGCCCCATCATCACGAAGACGTCACCGGCTTCGGCCGGTCGTGTCCGCGAGGCTGTACGTCACGCGGCCGCGTGGATCGAGAAATTCGATCCGCGCCGCGCCCGTTGAATCGACGACGAGCCTGAGGCGTGGCTTGCCGTTGCGATCGGCCAGGTTGACGATCGCTGACTGCGCGGCATCCCGGCCCACGAACAGGCGCTGCGCGGCGAGCGGGACCCCATTCCGCGGCGCCACGAGGCTGTCGAGCGCCGCCGCGCGTGCGACGGAATCCTTGATCGCCCCGATGGAATCGCGCGCTTTGACGAAATCGTAGATGTCGACTGGCGCTCGATCGTTCACCGAGAACCCGACGAGACGCCGGCCGTTTTCGTCGCGATAATCCAGGTTGAGCACCTGATCCGAGTTGAACTGATCGAACGACATGTGAGTCGACGCGCTGTACTTGCCGTCCGCGCTCCGACTGCCGACGAACGTCAGCCCGCCGTTCTCGGTCCCTTCGTCGTTGAAGAAGATGATCCCGGGCCGAGTGCCCCCCTTGTAGCCGAACGGCTTGCCTTTGTAGATGGGACCGATCGAGCGCGGGCGATTCGAGATCACCATCCGATACATCCCGTTGGGCTCGACGATGTTGATGCGCTCGGCGTCGATTTCGCCAAACTTGGCGTTTTGCGGCACGTGCCTGAACGCGGCAAGTGAGAGCACGACCATCATCGCGGTCGTGACGGACGCGTAGCGTTTGAGAAAGCGCACGTCGCGCTCGAGAGTCTGGCTCATTGGGCCTCGCTGGCGGTGGGATTGGCGAAGAACGCACAACTATACTTCGCGAGATGGACACGCGACACGACCCAGGTCCAGAGGCGGCGCGCGCACGCGAAGCACCGCTCCCCGATGTTGGACGGATCCACGTCGAGGACGCGGACGTTCGAATCGGCACCGCGGGCTGGACCGACCGCACGCTCACCGCGCCGGGCGTGTTCTATCCACCGGACGTGCGAACGCCCGAAGACCGGCTGCGCTACTACGCGTCGCGCTTTTCGATGGTCGAAGCCGACATGGGCTTCTACGCGATTCCCGACCGCGCGCTCACCGAACGCTGGGTCGAGCGCACTCCCGACGACTTCGTGTTCGACGTGAAGGCGCACGCGCTCATGACCGGGCACGCCACCGACATCGCCAGGTTGCCGCCGTCGATTCGTGATGCGATCCCCAGGTCGGTTGTCAGCGGGTCACGCGTCTACGCCAGGAATCTGCCGATCGAGCTGCGCGACGAAGTCTGGCGGCTCTTCCGCGAGGCGATGGAGCCGCTGCACGAATCGGGAAAGCTCGGTGCGGTCCTGCTCCAGTTCGCGCCGTGGATCCACCCGCACCGCTCGACGCCGGCGATGTTCGCGCGGGCGCGGGAGCAGCTCGGCGAGCTGCCGATCGCGGTGGAGTTTCGGCATCCGAGCTGGCTCGAGCCCCGGTTGCGCGAGCGGTTGTGGGAGCAGCTGCGCGACCACGACATGACCTACGTGGTGGCCGACACGCCCCCAGGCACGCCGACGAGCGTTCCCATCGTCCCCGCGATCACCACGCCGGATCTGGCCATCATACGACTCCACGGTCGCCGGAGCGAGCTTTGGGGTGCTCGCGAGGCGACCGTGGCCGAAAAGTACCGTTACTTGTATGACGAATCAGAGCTGCGCGACTGGCTCACGATCGTACTGGAGCTTGCCGAGAACGCCGAGCGCGTGCACGTCGTGTTCAACAACTGCTACGCGAACTACGGTGCGACGAACGCGCTGGAGATCGCGAATCTCCTACGCGGCGAGGCGGCTGGCCGGCATCCATAGCGGGATGCCCACGTCCTCCTCACCGACACACTCGTAGAGGGCCGGCGGAAATCCAACGACTCCGATCTCCAGCACGTCGCCCTTTTGCACGCTGACGTGCTGGCCGAGCGCATCGACGGCCGCCAGGAACGAATCGCTCTCGACCACGCCGTCCTGCCGTGAATCGATTCCGCGGACTGAGAAACAGAACTTGGACATGTGGCTCCTCCTCCTCCTGGTTTCTTTGTACCCCGCCCTGTATCCCACGTTGCATGAGTTCCAGTTCCTGCTCCGGGGTTCCCGCCCGACTGGGTTGCCACGAATCCCCGGTTTAAGCTTCGACCACCGCCTGCATCGAGACTCTAATGCGTAATCCGTACCTCTTCGCGGCCCTGGCCGTGCTGATGGCCGGGTCGGCCGCTGCCCAGCAAAAACACGCCATTACGTACGACGATTTCGCCGCGGTCCGCGCCGTAAGCGATCCACAGCCCTCGCCCGATGGCAGGCAGGTCCTGTACACGGTCCGAACGACCGATGTGACGAAAAACACGCGGTCCGCCCGCACCTATCTGGTGTCCACTACAGGAGGCGCGGCCCGTCCATTTCCGGGGTCAGACGTCAGCGCCACCGAGGCGCGGTGGTCGCCCGATGGTACGCACATCGCCTACATCGCTGACGACCAGCTCTGGGTAGCCGACCCTACCGGATCGAATCCCAAGCAGCTCACGAACCTGACAGGTGGCGCGACGGGGCCGGTGTGGTCGCCGGCCGGCGACCGTATCGCCTTCACGTCAGCCGTGTATCCCGAATGCTCGACCGACGCCTGCAATGCCACGCGGGAAAAATCCGCGGCTGAGAGCAAGGTGAAGGCACACGTCGCGGACCACCTGATGTTCCGGCACTGGACTGCCTGGGACAACGGCGAGCGATCGCATCTGTTCGTCGTCGCCCTCGACGGCATGCAGCCAAGAGACCTCGTACAAGGGGCACGCTACGACATCCCGCCGGGCCCGTTTGGCGGCAGCGAAGGCTACGCCTGGTCCCCCGAAGGCCGCGAGCTCGCCTACACCGCCAAAGACCAGGGTCGAGCCGACGCCTGGTCGACCGACCTGAACCTTTACACCATCCCGGCGGCGGGCGGGTCGCCCGTCGTGATCACCGCGGCCAACAAGGGCGCGGATCAGAACCCGGTCTACTCGCCCGACGGCCGCTTCATCGCCTACGCCTCGCAGGCGCGACCAGGATTCGAATCGGACCGCTGGCGCCTGATGCTTTACTCGCGCGCCGATCGCAGCACACGCGAGCTCTTGCCCGCGTGGGACCGCAACGCCGACGCGTACTTCTGGGCGCCAAATATGAGCGCCATCTACGTCCAGACGACGGACGCCGGCCGCGACAAGCTCTATCGCGTGAGACTCGCTTCATCGACCTCGCCGTCCGGGATGCGCGCCGCTGGCGCGCCCGAGCTGCTGGTCGGCGATCACAACAACGCGTCGTTCGTGTTGGCGGGCGGCGGCCGCATGCTGGCGTGGGTGCGCGACGCGGCGCAGTTCCCCGCCGAGGTCTACGCGGGAGAGATCGCACCGCAGGGGCCGGTGCCGGCGCATGCGCTCTCGCACGAGAACGACTCGCTCGTCGCCCAACTCGCTCTCAATCCGGCCGAGGACTACTGGTTCACCGGTGCAGACGGCGCGCGCGAGCAGGGGTTTCTCATCAAGCCGCCGGCCTGGCAGCCCGGCAGGAAGTATCCGGCGATCCTGCTCATTCACGGCGGACCACAAGGCGCGTGGCTCGATCAGTGGCACAGCCGATGGAACTACCAGATGTTCGCCGCAACCGGCGCCGCGCTCGTGATCGTGAATCCGCGCGGCTCGACGGGATACGGCCAGAAGTTTGTCGACCAAGTCTCCAAGGACTGGGGCGGCAAGGTCTACACGGACCTCATGCGCGGTCTCGACGCCGCGATCGCACGGAATTCGTGGATCGACACGAGCGCGCTCGGCGCCGCGGGCGGATCGTTCGGCGGCTACATGGTCGACTGGATCGCCGGGCATTCGAGTCGGTTCAAGGCGCTCGTCTCGCACGCCGGGCCATTCAACCTCGAGAACATGTCGCTCGCCACCGAGGAGCTCTGGTTTCCCGACTGGGAGTACGGCGGTCCGATCTGGAATCCGCGCGCGATGGCGACGCAGTATCGCGTGTACTCGCCGCACCTGTACGTGAAGAGCTTCAAGACGCCGACCTTGGTCACGGGCGGCGAGCTCGATTTTAGAGTTCCCTATACCGAAGATCTGGCCATGTTCACGGCGCTGCAACGCATGAACGTGCCCAGCCGCCTCGTCATTTTCCCCGACGAGGGGCACTGGATCGGCAAACCACAGAACCAGCGGTTGTGGTGGAACGAGGTTCAGTCGTGGCTCGAGAAATACCTCGAGGCAAAGCCGAGGACGTGAGCACCGCTCACGTCCCGGCGCGCACCTCGAGCCGATACCGGCCGTGCGTCGCGAGCGGACTCGCCGCGTTGAATCCGACCGTCACGTAGTAGACGCCGGCGGTCAGCGACGCCTGGACCCGCGAGCAGAACCGGCCCGTGGGCGACGGGAAGTTGTCGTTGGACCCGACCGCGGTGCCGGCGGCGCTGGCAACCTGAATGAACGTGTCGAGCTCCACTCCCAGACCGCACGAGCCCACGACGCCAGACGTCTCGAACGTGTAGGTACCCGGCGTGGCGATCGCAACGCTGTACACGTCACGCGTGTCCGGCGGAGTGACGGCACCGATGACGTAGCTCCCCACGCTCAGCAGGTTCGCGTGCGCGACGTCGTCGTTCGGCTCGACTTCCGTCGGAACACCGAGCGCAATCGCGGCGGTTAGCGCGTTGCTGTTGACGTTGAACACCGTCGGCGTACCGGTGCCGCCCGCCCACGAGAAGCGCCGTCCGGGCACGCCGATCTGCCCGTCGCCAGCCTCGTCGTCGCCCGCCTGCAGGTAGTACGCGCCGGATTGAAGCTGCGTGAGCGCGAAGTTTCCGTTCGCCGCCACCGGCGCGGTCCTCACGGCCGTGCCGGTCGTTGCGTCGACGAGGCGCACCAGCGTCGCGCGCTGCGCCGCGCCCTGCGTCAGGGCATTGTACGCGTTTACGATACCCCAGCCGTACGTATCGCTGCGACCCAGGCCCGGCGTGCGAGACGCGTATTGCTCGATGCGCGCGCGAAGCTGCGTCGGCGTCAGGTTCGGCTCCCTCGAGAGCAGGAGCGCCGCGACGCCCGAGACGTACGGCGCCGAGGCGGACGTGCCATAGCCGAACAGGTGTATCGGCTGACCGTCGATGAAATCCCAGCCGGGGCCGTACACGCCGCCGCCGCCGTTGTCGTCCAATCGGAAGTCGCCGCCCGGCGCGGTCACGGAGATGTACGTTCCGGCATTCGAGTACGTCGCGAGCAAGCCGTCCATTCCGACGGCGCCGACGGCCATCACGTTGGGATAACCGGCGGGATATTCCGGGAAATCGAGACCATCGTTGCCCGCGGACGCGACGACGAGTGAGCCGGCGTTGAACGCAGCGGCCACCGCGGCCCCGAGCGTCGCGTCGGGCGAACCGCCGCCCAAGCTCATGTTGATGATCGGGGCTCCGCTCGGTGCCTGGACGGGCGTCAAGCTATCCGCTCCCGCTGCAGGCAGCCCGGCCGCGTACAGCACGCCCTGCGCGATGTCGAAATCGGTGCCCTGGCCGGTGATGCCGAGCACGCGGATCGGACGGATCTTGACGTTCCACGCGACACCGGCGCCGCCGACGGCGTCGTTCGCGGCCGACGCAATGATGCCCGCCGTCCAGAGTCCGTGATCGCCGAGGAACGCGTGGTCCCAGCAGTTCGAGAAGAAGTCGAACTCGAGATCATCCGTGTCGGTCGGATCGGGGTCGGGACCATCGCCGTCACCGTCGATGGTGTCGAACGTCGTGCCGTCGCAAAGCTGCTGCGTTTCGCCGAAGCCGATCTGGGAAACGAAGTCGTACCCGTCCTTCGTGAGATTCGCCGCGACGTCCGGCGAATCGAAACGAATGCCCATGTCGACTGACGCCACGATCACCGTAGGGCTGCCCGTGGTCAGCGTCCACGCCCGCGGCAGATCGACCATGTTCGCGGCCCAGGTTTGCTCGAAGTATCCGGGATCGCTCGGCACGAGACTGGTGGCCGTCCGGATCGGGCCGCTCGCTGGCACGCCTTGCGTCGCCGGCACGAAGTCCGTCGACATCGGCTTGGGTGCTCCGTCGCGGATCGTGACGATCTGGTCGCGCTCGACCCAGGCGACGCTGGGATCGTTTCGCAGAGCGGCCATCACGGCGTCGATCTGCGTAGTGTCGTCGACGCGCAGCCGCGCCGCGAGAATCGCGGGCGAGATTTGCGCGTGACTCAAGTGCATCTTCTGCGCAAACGTGCTCACCTGCTGCCGCATCAGCGACGATGTCGCGCGCGCCACGGATATCGAGCGGTAGGCGCCCGAGCCCGCGACGGCGACACCGAGCGCGCCGGCCTTGAAACCCACGACGATGCGGTCCACCGACGGCTGCCGGGTGACCGTGCGCGACGTCCCGAGCCGCGCCGAACGGCTCGGCGTCATCGAGAGATTCGCGCCGAAATAGGGTCCGCTGATCGCAGACGTCACGGTGCCGCTGATCATCGCGCCATTCGTGGCCACGAACGAGGCCGAGGCGTTCCCCATCTTCGTACTGGTGACGGTCACGACCTGCACCCCGGCCGTCGGCGCCAACGTCCACGTCACCGACGACTTGCCGTCGCTACCTGTCGTGCTGGTCGCTGCCGACAGCGTCCCGCCGCCGATCGCCGTCCAAGCGAGCGGCACGCCGGCCACGGCGCGATTGCCCGCGTCAAGCGCCTCTACGACGAGTGGCTTGGCGAGCGCCGCCGACAAATCGCCCGACTGATTGCCGCCGGAAACGACGAGCAGATGGGTCGGTGCATGCGAAATGGGTGCTTGGTCCTTGCAGGCGCCGAGAAGCGCAGCGATGCCGAGCGCGAGAAGACTGATCGCGACGCGATGGCGCATTGAGTGAGACCCGCGAGATGTTGAGAGGGGGAGAAAAATGGCGGCCGTGGGATGTTCGTAGTCTGCGCAGTCGCGCAGTACCCCGTCCAGAGGAAAACGTTTAACGATCTTTTTGTTCGCGGATTCTCATACCGCTCGCAGCCTCACTCCCCGTAGGGGACCCACACGTTCTTCACCTGCGTAGCGGCGCGAAGGAATTCGCGGCCTTCACCATCGGTGGGTTCGAGCCAGTCGCGGTCGTGCCAGGTCGCCCATGTCCGCTTCATGTTCGACGCCGACGCGAGCTCGACCATTCTCACGCCGTCGCGCTCGCCGAAATACCACACTGCCTCGACGTCGTCGTGCTCGGCCAGCACCTTGGCGAGTCCGTCTTTCGCCCCCGTGACGATGTTGATCACGCCTGCCGGAACGTCCGACGTCTCCAGCACGCTGTAGAAATCCGTGGCAGCCAGCGGATGCGACTCGGATGGAATCACGACCGTCGAATTTCCCGTTGCCACTGCCGGTCCGACGAGGGAAACGCAACCGAGAAGCGGATACTCGTTCGGGCAGGCGATGCCGATCACGCCAATCGGCTCGTTCATGGCAATCGCGACTCCGCGTATCGGCACGCTGTGCACCGCGCCGTCGTACTTGTCGGCCCACGCCGCGTAGGTGAACAGCCGCGAGATGGACGCGCTGACCTCCTGCGAAGCCCGACGCGTTGCAGCGCCAGTCATCGACGCGATGCGATCCGCGAACTCGTCGGCGCGGACGGAGAGATTCTCAGCGATGTAATACAGGATCTGGCCGCGATTGTGTCCGGTGGATCGACTCCAGCTCTTTGCCGCCGCCTGCGCGGCCTCTACCGCGTTTCGAACGTCCTTACGGTTGCCCTCCGGCACCTCCCCCAGCAATTGGCCGTTGGGAGCATGGATACGGCGCGTGTAACCCTGATCGGGTCGCGCCTGTTTTCCGCCGATGAAGAGCTTGGGTGTTCTGTCTATTGGGGGAAGCGGGAAGGGGGAAGGGGGAAGGGGGGAACGGCGCGGGGCGGATGAACTGGCGGGCTTCTCGCTGGTCGCCTCGTTCGCCCTGTTCCCCCTGTTCGCCTCCCTCCCCCGCCGTCTCGCTTCCCCCTCTTCCCCCTTCCCTCTTTCCTCTTCCCTCTTGAGGTATTCCCACATCCCTTCCCTTCCGCCTTCCCGACCAAAGCCGCTCTCGCGATAGCCGCCGAAGCCGGACGCGGCGTCGAACAGGTTGGTCGAGTTCACCCACACCACGCCGGCTTTGATCTTGGGCGCGATGTCGAGCGCGAGGTTGATGTTCTCCGTCCATACACTCGCCGCGAGACCGTACGGCGTGTTGTTGGCGAGCGCCACCGATTCCTCTGGCGTTCGGAACGTCATCGACACGAGCACCGGACCAAATATCTCGACCTGCGCGATCGTCGACGACGGCTGGACGTCCGTGAAGAGCGTGGGCGGATAGAAGTAGCCCTCGGTTGGACAGGCCCACGACGGCTGCCACATCGCAGCTCCCTCCTCGACACCCTGCCGCACGAGTCCCCTGATGCGTTCGAGCTGGACGGGCGCCACGATCGCGCCCATGTCGACCGCCTTGTCGAGCGGCGAGCCAAGTCGCAGGCGCTCCATCCTGGCGCGCAGCTTTGCGAGCAGCCGCTCGGCGACGCCTTCGTGCACGAGCAGGCGCGAGCCGGCGCAGCACACTTGTCCCTGATTGAACCAGATCGCGTCGACCACGCCCTCGACGACGCTGTCCAGATCGGCATCGTCGTACACGATGAACGGGCTCTTTCCGCCCAGCTCGAGACTCAGCTTCTTCCCCGAGCCGGCCGTGGCGCGCCGGATGATCCTCCCAACCTCCGTCGAGCCGGTAAAGGCGATCTTGTCGACTCCAGGATGCTCGACGATCGCCGCGCCCGTCTCGCCGTGCCCGGTGACGATGTTGATCACGCCGGCGGGAATGCCCGCCGCGTCGGCGATCTCCGCGAAGCAGAGCGCGGTGAGCGGCGTGAACTCGGCAGGCTTGAGCACCAGTGTATTACCGGCTGCTAATGCCGGCGCGATCTTCCAGGCTAGCATCAGCAGCGGGAAGTTCCAGGGGATGATCTGGCCGATGACGCCGATCGGCTCGTAGCCGGCGAACTCCGTATCGAGGAGCTGCGCCCAGCCCGCGTGATGGTAGAAATGACGCGCGACGAGCGGGATGTCGATGTCGCGGGTTTCGCGAATCGACTTGCCGTTGTCCATGCTCTCGAGTACGGCCAGGAGCCGCGCCTGTTTCTGCACACCGCGCGCGAGCGCGTAGAGGTGGCGGGCTCGCGCGTGCGGCGCGAGCGCCCGCCAGGCGGGTAGCGCGCGCGATGCCGCCGCGACCGCCGCATCGACGTCGGCGGTCGTCCCTTCCGTGACGCGCGCGATCACCTGGGACGTCGCCGGATTGATCACGTCGAACAGTTGTCCCGGCTCCGTCCACGCCCCGGCGATGAAGTGCCCGAACACGCGCTCGCGCTTCCCGAGCCACGCCGCAGCCTCCTTCTCACTCTCCGGCGCGGGCCCGTACTCCATCGTGCGGAAGATCTCGGCGACAGTCATGGGGGGAAGGGGGAAGGGGGAAGAGGGAAGAGGGAAGAGGGAAGAGGGAAGAGGGAAGAGGGAAGAGGGGCGGCGTGAACGGTTAGGTGAACGGGTACGCGAACAGGTACGTGAACGGCTACGTAACGAGCTAGGTACGGTACACACCGTTCACCCCTTCCCCCTTCCCCCTTCCCTCTTCCCCCTCAGGGCATCGGCTGTCGATAGGCCGCCGCATAGCGACCCGTCACGAAGTGCTCGAGCTGGCGCTCGATGTCGGTGAGCAGGCTGCTCGCGCCCAATCGGAACAGGTCCGATCGGAGCCAGCGATCGCCAAGCTCCTCCTTCATCAAATACAAATACTCGAGTGCGTTCTTGGCATTGCGAATGCCGCCCGCGGGCTTGAATCCGACCGCATACCCGGTGTGCTCGAAGTACTCGCGAATCATCCGGCACATAACCAGAGCGAATGGCAAGCTCGCGTTCACCCCTTCCTTGCCCGTCGACGTCTTGATGAAATCGGCGCCAGCCTGCATCGCCACCATGCTCGCGCGCGCGACGTTGCCCAGCGTTGCCAGCTCGCCGGTGGCGAGGATTGCTTTCATGTGCGCGTCACCGCACGCCTCGCGGAAGCCCCTCACCTCGTCGTACAAAGCCTCGTAGTCGCCCGTGAGGACGTGGGCGCGCGTGATGACGATGTCGATCTCCCGTGCGCCGGCGCTCACACTGGCGCGAATCTCATCGATGCGCTGCTCGATCGGATTCAGACCGGCCGGGAATCCGGCGGAGACCGCGGCCACGGGAATGTCCGAACCGGACAGGGCCTCGACCGCGGTCCTCACGAACCGATGGTATACGCAGACCGCGCCCACCTTGATGTCGAGGTCGGCCGCGCCGAGCGCGTCGACGATCTCGTCGCGCAGCGGACGGCGCGCCTTGCCGCACAGCCGTCGAACGTTCCCCGGCGTGTCGTCGCCGGACAGGGTCGTGAGATCGATCAGCGTGATCGCACGCAGCAGCCAAGCGGCTTGCCACTCTCTCTTCACGGTCCGCCGCGTCGGAATGGTCGCAGCCCGACGCTCTACGGCGCTGCGGTTGACCCGAATCGAGCGCACTGCGTCCAGGTCCAGCGGCGTGCCAGGGTTCCGCTCGACGTGATCGGCCGGCAGCGGCCTCGGCGTGGTGACGAGAGTGAGAGTGGGTTTGGCGGTCATAATCGGGTCCGGCACGTGACCGAGCCGATGGAATGTACCGTGCGCGCGCGACAGCGGGGAGCCGCGCCGGCTTCGGGCTCCGGTACTGTCCGAGTGCCCGGATCCGTCACCGCTCCGGCGTCGCCGGTCGGCCCGATGCGTCGACGATGACGACCGGCGCAATGTTCGCGGCCCGTAGCGCCGGCTCGATGACGTGCCGATCGCCCGCGACGACGATCGCCAGGTGATCCATGTCGATTACCTGTGTCGCAACGGCCGCGACCTCGCTCGTCGTCAACGTCGACAACCGAGCGGCATAGCGATCCCAGTAATCCAGTGGGAGCGAATCGCGAACGATCTCGGCGAGCCGCGCCGAGAGAGAATCCGCACCGTCCATGCGTGCGGCGAGCGTCCCGATACGGTTGCGCTGCGCGGCCGCAAGCTCGGCCGCCGAGATCGGCACGGCGCCGCGTAGTCCGCGCAAGATGGCGAGCCATTCGACCAGCGCGCTATCCACCTTGCTTGCCGCGACGACCGTCGAGCCCACGAACGCCGATGGACGCGACGCTCGGCGCCAGGTGAACCCCGTCGCGCCCGAGTACATGAACGAACGCCTGTCGCGCAGCGCCTGCTGAAAGCGCACGAGGGCGATCGCGCCCATCGCGTCCGCTGCGTACGAGTCCGGCGATGAGCGCGCCGGACCAGCGGCGCCGACGTACACGTACGCCTGCGGGCCGGGCGTGTCGTACAAATAAATCGTCGTCGGCCGAGCGATGACCGCCACCGCTTCGCGAGGGACGGCCACGGAGCCGCCCCTGCGCCATGACGCGAACGCACGCCGAACCTGGCGCACGGCCTCGGTGCCCTGTAGGTCACCAGCGATTACGATCGACGTGCGGTCGGGCCGAAATTGGCTGGCGTAAAGCGCCGCGACGTCGCTCGTCGTGATCGAAGCGACGTTGAAATCACTCGGTACCAGCGACCGCACGTAGGGGTCCTCGGCGCCGTACAGCATGGCATAGAACAAGTGCCGCGGTGTCGTGACGGGCGACTGCGCCACGCGGCGAGTGATCGCCGATTGCACGGTCTTGCGACGTTGTACCGCCGCGCTGTCGAGTCTCGGCCGAACGAGCATGTCG
>DATJIZ010000076.1:0-7048 GCA_035492735.1 Gemmatimonadaceae bacterium | reverse complement strand
GCCAGAGTCCACCACGGCATCGGTGGGCGCCGGAGTGTGCGCGACCGTGTCCGGCAGCGGTGCGCCGGCCCCCTCTGCTTCGGCCCGCAACTCGGCGAGCGCAATCGTCCGCTGCTCGCCGTCTTCGCCCCGCAGGGTCACGCGCTCGCGAAAGATGTCGTTGGCGAGAACCTTCTCATCGCCTCGCTTGGTCCGGATGATCTTGCCCTCTTTCGGGAAGCGCTTGCGGCTCTCGACGTAGAACTCGTGCTCGTAGCGCAGGCAGCACATGAGGCGCCCGCACGCGCCGGAGATCTGCGACGGGTTGAGTGATAGCCGCTGCTCTTTGGCGACGCCGAGGTTGACGGGTCGGAGCTCGGGCAGCCAGGCCGCCGAGCAGTATTGCCGTCCACACCGCCCGATTCCGTCGAGGCGCTTGGCCTCGTCGCGGACGCCGATCTGCTTGAGCTCGATCCGCGTGCGAAACATCGACGCCAGCTCGCGCACGAGCGTGCGGAAGTCGATGCGTTTGTCGGCGGTGAAGTAGAGCGTGAGCTTCTTCCGATCCCATTGCCATTCGGCATCGGAGAGCTTCATCACGAGATGATTCGCGGCCACGCGCTCCATGGCGCGCCGGCGGGTGTCCTCGTCCTGCTCGCGCAGCTCTTTGGCCCGGCGCACGTCTTCGGCTGTCGCGAGCCGGCGCGCCTTTTTCGTGGTGCCTGCCGCGCCATAGCCGTGCGGTGTTCCGGCGTTCCGCTTGTCAGCGAGCTCACCCAGGGAATGCACAAACCCGAGGTCCTCCCCCCGGTCGGCATCGACGATCACCGCCGCGTTGAGCGGCGGCAGCTCGTCTTCCTCCCAGAGGAAGAAATCCTTTCGGTTGCCCTTGAAGGCGACTTCGATGAGCACCATCTGAAGGATCGACGGGGGTGGACGGATCCGTAATCGAGGGCTCGACGAAACGGCGCTGTTGGCTTCCGAGCGCTCCAACCTCCGAGCCGTCGACGATCGAGCTCTCCAACCTACTCCAGGTACTGGCCCATGCGGAGAAACTTATCCCTCCGCCGCCGCACGAGCTTGTCGGGCTTGTACCGCCGCAGATCCTCGAGTTGGCGGACGAGCGTGTCGTGAACGGACTTGGCCGTCACCTCGTGATTGGCGTGCGCGCCGCCCGGCGGCTCGGGGATGATCTCGTCGATCACTCGCAGGTCGAGCAGATCGTGAGCGGTGATGCGGAGCGCCGACGCGGCCTTCTCCCGCAGCTCCTGGCTCTTCCCATCCTTCCAGAGGATCGAGGCACATCCTTCGACCGTGATCACCGAGTACACCGCGTTCTCGAGCATGTTGGTGCGGTCGGCAACACCCAGTGCCAGCGCGCCGCCGGAGCCGCCCTCACCAATCACGGTCGCGATGATCGGCACCTCCAGGCGGCTCATCTCGAACAGATTGCGGGCGATCGCCTCCGACTGCCCGCGCTCCTCCGCGCCCAGCCCCGCCCAGGCGCCCATCGTGTCGATGAACGTGAGCACCGGGACCGAGAACTTCTCGGCGAGCTTCATCAACCGCAGCGCTTTCCGGTAGCCCTCCGGATGCGGCATACCAAAGTTCCGCTTGAGAATCTCCTTGGTGTCACGGCCGCGCTGCTGGCCGATCACCATGACCGTCTCGCCGTCGAGGCGGGCCCACCCGCCGACGATCGCCGGGTCCTCGCGAAAGTTTCGGTCGCCGTGAAGCTCGATGAAATCCGTGAACGCCATCTGGATGTAATCGAGCGTGAACGGCCGCTTCGTGCTCCGGGCCACCTGCACCCGCTGCCATGGCGTGAGATTCTTGTAGATCTCCTCGCGCAGGTCGGCCAGCTTCTTCTCGAGCGGCGCGATCTCTTCGTTCACGTCGAGCTGCTGACCGCCGGCCAGGCGCTTCAGCTCGTCGATCTGCTTCTCCAGCTCGAGGATCGGTTTCTCGAACTCCAGCGTCGCCGAAGTGCCCAATTCAGGTTCCTCCGCGAACGAGCCGTACGCGTTCCTCGCCGAGCAACTGGCGCAGGTCGCGCAGCGCAGCCTGTGATGCCGCGATCCTCAGGGAGCGCGACCGCAACCGGGCACGCGCACCGCTTCCATCGCTCCACTGCACTTCCAGCGGCGGCGACGCCGCGTTCCCCGTGGCGTGTGTCTCGACCACGGTCCGAATGTCGCGCATCACCTCCGGCGCGAGCCGGTCGCCCGACGCCAGCTCGATCGCGACCGCCACCTGCCCGGTCAATCGCAGCTCGACGAACGGCGTCAGCGACTCCACGATGAACGTCGGATTGTCGACGTCCTGATCGCGCCGCGAGTAGCTCCCCTTCAACAGCACCGGTACGTCGGTCTTGACCCGGTCTCCCAGCAGCGACCACGCCTCCGGAAAGACCAGGACCTCGGAAGATCCTGAAAAATCCTCCACTGTCAACCGCGCGAACTCCGCGCCGGACCGCTTGCTGACCTGGCGTTTGATCGCGGTCACCACCACGCCGAGCGACACGGGCTGATCGGTCCACTTTCCGAGCTGCGCCACGGTATGCGTCGCGAAAAGCTCGCATTCGATTCTGAATGGCTCCAACGGGTGACCGGAGATGTAGAAGCCGAGGATCTCCTTTTCCTTCGTCAGCCGCTCGGCCTCGCTCAGCGCGGAAAGGTTCGGGAGCACGCGCGGCGCCCCGATCGAGCGTTCTCCCTGCTGGGCGTCACCGAGCAGCGAGAACTGACCGACCGCGGCCTCCTGCTGCTTGAGCGAGGCCTCCTGCAACGCGCTGTCGAGCACCGCGAAGTACTGCGCCCGATGTCCGCCCAGATTGTCGAGCGCCCCCGAAGCGATCAGGGCCTCGAACACACGCTTGTTGCACAACCTGAGATCCACGCGATCGCACAGATCGTGGAACGACGTGAACGGCGCCTCGCGCCGCGCGGCGAGAATCGAATCGATCGCCGACTTGCCGACGTTCCGGATCGCGCCGAGGCCAAAGCGAATTCGCTTGTCGCCGATGACCGTGAACTTGTAGCCCGACTCGTTCACGTCGGGCGCCAGCACCTCGATCCCGAGCTCGCGTGCCTCGTTGATGAACTTCACCACGCTGTCCGTGTCGCCGATCGACGACGACAGCAGCGCGGCCATGAACTCGGCTGGATAGTGCGCCTTGAGCCACGCCGTGTGATACGAGATCACCGAGTACGCCACGGAGTGCGACTTGTTGAAGCCGTAGCGGCCGAATGTCTCGATCTGCCCCGCGAGCTCCTCGATGATGCGCCGGTCGTAGCCGCGGGCAACAGACTTCTCGACGAATTTGCCGAGCTCCTCGCGAATGAGCTCCGCATCCTTCTTTCCCACGGCCTTGCGCAGCACGTCGGCTTCGGCGAGCGAGATGCCGGCGAGCACCTGCGCGATGCGCATCACCTGCTCCTGATAGGTGATGACGCCATACGTGGGCTGGAGGATCGGCTCGAGCTCGGGCAGCGCGTACACGACCGGCTCCTCGCCCCGCTTGCGCCGCTGGTAGACGCGGTGCATGCCGGCGTCGAGCGGGCCGGGTCGCATGAGCGCGTTCGACGCCACGAGGTCGTCGAACCGGTCGCACCGCATCGCCCGGAGCATGTCCGTGGCGAGCGGCGACTCGAACTGGAACACGCCCGTCGTCCGGCCGGCGCGGAGCATCTGGAACACGCGCTCGTCGTCGAACGGAATCGTGTTCATGTCGAGCGCCGTCCCCGTTCGCTCGGTGATCGCCGCCAGCGTGTCGTGAATGACGGTGAGCGTCGTGAGACCGAGGAAATCCATCTTGAGCATGCCGGCGTGCTCGAGACAGTTCATGTCGTACTGGCTCACGATCACCTGGTCTTCGCCGCTGGCGCCCGCGCCCTTGGAGCTCTGGGTGCAGATCGGCACGTAGTCGTCGACCGGGCCGGGCGCGATCACCACTCCCGCCGCGTGCACGCCGGTGTGGCGCGACAGGCCTTCGAGCGCCACGGCGTAGTCGAGCAGCTGCCGATACCGGTCGTCGGTGCGATACAGCTTGCCGACCTCGGAGATTTGCTCGATCGCCTCCTTAACCGTGAGCGAATAATTCGGCTGATTCGGAATCAGCTTGGCCAGCGCGTCCGTTTCGGCGGGCGTGAAGCCGAGCGTGCGGCCCACGTCCTTGATCGCCGCGCGCGATTTCATCGTTCCGAACGTCACGATCTGGCAGACCGATTCCTTGCCGTATTTCTGCCGAACGTACTCGATCACTTCGCCGCGCCGCTCGAAGCAGAAGTCGACGTCCACGTCGGGCATCGACACGCGTTCGGGATTCAGGAACCGCTCGAAGAGCAGGTCGTACTCGAGCGGGCAGACGTCGGTGATGCGAAGCGAGTAGGCGACGAGCGAGCCGGCCGCCGAGCCGCGGCCCGGCCCAACCGGAATCCCGCGATCGCGCGCCGCCTGAATGAAGTCGGCCACGATCAGGAAGTAGCCTGCGTAGCCGGTCGTGGTGATGACCGACAGCTCGTACGCGAGTCGCTCGCTCACTTCGGCCGGCAGCGGATCGCCGTAGCGCTCCTTTGCTCCTTTCTCGGCGAGTCGCGTCAGATGCTCGTTCTCGCTCGCCACGCCGGCGGGGAGCGGAAAGGCGGGTACGTGGTACTTCTTCTCGAACTCGACCGAGACCTGGTCGGCGATCGCCAGCGTGTTCGTCAGAACGTCGGGCCGACCGCTGAAGTGCGACGCGATCTCGGCGCCGCTCTTGAAGTACAGCCCTCGATCGTAGCGCATGCGGTCGGGATCGCTGCGATCCTTGCCAAGACCGATGCAGAGCAGGACGTCGTGCGCGTCGTGATCGTCGGCGCGCAAAAAGTGCGCGTCGTTGGTGGCGATCACCGGCAGTCCCAGCGACTCGGCCAGCGCGAACACGCGCGTGTTGAGGGTGCTCTGCCCCTCGGACTCGTGCGCCTGGACCTCGAGGTAGTACCGGTCCTTGAAGACGTCGGCGTACCAGGTTGCCGCTTCGCGCGCCGCGTCGGTGTTGCCTGCCATCTGATGCGTCGCGATCTCGCCGGCCAGGCACGCCGAGGAGACGATGATCCCGTCGCTGTGCTTCGCGAGAAGCTCGCGGTCGATCCGGGGGCGCGAGTAGAAACCTTCGGTGAAGCCGAGCGACGACAGCTTGACCAGGTTGCGGTAGCCGGTCAGGTCGCGGGCGAGCAGCACCAGATGGAAGTACGGCTTGGACCCCGGTCCGCCGTTCCGGCCGCGGATCCGGCGGTCGCCAGGCGCGACGTACGCTTCCATCCCGATGATCGGTTTGACCTTCGCCTTCTTTGCCTTCTCCTGGAACTCCCAGGCGGCGTGGAGATTCCCGTGGTCGGTGATCGCCAGCGCCGGCTGCTCGAACTCCTGGGCGCGGCGGATCAGGTCGTCGATCCGGTTCGCGCCGTCGAGGAGCGAATACTCCGAGTGGCAATGGAGATGGACGAAGGACATTTTGATGAAGATAGCGGTCGAGTGGGGGGCGCGCAGTGTCAAAGCTCCGAGGCACCAGCCTGGCTCTTACAAGTGTTTCCATTTCAAAGAATTACGTGGCGTGTCCTGCGGCGAGTGCTCGGCGTGCTCGCCCTCATCGTAGTGGCGTATCTCGCCCTCGCGCCCACCGGACGCTACCTCGTGCGCGCGGCGTGGGCCGAGAGCCGAATCCTGGCGAATCGGCGCTCGATTCCCGACCTCATTCGCGACGCCGCGACCCGACCGCAGATCGCCAGCCGGCTCCGGCTCGTCCTCGCGGCGCGGAGCTTTGCCGCCGAGTCGATAGGGCTCGAGGCCAAGGACAGCTTCAGGACCTACTCGCAGCTGCAACGCGACACGCTCGTGCTCGTGCTGTCGGGAGCCTATCCTGACAGGCTCGCCTCGTACACCTGGTGGTTTCCGATCGTCGGCCGCGTGCCGTACAAAGGCTACTTCGATTTCCCGGCGGCCCGGGCTGCGGCGCGCTCGCTCGCCGGCAAGGGCTTCGACGTCTACCTCCGCCCGTCACCCGCCTTCAGCACGCTCGGCTGGTTCAACGACCCGCTGCTCTCCACGACGCTCGGCGAGGACACGGTCGATCTGGCCAATACGGTGATCCACGAGCTCACCCACAACACGTACTACGCCTCGGGCCAGGCGGTCTTCAACGAGTCGTTCGCGAACTTCGTGGGCGCGCGCGGCTCGGCGTGGTTTTTTCGCGTCCGCGGTTCACCCGCCGCCGCCGATCAGGCCGACGCGCGCTGGAGCGACGACAAGCTGATGGCCCGCTTCTGGGCGCAGCTCTACCGCCAGGTCGACTCGGCGTTCAAGGCGCATCCCGCGGACTCCGCCGCCCGCGTCCTGGCGCGGGACACACTGTACGCGCGGGCGCGGCATGCGCTGGTCGACTCACTCGGCCCGCAGCTCAAGACCATCCCGACACGCGCCCTCGCTCGGATCCGTCTCGACAACGCGGCGCTCCTGGCGCACCGGCTCTACAACACCGATCTCGATCTGTTCGATGAGATCTGGGTGAAGGAACACGGGAATCTGCGCACGACCGTTCGGCGAATCATCGAGCTCGCCAAGACGAATCCCAGGCATCCATTCGATGCACTGCGGTCGTGGGTGCCGGGGCCTGGCTCCTAAGAACGTGGGGTTGATCCGGATTTATCGGATCTGCGAGCCGAAGCGACGCCGATCATTCCGCGCGCCGAACCGACTCCGGTCCACAACGAGCCGGTGACGAACTGTTGTGAACTGACGCTCGGGCGAGCCACCGCGTCCCGGGGCAGTCCCAAAAGAATTCCTCGGCTCGTTGCGCACGGAGTCCTGGTGACGAGCGGAGCGATCAGGCCGTTCAGGCTTGCCAAATCCGCATAATCCGGCATCAACCCCACGTTCTTAGTGGCTGGCCTGGCGCGGCCGCGAAAGATCAGCCGCCGAAGCGGCCGCGCAGCAGCGCTCGCAGATCGATGGCCGGGGCCGCGGCCGGATCAGGTGCCCCGGCCGGCGGCGCGGCGGCCGGCTCCTGTGGCACCACGCGCTGCATCTTCTC
>DATJIZ010000075.1:0-6277 GCA_035492735.1 Gemmatimonadaceae bacterium | reverse complement strand
TCCCGTGACGGCGGCGCGTCTCCCAGCCTTTCTTCGCGGCGCGGCTGCGTTCGCTGTGACTCTGGCTCGAGCCGCCGAGTCGGCCTCCCTTGCGCGACGGCTCGTGATTCTCCGAGCGCCCGCGGCCGGAGCCTGACTTCTTGCCGCCGTGGGTCTCCGCGTTCACGGTGGCCCACGCGCGTCGCTCCGCCTCGCGTTCGCCAACACCGCGGCTCTCATACCCCTGCTCGATGTGGCGTGCCTGCCGCTTCTGTTTGTCCGTGTACGAGCTCTTGTCGCCCCTTGGCATCTGCTCCTCCTTGAGTATTCGCTGAACCCACGAACACCGGCGCCTGCTCGCGCCCGCACGCAGCGTGCCGCGCAGCCACTCGCCGCGGGTTGACGCTGTGCATGGCGAGATCGAGTTTCCGGACTTCCGATCTCATTCCCCCTGGAGCCGTTCGATGCTGCTCGCTGTCTCCTTCCTCGCGCTCGTCGCGCAGGCTGCGTCACCTGCACAGACCGGCGGCGCCCCTCGCAATCCGGCGTACGCGCACGACGGCCGGCTCGCCGTCAGCGTGCGGGGCGATCTGTGGATCGTCTCACCCCGCGGCGAGTGGCACCAGCTCACGAGCGGGCCGGCCTGGGATCGAGAGCCCGCATGGACGCCCGACGGCTCGGCCATCGTCTTCTCGTCCGATCGCTCTGGCAATTTCGATTTGTGGCGAGTTGCCGTGCCGCAGTCGGGAGCCGCCGCCGAACCGCAGCGCATCACATCGTCGCCACTGTTCGAGGGCCAACCCGGCGTGGCGCACGACGGCCGCGTCGTGTTCGTCCGCGGCCGCCTCGCTGACGCGTCCATTTGGGTTCGTCAACCGGACGGTGCCGAAGCGCGACTCACCAGGAGCACCGATACCGAGCAGTGGCCGGCGATCTCGCCCGATGGCCGGCGCGTCGCATACGTCTCGATTGGCAGCGACGCTCGACGGCTCATCGTTCGCGATCTCGACGGCGACAGCGCGATCACCGTGCTGAGCGATGCGCGCGTCGAGCACCCCGCATGGTCGCCGGACGGCGACCGGCTGACCTGGACGACCAGCGCGGCGCGGGGTGCCGTCTACGTGTCTCCGGTCGACGGGCGATACTCGAATCTCGTGAGTGCGCATCGCGCCGAATCCGCGTGGAGTCCGGACGGCAAGACCGTGATGCTCGCCGCGATCCCGGCCGATGACGGCATTGCTCCAGTTGCCTACAACGGGGACCCGGATCGGACGAGCGATCGCGAAGCCAACCTGCTGGCGCCGTCATCCGGACGCCTTTGGTCGGTCGATGCACCACCGGTACCTGACAAGCAAGCCGTCGAACAGGCCGGTGCGCCGGCCCTCGACCGCTCACGACGAAACGCCGATGCATTCGATCAACTGTGGGAGCGCACGGCTGCGCTGTATTACTCGACACCCGACGCCGCGTCGCGCCGCGAGCGGTGGGTTGCTCTCAGAGCCAAGTATCGTCCGCGCGCGCTTGCCGCGGCGAGCGACGATGAGCTCCGGGCGGTGCTGCACGATCTCGTACGCGAGCATCCTCCGTATCGGCAGCCAGCCTCCGGGCGCGCCGCCGTTTCGAGCGCGCATCCAGTCGCCACCGCCGCGGGGCTGGAGATGCTCGCCAAAGGTGGCAACGTCGTCGACGCGGCGGTGGCGGTGTCGTTCGCCCTCGGCGTCGTCGAGCCGGACGCGAGTGGGCCGGGCGGCTACGGCCAGATGGTCGTTTACCAGCAGTCGATGGAGCGGCCGCGCCTCATCGAGTTCATGTCACGCGTGCCGGAAGACGCCGGGCTCGGAAACACCTCGCTGCTTCACAACGGCCGACTGCCTGACGGCGGACCGGTGGTGGCCAACGTCCCCGGCACCGTCGCGGCGATGTACCTCGCCTGGCAGCGATTCGGCAGCAAGAAGATTCCCTGGGGCGATCTGCTCCAGCCGGCGATCCGGGCAGCGCGCGACGGGTACGTCGTGAGCGAAGGACTCGCGACGACGCTCGCCACGGAGCGCGAGCAGTTCCTGAAGTACGACGGAAGCCGCGCGCTGTTCTTTCGCAACGGCGAGCCGCTGCACGCCGGCGACACCATCAAGAACCCCGATCTCGCCTGGACGCTCGAGCAGATCGCGAAAGGCGGAGCCGACGGATTCTACAAAGGCGAGGTCGCGAAGCGACTCGTCGACGATCTGCACGCACATGGCAATGCGATCAAACCGAGCGACATGGCTCGGTACTTTGCCGTCGAGCGCGAGCCGGTTGAAGGCTCCTACCGAGGCTACACGTTCTTCTCGAGCGCGCCACCGGTGTCCGGCGGCGCCGACCTGGCCGCGAAGCTGAACCTGCTCGAGAACTATTCGCAACCCAAGTCGTACGAGGACGACGCGGGGACGCTGCACGCGATGATTGCGGCATGGCAGCTCGTGCCTTCGACCCGCAATCGCATCGCCGATCCGAGCCTCTGGCCGGTGAACACGGAGCCCTTCACCAACAAGGACACGGCCCGGGCTCGCTGGCGGTGCTTCGATCCCGACAAAGCTCTGAGCTTGGCCTCGCTGCGCGGCGACACGCTCGCCTGCGCGCAGCCGGGACAGAAGACGGCGCGTGTCGATCTCGCCGAACCGCCACATTGCATCGCGCACGGGTACGGCGCCTCGCAGGCGGCGTCGTGCCGGTCGTCGGGCACGACCGCGTTCGCGATCGCCGACGTGCAGGGCAATGTCGTGGCCGCAACGCAAACGCTCGGCACCTGGGGCGGGAATTTCTACGTCACTCCGGGCTTGGGCTTCATTTACAACGACAAGCTCTCGTCGTACGGAACGGACTCGACCGCGTACGGTGCGCGCCTGCCGTTCGCGCGACACGGCAGCACCATCACGCCGACGATCGTGTTCGAGGGCTCCGGCCCCAGGCGCCGCCCCGTGATCGCCCTCGGCGCGGCGGGCAACGCGTGGATCACATCCGCGGTGTACGAGACGCTCGTCGGGATGATCGACCAGCACCTCGATCCGCAGGCCGCGCTCGAGCTGCCCCGGTTTCTGGTGGGCGGCGGCTTTGGCGGCGGCCGTGGCGGACGCGGTGGGGCGGGAACTTCCCCGGCGGCTGCGACCATTCAGATGGAGGATGGCTTTGCGCCGGAGGTCATGAAACGGCTCGAGGTGCTTGGCTACCGTACGCAGATCGTGTCGCTCCCCGGCGAGCTGCGCGAGGGCTACGGCGCGGCGGTTCGGATCGAGAAGGGCCGTGTCACGGCCGGGGCCGATCCACGCCGCGCCGGCGCCGCCGGCGCGATCCCCTGAGCAGATTCCATGTCCCCGCTGGTGGACGTCGGCGTCCAAACTGGATGACGCCGATTGCGACCAAGGTCCCTGATCGTGGGGTTAACATATGGCCCGCACCGTGCCATCTTCTCGAAGTGGCTATTACGCGCCTGCGTGAAGCCGCTCGTGCCCGGAGGGACTGTGCGAAAGCTGATGACATGGACACTCGCGTCCACCGCGATCGTCGCGATGGCATGCGGCAAGGAAAAGCCGCGGAGCTCCGCGTCGATGACGGACGATCTCAAGCGCGATCTGCAGTTGGCTACGCAGACGCCGAACATCCAGATCAGCCCGGACGAAGTGGCGCCGAAAGCCAAGCAGGAGCTCGCGGTGCGGCCGAAAAAGGCGCCCAACGGACCAAAGGTGATCCGGAGCGAGCACCCGACGATCAAGGCATCGGCGAAACCCGTCGAGGTGGCCGAAGTCAAGGAAAAGGTTCCGCAGGTTCAGGTGATGGCATCCACGCCGGCGCCGTCCGAAACGCCGACGCCCGACTCGCCGCCTCTGGCGCGGCCGTCGGCCATTCCCGCCCAGTCGTATCCGTCGGCGGGTAACATCCCGGTGCACGGCGGTGGCTCGGGCGCCGGCTCGGTGATCGGCGGAATTCTTGGCGCGATTCTCGGCGGTGGAATGGTGGGTGACGACGACCACTGCGATCCGCGGACGCCCGTGCGTCGCGGTCACCCGATCGGCGGCGACGTCTATG
Source organism: Gemmatimonadaceae bacterium (assembly GCA_035492735.1). GTDB lineage: Bacteria > Gemmatimonadota > Gemmatimonadetes > Gemmatimonadales > Gemmatimonadaceae > JAQBQB01. Next base: position 2,236 of record DATJIZ010000075.1, on the reverse strand, counting down.
GTGGGCCGCGCGGTGGGATGGGCGGCATCTACGGCGGCCGACGTGGCGGCGGTTTCCCGATCGTGTTCGGTCGTCCGCGCTAAATCTCCGCAACCAACCTTCGGCACGCTCGCGGCGCCGCCCTCGAACGGGCGGCGCCGCTTTCGTTGGCCCATCCATCGCGCGAACCTTCGGCGCTGCCGTACTGTCCAACGCAAATCCGCGCTCGCCTCGCCTACCTCGCCGTCGAGGATCACATGGACACGCTGTTGCGCGATCTCAGGTACAGCATTCGCCGACTCGCCAAGGCGCCAGTCTTCACGGCCATCGTGATCGTCACGCTGGCGCTCGGCATCGGCGCGAACAGCGCGATCTTCAGCGTCGTCAACACGGTGCTGCTTCGCGCGCTGCCGTACCGCGATCCGGCGCAGCTCGTCTCGATCGAGCATTTCTATCCGTCGCTGAACAACATGGAAGCGCCGGTCTCGGCGCGCGGCTTCCGCGATTATCGGGACAAGACGAAAAGCTTCGCGTCCGTCGCCGTCGAGTCGCAGTTCGGTGCCAACCTCACTGGCACGGGCGATCCTGAGCGCATTCCCGGCGTGCGCGTCTCGGGCGACTGGTTTCGCACGCTCGGTGTGCCGCCGCAACTCGGACGCGCGCTCAATCGCGACGACGACGAGCCCGGGCACGAGCACGTGGTCGTGCTGAGCGACGGTGTCTGGACCCGCCTGTTCGCCCGCCAGCCTTCGGCAATTGGCCAGACGATCGAGTTGAACGGCGAATCGTACCAGATCGTCGGCGTGATGCCCCCGCAGTTCCGCAGTTTCTTCGCGCGCACGGCGGACCTGTTCGTTCCGCTCGCCCTGCCTGCCGCGGCGTTCACGCGCGGGTACACCAACGAATACCTCAACGCCGTAGCGCGATTGAAGCCCGGCGTCAGTATCCAGGGTGCGCAGGCGGAGATGACGACCTTCGCCGAAAATCTCAAGCGGGTGAACCCGAACACCTTTTCGCCCAAGTGGACGCTCAAGCTTCGCTCGCTCGACGATCTGTCGAGTGGCCGCATCCGACCCGCACTGTTCGTCCTCCTCGGCGCCGTGGGCTTCGTCCTGCTGATCGCCTGCGCGAACGTCGCCAACCTGCTGCTCGCCCGCGCGGCGATGCGCATCAAGGAAATCGCCATTCGCGCCGCGCTGGGCGCCGATCGCGCGTCGCTCGTCCGGCAGTTGCTCACCGAGAGCGTCCTGCTCGCCGTCGCCGGCGGTGTCCTTGGGCTGGCGCTGGCGCAGTGGAGTGTGAAGTCGCTCGTCGCGCTCAATCCGAACCTTCCGCGTGCGTCCGAGGTCGGCATCGATACGAACGTCGTCGTGTTCACGCTGCTCGTGTCGCTCGGCACGGGGCTCTTGTTCGGCCTTGCACCGGCCCTTCAGACGTCGCGCGCCAACCTTCAGGAAACTCTCAAGGACGGCAGCCGGAGCGGGACGGCCGATTTTGCCGGCCGCACACTGCGCCGCGGCCTGGTGATCGCCGAAGTCGCGCTCTCACTCACCCTGCTCGTCGGCGCGGGACTTCTCATCAAGAGCGTCGCGCGACTCCAGGGCGTCGATCCCGGCTTTGATCCGCACGGTGTGCTGGTGTTCAATCTCAACCTCCCGCAGGTGAAGTATCCGTCGGATACGGCGCAGATTCTGTTCACGGATCAGTTGATGCAGCGGCTCAACGCCGTCCCCGGCGTGCGCGCCGCCGGCCTTACGTCGGTCATCCCGTTCGGCGGCGGGTGGTCGACCTCGAGCTTCAACATCGAGAATCTGATCGTTCCACCCGGCCAGAACGGTCCGTGGGGAGACGTCCGCATCGTGTCGCCGGAATTCTTCTCGGCGCTCAGGATTCCGCTGCGCCGCGGCCGCTTGTTCAATACGCAGGATATCAAGAGCGCGCCACAAGTGACGGTCATCGACGACGAGTTCGCGCGGAAGTACTTCAAGGGTGTCGACCCCATCGGAAAGCGCATCACGTTCGGCGCGGCGCCGGGCAAGCAGGACTCGACCTGGATCACCATCGTCGGCGTGGTCGGCCACGCCGCGCATGAAGGCCTCGATGCGGAGCCACGCATTCAGTACTACTTCCCGGTGAGCCAGGTTGGCTTGCGCAACATGACGGTCGCCGTGCGCACCACGGGCAATCCGCTCGCCGCGCTGCCCGCGCTGCGTCAGGCCGTGCACTCGATCGACCGCAATCTCCCACTGTCCGCGGT
>DATJIZ010000074.1:0-16301 GCA_035492735.1 Gemmatimonadaceae bacterium | reverse complement strand
GCCCGCAGCTCTTCCGAGCCGCGGCGACGCTGGATCTCGAGCCGGAGCTCGTTGTCGATCACGAGCAGCTCGTACACGCCGGTGCGGCCGTGATAGCCCGTGCCGCGGCACTGGTCGCAACCCGCGCCGCGCCAGACGCGCGTCAGACCGAGCGCTTCGACGTCGACCCGACGCGACGCGACCGCGTCGGGCGTCGTCTCCGTCTTGCAGTTCGAGCAGATCACGCGGACCAGCCGTTGCGCGAGCACCGCGTCGACCGTGCTCGCCACCAGATATGCCGCGACGTCGAGATCGAGCAGGCGCGTGAGCGCGGTGGGCGCGTCATTCGTGTGCAGCGTCGACAACACAAGATGTCCGGTGAGGGCGGCCTGCGTCGCGATCTCCGCGGTTTCGGGGTCGCGGATTTCACCGACGAGGATGATGTCGGGATCCTGTCGGAGCAGCGAGCGCAGCGCCGCCGCGAACGTCACGCCGACTTTTTCGCTGACCGGCACCTGCGGCACGCCGGCGAGCTCGTACTCGACGGGATCTTCCACCGTGAGAATCTTCTCACGGCCGGTGCGGATCATTTCGACGGCCGCATACAGCGTCGTGGTCTTGCCCGAGCCGGTCGGTCCGGTGACGAGCACGATGCCATGCGGGTGTGAGACGACCTCGGAGAACAGGGCGAGCGTGTCGGGCGCCATGCCGAGCTCGGAGAGCGAGATGCGTCCGCGCTCCTTGTCCAGAAGCCGGAGTACCACGCTCTCGCCGCGCAGCGTCGGTACGGTCGACACCCGCACGTCGACTTGCCGGTTCAGCAACCGAAGCCGGATGCGACCATCCTGCGGCAGGCGACGTTCCGCGATGTCCAGCTCGGCCATGATCTTGAGCCGGCTGATGATGGCCGCGGTCAGGTGCGGCGGCGGCGCCGGCGCGTTCTGCAGCACGCCGTCGATGCGATAGCGCACGCGGAGCCCGTCCTGATAGGCCTCGAGGTGCACGTCCGAGGCGCGAGCGTCGAGCGCTTCGATCAACAGGAGATTCACCAGGCGGACGACCGGCGCTTCGTTGGCCAGGTGCAGCAGGTCGTCGAGGGGAATCTCTTCCGTACTGGCCGCAGGCAGGTCGCTGGTCAGACCGGCGATCACTCCCTCGGCGGTCGCCGCTTCCGGCGCGTACACGCGCCGGATTGCGGTTCGAAGCTCGTGTTCCCCGAAGCGGACCAGCGACACGTGTGCGCCCAACAGGAGCCGCAGATCGTCGAGCGCGAGCGGATCGACCCGATCGAGCCACGTGCCCGTGACGACCGTGTCGGCGTCCCGCCGTAGCGGGAGCAGCCCGTGCTGCTCGAGCCACTCTGCCGACAACGCGGTCGTGATTCGCTCGACCTCGAGCAGCTCCGTCGCCGAGTGGATCGCGTCCGGGCGATCAGCTATCGCCATGGCCGCGGCGCGAGGGAGTCCGCCACCGGCGGACGACGACGAAGCGTGGTGAGCGTGTCGATCTTCGCGCTGTCGGGTCTGGCCGGCGGCGCGTCGCCCCGCGGGATGATGTGCGGCCCCACGTTCGTGTTCTTGAGGAGATCGCTGCCTTCCTTTACCGCATCGCGCAGCCTGTCGATGTCCTCGTCGCTCGAGATGATGTGCGGCGTCAGGAACAGGAACAGCTCGTTCGTATCCTGGTTGCGCGTCACGCGGCCGAACAGCAGTGGGCCGATGATCGGGATTCGGCTGATGAGCGGCAGCCCGCTGACGTCGCTCGAATGCGTGTTGTCGGCCAGGCCGCCAATCACCGTCGTCTGCCCGTCGCGAATGAAGATCTGCGTCGTCGCCTCACGCTTGTTGATCACCGGCGCGTCGAACTGGACTTCGTTCGTCGCGCTGTTGTCCGTCTGCGTCACCTGCAGATTGACGTAGCCGTCCGGATTGATAGTCGGCGTGATGCTGAGTACCGTCCCGACGTCGATGTACTGCACGGTCTGCACGCGACCGGTTGGATCGTTCGGCACGGTCTGCGACACTTCGACGAACGGGCGCGATGATCCGACGTTGAGCACGGCCTGGCGATTGTTCTGCGCGATGATGACGGGCAGCGAAAGCACACGCACGTCACCGCGCTCCTGCAGTGCCGCAATCGCCACGTCGTAGTTGATCGTGCCGTGCCCGCCGGTGAGTTGAAGGATGAAGTCGCGCGGATCGGCCTCCGGTGGCGCCGTGACGCTGATGACCGATGGGTTCTTCCCCGTCTGGACGCGCTTCGCCGTCCCCGAAACTCCCACCTCGAGCGCGCGCGTACGTTGCACCTCGGCGATGGTCACCTCGATCAGCACCTGCAACGGCCGAAGGTCGACGCCCTGGATGATCTGCTGGATCAGCGCCCAGTCGCTCTCCGAGGCGCGCACGAGGAGCGAGTTGCTCGATTCCTCGGCGATGATTCGTATTTCTCCCGCCTGGTTGGAGAGCGCGCCGGTGATCTGCTGGAACGCGTTCGTGATCGCATTCCCCGTGATTGGAATTCCCGCGCTGCCCGCGAGCTGCGCGGTCGCCGTGGCATCCGATACCGCCGCGGCGCGTTCCGCCCGTGCGGCTCGGCCGGCTGCGCCACCACCGCCCGCCCCGCCGCCGAACGGCGTCGGGATGCTCGTGATGTTGCCAGGCGGCGCCGAGGCCGTCGGGGTGATCGTCGTAAAGCCTCCGCGCCCGTTCGGCACCACGGTCGTCGTCGCGCGTCCGGTGGTGCCCACGAAGCCACTGAACAGGTTCGTCAACACCGGCGCGAGCTGCACGGCGCTCGCGTGCTTGAGACGGTACGTGTACAACCGCATCTGCTGCGCTTGCTGGGCCTGCGCGAACTGCTGCGCCAGAACCTGCTGAGGCGTCTCTCGTCGTTCCGGCGGCGGACCGGCGATCTGAATCAGCGTCGGACTCTCCGTGACTTTGAGTCCGTTGGATTCGGCAACGCCCTTCAGCAGTTCGGCCATACCATCGCGCGTGACCGGCCGTCCCAGGTGCAGGCTCACCCGCTGCGACGGAATGTTCGTCAGCGAGACGTTCAGATCCCCCGCGGCGGCAATCGCGTCCAGCACCACTCGAAGCTCCTGATCCTGGAAGTCGAGCGAGACCGCCGCCTTCGCCGTATCCTGTCTCGCCGCTCGCGATCCCTGCCCCGCGGCGCGACCCGACGGCACGATGCACAAAGCGATCGCGGCCAGTGGAATGAGAGCTTTATGAACGAAAACCATGTCAGGTTCCTGGCTTTGACATCGAGAGATCGGCGCGTACACCGCCGGCCGTAACGACCGTGAGCTTGCCGCGCCCGATCGCCTTCACGATCCACTCGCCGACCTTGTCGCCGACGTGCACGAGCACCGGGCTATCATCGCCGAGCTGCACGGTCGCAAAGCTGCGACCATCGGTCGCCACGACCGTTCCGAGCACCTGCGGCTTCATGGGTTCGACCGCCGGAGCATCGGTCTGGTCACGCTCGCCCGGCATGCGATAGGGGGCCGAAGGGGCCGAACGATCCGGCGAGAAGAGGTCGCCCTCGACCGCGGATTGGATGTCCGCAGGCGGCGGCAGTGGTGCACGGGCGGTCTGGTCGACGCGCGCGATCGTGGTGTGGGGCGCCATTGGAACCGGAGCGGCGCGCGTCGCGTCCACGATCGAGCGGGCGGTGACTGCCGACGCCACGAGAAGCAGCGCGGCGCTCACGCGTACTGCTGGTCGGCGCAACGCGTCGCGGAGGTTCATCGCCGCTCGCTCCCTCGCGCCGGGACCGCGGCGACGGTCGACGGCAGCGTCGTTCCCACGGCCATCGTCGAATCGCCGGTCGCGAATCCGGAGATCGTCGCCGTGATCGCGATCGCCTCGGCGTCCGGATCGCCCAGCCGCTGCGATCGGACGAGGTCGAGCCGGTCCACACGAACCAGCTTCTCTCCGCGCTCGAGCGACTGCAGGAACAACAACGTGCCCATGAGGTCCGACTCGGCGCGGATTTCGACCCGCAGGGCGCGGGTACCGTCCGGTCCAGCAACGGCTGGACGCGTCGCGGCATCCTGCATCCAGACACGAGCTCGTCGCGCAACGTCGCCCAGGTACGACGCGAGCTCCGCACTCGCCATCACGTCGTCCTTTCCTTCGAAGAGCCGCGGCCGCGCGGCGCGCATCGCCGAATCGGTCATCTGCAGCAAACGCGGGTTTTCGCGCGCCGACGCCACTGCGGCGCGCTCGCGTGCGAGCGCCGCGGTCTCCGTCGAGAGTGTCTCGCGCGCATCGACGAGCGCGGCGCGGTATGGACGAACGCCCCACACGAAGAAGAGGCCCGCCCCGGCAACCAATCCTCCAACGATCACCGTGCGCCGCTCGCGGCTGCTCAATGCGCTCCACCTCACGGGCTCGGCCTCCGCGGATGGCCACTCAGGACCGGCGAAGCCGTCGAGCCACGCTCGATCGCGGGCTCGACCCGCGCCGCGATCGTGAAGTGCTCGAGCGCCGACCCGTCTTCACGTGCCTCGCGCCGCACTGGCGCCGCGGCCCGCACGTCGACGAGCCCGCGCGTGTTGGCCAGCGCATCGAACACCCGTGCCGCGTGTTCGCCAAGACCATCGATCACGAGCGAATCCTGTCGCGTTCGAATTGCGGTCAGGTAGGCATCTTCCGGAACTGCCTCGCTCAGCGCCGCGATGACCGCCGACCACTGCGGTGCGCTGCGCTCGGCCGCATTGAGCGACGCAACCTTGCCATACATCGCTTCGAGCGTCGTTCGGCCGACGAGCGTCGTCGCGATCTGGCCACGCAGCGCGGCGCGCTCCGCGCGCACCACGCGAAGCTGATGCTTCACGCCCCACAACTCGAGACCGGCGGAGAGCACCAGCAAGGCTGCCGCCGCGACGGAGAGTGCCCAGGCGAGTCGGGTCGTCCGTGTGCGATCCTCGACCGCCGCGTCGGCGCTGCGCAGCACGGGACCACCGGGCTCGCCCGCGAAGTGCGCGGCGAGGGAGTCGCCTCGATCGGCGCTGGCCGCGGCTTCGCCGGCCGGGGCGAGCGCACGCACGCCGAACTGCTCGAGCGACCTCGCGAGCTCGCGCCGTGTCGCGACCGCTCCCGCGATGCCGACGCGCGTCGACGCGCGCACCGTGTCCGCGATCATGCCAAGGTCGACGGTGCCGCCGCGGAACCGGCGTACGCCGGTGAGTTGGCCACCCTCGAGTTGCAGCACGTCGGTCCGATCATCCTGCGCCACAATGGTGTACGCCGTCTCTCGCCCCGGCACCGGCCAGAGCATCCGCGCGCCCGCCGCCCAAGCCGTCTCCGCGGGCGCGATGCTCTCGACCGCCCAGCCACTCTGCTCGGCCGCGGCGTGAATCGCCGCGATGAGCCGCGCTGAGGCGGCGACCGCGATCACCGGCGCTGGTTCACCCCGGCGCGCCCGACCGATCCTCGACGCGCCGACCATTTGCGGCCCGCGCGCGTTCACGAAATAGCGAGAGGCGTTTCGAGCGAGCAACCGTTGCAGGTCATCGTCGCGCAGCGGCGGCAGATCGAGCCGGCGCACCTCGGTGAGCGGCGGCATCAGCGACACGGCAAGAATGCCGTCGGCGACGCCGAGCGCGCGGGCCAAACCGGCGAGCGCGCCTGCCAGCGACGGCCACGCCGCTTCGCCGTTCAACGCCTCGATCGGTGTGCGCCAGACGCCAGTCCCGTCTCCCCGCAGCCTGACGTCGGCCGCGCACAGCTCGGTGAGCGAGAGCGCGATGCCGGTGCGGATTCGCTTCCTGCCAGCCCGCGCGACGTTGACGGTCTTCACCATAGCTTCGTCCGAACCGCGGCGCTCGTCGACGACGTGCGCGCAATGATCGCCGTGAGCCTCGTTGCCGGCGCTTGTGGTCCTGCGCGCGCGATGATCGTGAGCTCGACTTCGTTCGCAACGAGCGTCGCGCGGGCCGCGAACTGGTCGATGGCCGCTTGTGTGGAGAGCTGACCGACCAACCGGCGGCCACCTCGGCGCATGCTTGGGAACACGTCTGCCATGTTCTCGATCCGCCGCCCCTGAGAGCGTAGCTGCAGAATGCGATTGAGTGTCGCGTCCGTCATGCCCGGGAGAGCTCGCAGTACCGGCACAGGCGCCGAATTGATGTTGATCGCGCCGGTGCCGCGCGTCGTGAGATATGGTGCCACCGCCGCGTAGGTCTCGGCAGTCATGCCCATGACGTGCTGGAGCTCGTCGACGTCTCGGAACGGCGTGTTCGTGGGTAGCGCGAGCATGCCGGCTTTGATGTAAGCGTCACGCTCGGCACCGCTCGGGCGCGGGATGCTGTCCGCGTCGCGCCAATCCATGATCGCCTGGGCCAATTGCGTTGCCTTGGAGTAGTCGCCGAGCAGGAAGCTGAAGAACGTCTGCAGCTCGGTCTCGTTCGCCTGGTCGATGTTGAGCTTCTCGCCGAGGTCCCGCGCAACGACGTCGACGGGCATGCTGTCGACGAGCACGGACCCGGAATACACCGAGTCGACGTCCATCCAGGGATCGCTCGACCGCAGCCGTTGTACGCTGCTGCCCGTGGGCGCGACGCGGAGTGCCCGTTCGAGTCGCGCTTCCGTGAGCGCCAGCGCGCCGAGTGCGGCCGCCCGCTGAATACCGCGCTCCGAGGTCAGAATGCCGACGGTGCGTCGCTCGCGAGCCTCGAGGCTGAACTGCAGCGCGACGGTGGCAATGGCCACGACGAGCCAGAGCGCGGCGAGCAGCGCGACTCCGCGGCGTGCCTTCATCGGCCCACCGCCGGCTGCCGACCGTTCTGCGCGAGCGAGAAGATCATTGGCAGCGCCAGGATCGGAGGCGCCACGTGGCCGGCTTCCGTCAGGAGCGTGACGCGAACCGCGGCCGGATTCGCGACCGTCGCCGCCTCCGACGACGCGATCCAGCGATTGGTGCGCGTGTCGAGAAACTCGACCTTGAGCGTATCGATCGTCGAGTCGAGCATCCGTCGCACGATTGGCTGCTGCAGATTGGGCTGGTATTCCATCGTGAGGCCGTGCTCCGCCGTGTTGTCATCGGCATCGATGTACAACCGGATCCGCACGCTGCCAACCAACGACGGGTTGAGCGCCGAGGTCGTGAAGCTGAGCTCATCGCCGCTCGCCTGTGCGGCGGTGACGGACGCCGCGTTCATCGCGCCACCTGTCGCGGTGCGCGTCGCCAGTGCCGTCCCCAGACCGCGCGTCAGGCCCCGCGGTCCGCCGCCGCGGGGGATCTGCACCGTGCCCGCCGCGATCCACACGTGAAGCAGGTCGCGGAGCGCCGCCGCTCGCTCGGTCGACACCGACGCATCATGGATCGTCCGCCGATGCGCGATGATCGATTCGAAGGCCCCCGCGCCGGTGGCCGCCATCATGCCTGTGATCGCGAGTCCGATCACTAGCTCCATGAGCGTCATCCCGCCGTGCGCGCGCATGCTCATTCCCGGGTCGCCAGCGGCGGCGTCCGATAAACGTACGTGCGAAGCATGTAGCTCCCGCCGCCCCATACGACCGTGACGCGCACGTCGTAGACACCCGGCTGCTCGGAAACCGGCGTCGATGTCGTCTTCCACGAGTACTCGTCGAGCGGCGCGGCGAACGTGCCCCGCTCCACCGAGTCCGGCAGCGACAGCAGCTCGCGATCGGTGAGCAGATCCATGAACTCGAGCCGCGAGGTGGCCAACGCCTCGACTTCGATCGCGCGGCGCGCGCGTTCTGCCGTGCGCATCTCCCCGCCAACCGATTCGAGCGCCGCGACGGACGTCATACCGACGATCGCGATCGCGACCACGGCCTCGAGGAGCGTGATGCCGCGGCGCGGCCGCCGGATGCTATAGCGAATCGACACGGGCGATTCCGCTCCAGGGATCGACACGGACCACGAGCGGCACGCGGCCACCGCGCACCACGACGCTGTCGGCGAACGCCGCGCCCGTTGCGCGGAAGACGTACTGCAACCGCGGCTGATCCGTCACCAGCGTTTGCGCCGGCCCAAGATCGAGGACTCCGCTCGCGTATGCTCCCGATCCGTTCGCGCCCGACGTGTCGACGGCGTAGTCGAGGTTCGTGGGATCGAGCCGCACCGTCACGTCCGCGTCGAACGCGATCGCGGCCTTTCGCGCGTCGCGCAGCAGTGCGAGCATCGCGTCGGCGCCGCTGGTCGGCTGGTCGGCGCCGAACCGCGCGAACGCCGGCGCGGCCAGCGTCGCCGCGATCGCGAGCACGAGGAGCACCATCGTGAGCTCCCACAGCGTGAATCCGCCACGTGCGCCGCCTCCGCCCGTCATCGTCGAGGTCACTTGAAGGAATTCGCGTTGATGCCGTAGATCGCCTGCAGCAGTGACAGCGCGACGAACGCGACCATGCATCCGAAGATCACGATCATCGCCGGCTCGGCGAAAGTCGCCAGCCGCTGCGTCGCCCGTTCCGTGCGCTCCTCGAAGATGTCGGCCGACTTCATGAGAAAGGTCTGAAGCTGTCCCGCCTCCTCGCCGACCCCGACGAGCTGCGCGAGCAGAGGCGGAAAGAGCCGGCTTTCGGCAAGCGCCGCGCGCAGCGAGCTGCCATCGCGCACGCGCGTGCGAATTCGAACCACGTCGTCACGCGCCACGGGGTCGCCGATCGACTCGACCGTGTCGTCGAGCGCCGGTAACAGCGGCGCGCCGCCGCCGAGCAGCACGCCTACGAGCCGAGCGAATCGACCGGCGAGCGCGTAGCGTCGGAGTGTCCGGATGCCCGGCAGCGCGAGCAGCGCCGACGACCACGTTCGCCGCCCGGCGTCGCTGGTGCGCGTCCAGGCCACGAACGCGGCAACGACGAACGGGATGAGCACCAACACGGGCCAGCCGCGATGAAGCCCGGCCGCCAACGCGAGCAGGGTCGCCGTCGACCTTGGCAGCGTCGCGCCGCTTCCCTCGAGCAGCGTGACGAAGCGCGGCAGCACGAAGAACAAGAGCACCGTCACCGCCACCGTCCCGGCCGTGGCGAGCAGCATCGGATAGATCGCGGCCGACAGGATGCGGCCGCGGAGCTGCTCGTCCCGCTCGAGCTGGTCGGCCAGTCGCGCGAACGCCGACTCCAGGTCGCCGCTCTTCTCGCCGGCACGCACGAGCCCCACGTACAGCGGCGAGAACAGTTCGCGGTGCTGCGCCAGTGCGGTGGATAGTGTGTCGCCATGCTCGACGTGCTCGCGAACCTGCGAGAGCGCCGCTTTCACGTCGCCCGACGCGACGCCCGACGCCGCGTTCAGCGCCTGCGCGAGCGGCATACCGACCGGCAGCAGCGCGGCGAGCGCGCGCGTCACCTCGAGCACCTCGCGTCGTCTGCCGAGTCGAAACCCGCGCCGCGCTTCCGCGCCATCCGCCGACTCGGCGACGTCGAGCACGTACAGGCCTCGCTCCTCGAGCGACCGCGCCAGCGCGCCCGAGCTCGACGCCTGGGCGTGTCCGCGAAGCCGCTTGCCGGCAACGTCGACCGCTTGAAACGCATAGGTCGGCATCGTGTGTCCGACCGCTACTTCCAGCTCACGATGTCGGCGTCGTCCCCCTCACCGCCCACCTTGCCGTCGGCGCCGTACGACAGCAGGTCGTACCCCTGCGGATTGACCTGGCCAGGCGAGAGATACGCGTACGGATGGCCCCATGGATCGAGCGGCACCGGCTTGCGCAGGTATGGCGAGCGCCAGTTGCCCGGCGGATCGATCGTCGGCTTCTCCCACAATGCGGCGAGACCCTGCTCGGTCGTTGGATAGCGGCCGTTGTCGAGTCGGTAGGCATCGAGCGCCGCCCCCAGCATCTCGATCTGTGATTTGGCCGTCGCATCCTTGGCCGCGCCGACGTGCTGAAAAACATTCGGGGCCACGAGCGTAGCAAGTATCGCGATCACGACGATCACGACCAGAATCTCGATCAGCGTGAAGCCGGATCGGCGACGATGTGAGCGTGAGCGTGTCATCGGTCGGTCGGACCTGGGCCTGGGCCGTGGTGGTAGGACACTTCGCGCGCGGAAAGAGTTTTCGCGCCAAGGGTTAGGCGCCTTCTCGGAGGACGACTCGGAAGCCTCGAACGTTAATCGCGCTACCCTCGGCGCCGCCTCGCTCCGCCACTCTTTTGCGAGCGAGGACTCGTTTGATCTACAGACCGGAACACGCCGTGTCCAATGACCGGCACGGGTCAACGGGAATAAGCGGCCAGTCGTGGGAGTCTCCTCTCGGTCAATTAACCTGAGCCTCCCATATGACACGGCACACCGATCACGACCCGGACCGATTTGACGATCAGACCAACACACGTCCCACCGGCGGCAACTACATCCAGGAAGACCACGGCGACGACGGCGTCGACCGGCGCGGCTTCCTGCGCTGCATGGCCTGGGCAGGAACGGGGATCGTGTGGGGATTGAAAGGCGGAATCCCGACATCCTTCCCGGTGAGCCGGCTTGCCGGTCTCACCGAGGTGCAGAAGAAGAGCATCTTCTTCGCCCAGATCAGCGACAGTCATATCGGCTTCAGCAAAGAGGCCAACAAGGACGTCACCGCCACGCTGCAGCAGGCCGTCGACAAGCTCAACGCGCTTCCCCAACGGCCAGCCTTCGTGTTGCACACCGGCGACATCACCCAGCTCGCCAAAGCGGAGGAGTTCGACACGGCCAGTCAGGTACTGAAATCGGTCAAGACGGAGCGGATCTTCTACGTTCCCGGTGAGCACGACGTCGCCAGCGACAATGGCGCGTCGTACTTGCGGCGGTACGGCAAAGGCACCACGGGTGGCGGCTGGTACAGCTTCGATCACAGCGGCGTTCACTTCGTCGGCCTCGTGAATGTCCTCAACCTCAAGGCCGGTGGGCTCGGCTCGCTGGGCAGCGAGCAACTGACCTGGCTGCGTCGAGACGTCGCACGCCTGTCGAGCAGCACGCCGATCGTGTTGTTCGCCCACGTTCCACTGTGGACGGTCTATCCCGAGTGGGGGTGGGGAACCGACGACTCCGAGCAGGCACTCGGCCTGGTCAAGCGCTTCGGATCCGTGACCGTGTTGAACGGCCACATCCACCAGATCATGCAGAAGGTCGAAGGGAGCGTCACGTTCCACACGGCGATGTCGACGGCCTTTCCGCAGCCGGCACCCGGCTCCGCACCGTCACCCGGACCGATGACCGTCGAGCCGGAGCGGCTGAAGAGCGTACTCGGTATCGCCGATGTGACCTTCATCCCGGGACGCAGCACGCTGGCAGTGGTCGACGCGACGCTCTCCGGCCAACCGCCTGCGTTCGACGCGGCGACGCACGACGCCATGACGAACCGCGCACGATCTCGAAAGAGCATCACCCTGGCGCCGAACGAAATCGGGATCGACAACTTCAACTTCACGCCCCAGGTGCTGACCGTGAAGCCGGGCACGAAGGTGACCTGGATCAACGACGATGACGTGCCGCATCTCATCGTGAACGTGCAGGGTGCGTTCAAACCGTCATCGGTGCTCGATACCGATCAGCGCTTCAGCGTGACGTTGGGCAAGTCGGGCACCTACGACTACTTCTGCTCGTTGCATCCGAAGATGCAAGGCAAGATCGTGGTCAGGGGTTAGCCGGCGCTCTAGCGCGCTGCAGCCTGGAATGCGCGCACGAACTGCTGCAGCTCGCCACGGTTGAGGTCCGATACTGCCCACATCTCCACGTCGCCGTTCCGCCACTCGAGGAGATGGTAGCCTTTCTCGTCGAGCATTCCGGAACGCGGCGTGTCCGCCGGCTCGCCAGGCCATGAGTAAACGTTGATGACGTGCTGGCGGCGGCCGTACACCACGACCGCCACCGCGCGACCGGCGACGTAGTCCAGCCGCCCGCCGAGCAACGGGTAACCCGCCGAGTCGAGATTCGGCACGGCGGGGGACAGGTCCACACGCCCATTGAACCACGGCTTCACCGTGTGCTGGTTGCTCGACGGAACGTCGATCATATGCCCCGGCATCAGCGACCGGATGTGGCTGTCGAGCAGCGCGACCGTGGTTCCGTCCGGCGAGGTGCCGCGGCGCAGCGCGCCGTAGGTGAGTGCACTGCTCGCGACCGCGATCACCAGGCCGGCGGCGGCGAGCATCGTCCAGCGCGGCCGGCCGGCCGGTGGTGCCTCCGCGACCGGAGCGAACGCATCCGGCTGTGACAGCATGCTTCGAATGCGGGCTTTCAGCACATCGGGCGCTTGATGGCGCACCACTCCCTCCCTGATTCGGCGAGACGTTGCGGCGAGTATGTCGTGCTCCCGCGCGCAGTCAGCGCAGTTGGCGAGGTGCGCGCGAACCTCCGCCCTTTCGTCCTGCGGAAGCTCGTCGTCAACGAGCGCACTCAGGAGATCACGACATTCGACGCAACCCATTTCAGCCAACCTCCTCTACACCGACGCCGAGCGCGTCTGCGAGCCGCTTGCGCGCCCGCGACAGTCGCGACATGACCGTACCGATCGGCGCGCCGACTACGTCGCTGATCTCGCGGTAGCTCAGTTCCTGCACTTCGCGCAAAACAATGACCTCGCGGAACTCACTCGGCAGCGCCGCGATCGCCCGCTCGATCGCCGCGCGCTCGGATCGCGCGATTGCGCGCGCATCGGCTTCGCGGCCGGGGCCGATGTCCACCGAATCGGCATCCGCGAGTGGGACGCTGGCCCGTGCGAGGCGCTGTCGTCGATGCCAGCTCAGGCAGCAGTTCCGGACGATCGCCAGCAGCCAGGCGCGCGCATCGCCTTCGCGGTAGCTGTCGAAGTATCGCAGCGCGCGAAGCACCGCATCCTGCACGGCGTCCTGCGCGTCGTGTTCATCGCGCAGGAGATACCGGGCAAGCGTATACGCATCGTCGAGGTGGGGCAGCACGACACGCTCGAACCGCTCGACGTCTCGCTGCGGCATCGCTCTCCATGGATCGAACGCCTGAGGGCCTCGTTACAGCAACAACTCCGCGGACCTGCCATTTATTCCCGCAATGTCACTCCGGCCGCGCAACCCGTCGCCGCCGGCCTCGCGCCGGAGACAGATCGACCATCAGCGCGATCACGATGCCCACGATCGGCCAGAGCGACCAGACGCCGGCCCACCAATGCTGTACGGCCGTGTACCACAGGAACGTCGTCGGCAGAAACACGAACCCGAGGATTGGCCACAGCGCCGTGTTGAACAGACCCTTGTACCAGGTCGTGAACAGCCACAGGAGAACGATGACCAGCCGGGGCGCGATGAGCGCGAACAAGAGAAGCAGACACGGCATGATCGGCTCGCGATCGGGATGCCGTGTAAGCTACGTCCTCGATGCCGCCGCCGCAGATGCGGGCCGCCGGAGCCCGGGTCAGTCGGCCGCGTCGCCGCTCGAGCTGACCGGCCGCGCATCCAGCTTGGCCACCGCGGCTCCAGCCGGGATCGGCACGGGCACGACTTCCTCCATGCGCCTCCGTCCCGATCGGGCGAATCGCTGCGCCACGCGATGATTCAGCGCGTCCATGTACGTGTACACCACTGGTGTGACGTAGAGCGTGATGAGCTGTGAGAACGCGAGACCACCCACCACGGCAACGCCCAACGGGCGTCGCGATTCCGACCCCGCGCCCACCGACAGCGCGATCGGCAGCGTACCCATGAGCGCCGCCATCGTCGTCATCATGATCGGCCGGAAGCGAATCAGACAGGCGTGCACGATCGCATCGGCCGGCGACCGCCCTTCCGACCGCTCCGACTCGAGCGCGAAGTCGATCATCATGATCGCGTTCTTCTTGACCAGTCCCACGAGCAGGATGATGCCGACGAACGCGTAGACGCTCAGGTCGATCCCGAACACGAGCAATGTGAGCAGCGCGCCGAACGCGGCGAACGGCAGGCCGGAGAGGATCGTGATCGGGTGAATGAAGCTCTCGTACAGAACACCCAATACCACGTAGATCACGAAGATCGCGATACCGAGCAGCGCGAGCATGCCGGCTTGCGTCGACTGGAACGCCTGCGCCGTTCCGGCGAACTGCGTGGCGATCGACGACGGCAGCACGCGGCTGGCGATGCGCTGGACCTCGGTCGTGGCCGCGCCGAGCGCGACTCCGGGCCGCAAGTTGAACGACAGCGTCACCGACGGCAGCTGGCCCGAGTGGTTCACACTCAACGGGCCGGCGGTTTGCGTCATTCGCGCGACGGCGCTGAGCGGGACGAGCGAGCCGTTGTTGGCGCGCACATACAGGAGGCTGAGCGCCGAGAGGTCCTGCTGGTACTGCGGCAGAAGCTCCATCACGACCCAGTACTCGTCGTTGGGCGTGTAGATCGTCGAGACTTGCCGTGATCCATACGCATCGTACAGCGCGGTCTCGATCTGCGCCGCCGTCACGCCGAGCGTCGACGCTCGCTCGCGGTCGATCTCGACCGTCGCCTGCGGATTGCCGAGCTGCAGATCACTCGTCACGTCCTGCAGCAGCGGTGATTTCCGCGCCTCGTCGACCAGCGTGTTTGCCGCCGGATAGAGCGATGCGATGTCCGAGCTCTGCATCGTGAACTGGTACAGGCTCTTCGACACGCGGCCGCCGATCTGGATCACGGGGCGGTTCTGCATGTACACGATGATCCCGGGCACCTTGGCCAGTTTCGGCCGCAGCTCGGCAATGATGTCGTCCACGCCCGCGCGCTGACCGCGCGGTTTCAAGCCGATGAACAACCGCCCCTGGTTCGCCGCCGACGACGGGCCGCCGCCGCCCACCGCGGACATGAAACCCGCGACGTTGGTGTCGGCCTGGACGATGGCCGCGACCTGCCGCTGGTGAAAGACCATGTCGTCGAACGACGTGCCCTGGGCCGTTTCGGTCGTGACGAACAGGTTGCCGATGTCCTCGTTCGGGATGAAGCCCTTGGGGATCAGCATGAACAGCACGACCGTGCCGGCCAGAATACCCGACGAAAACAGCATCGTCAGCGCGCGGTGCTGCATCACCCACATGAGACTGCGCTCGTATCGCGCGACGAGCCACTGGTACGCGGCTTCGGTCGTCCGGTACGCGCGCCCGTGCTGCTCGCCGTGCTCGTGCGGTCGCAGGAATCGGCTCGACAGCATCGGCGTCAGCGTCAGTGACACGAACCCCGAGACGAGAATCGACACCGCGATGGTGACCGCGAACTCGTGGAACAATCGGCCAATGATTCCGCCGAGGAACAGGATCGGGATGAAGACGGCCGTCAGCGAGATCGTCATCGACAGAATCGTGAATCCGACCTCGGCGGCGCCGTCGATCGCCGCCTTCATCGGCGGCTTTCCCATCTCCATGTGCCGGACGATGTTCTCGAGCATCACGATCGCGTCGTCGACGACGAAGCCGACGGCGAGCGTGAGCGCCATCAGCGACAGATTGTCGACACTGTAGTCGAGCATGTACATCACGGCGAACGTGCCGATCACCGAGATGGGCAGCGCGAGGCTCGGGATGATCGTCGCCGAGACGTTCCGCAGGAACAGGAAGATCACGAGCACGACGAGCACGAGCGTCAACAACAGTGTGAACTTCACGTCGCGCACCGACTCGCGGATGGACTGCGAGCGGTCGTACATCAACGTCATGTTGACGCTTGCCGGCACTTGCGTCTTGAGCTGCTCCATCAGGGCGCGCACGGCGTCGGCGACGGCGACGGTGTTCGTGCCGGGCTGACGCTGCACCGCGAGGATCATCCCGCGCGTCCCCGTGTACCACGCCGCCGTGCGGTTGTTCTGGACGTCGTCGAGCACCACGCCGAGGTCGCCGAGACGGACCGGCGCGCCGTTGCGGTACGTCACGACCAGCCGCCGGAAGCCCGCCGCGTCCTGCAGCTGGCCATTCGCCTGGACCGTGTAGGCCTTGTTCGGCCCGTTGAGCACGCCCGTCGGCAGATTCACGTTCTGGTCGTCGATCGCCTTGGCGACTTCGTCGATCCCGATCTGTCGCTGCGCGAGCGCGCTCGGGTCGAGCTGCACGCGGACCGCGTACTTGGATGATCCGTACACGTTCACCTGCGCCACGCCCGGCACCATCGAAATGCGCTGCGCCATGAACGTCTCGGCGTACGCATCGAGCTGCGAGATCGGCATCAGCGACGACGTGAACCCGTAGTAGATGATCGCCTGATCGGCCGGATTCGACTTCTGGTACGACGGTGGAATGATGCCGGGCGGCAGGTTGCGCAGCGTCTTGGCGATCATCGCCTGCACGTCTTGCGCGGCCGCGTCGATGTTGCGATCGAGCGAGAACTGAATCGTGATCTGGCACGAGCCGAGCGTCGACGTCGACGTCATGTTGTCGATGCCGGCGATGGTCGAGAACTGTTTCTCCAG
>DATJIZ010000073.1:0-13268 GCA_035492735.1 Gemmatimonadaceae bacterium | reverse complement strand
GCGCCAGCTCGCCGGCCAGCATCAGTCCGGTCGGCCCGGCGCCGACGATCACCACCGCGTGTTCAGCATGCTCCGTCATCGCGACCCTGCGTCAGAGAATGAGCGCGAAGTTTGAGCTCGGCCGGGCGTCTTGCCGCAAGGCCCGGGGTTCGTGATAATGTGAATTGGCGAGCAATGATAGTCGGGCGAGGCTCGACGTGGCAGCGGGATTTCGGACGTCACGTGGCACGGCCGCGATTGCGACGCCACGCCTCCTAGTTGATTCGCTCGTTGTTAGCCGAAGCGATGCCGGAGCCACGGCCACTCAATGCTCGTCCTGTTACGGCGCATTCTATATTGGACGGTCCGACCGGCCTGGCGTCTGCTGCTTCGCGCGATGCCGGCCGATGATCCATGGCAGCGCGTCGAGTACCGCGTCGCGGTCAGCCGTTATGGGGCCGGCTCCAAGCACGACTTCGGCTGGTATTTCGAGGGCGAGAGCCTTGTGAGCGTCCAGACCGTTGAGGAATTGCAGGAGTGGTTGCTGGGGTGCGAATACGTTCAAGATCCAGAGCTGTTCAATGAAGCGGATTTCTGGCAGCATCCTCGCACGTTCGAGCACGTCCGCCGCGGTGACTGTGAAGACCACGCGTTGTGGGCGTGGCGGAAGCTGCTGGAGCTTGGGTACGACGCGGATCTCGTGTCCGGGCGTTGCTTGCCTTGGCAACCAGGGGTGGCGGGAGCGGAACGCGGCCACGTCTGGGTGATCTTTCGCCGCGACGGGCAGCAATATTTGCTCGAGTCCGTCGCCAAGACACGCGAAGGCATGATTCGGCGGCTGGAAGACGCGAAGGCAGATTACCGTCCGGAATTTGGCGTCGATTGCAACCGGCAGCGCTTCACGTTCAACGGAGCGATCCAGACGATGCGCGACCGCGAGTTCAAGCGGAACATTCCGACATCGACACGTCGCACCGCCTGACACGCCCCGCGAGTGACGAACGCTTCAATCGGCATCGGGAGCGCAATCATGGACAACCTCTACGCCCGAAGTGTCTTCTTCGTCAAAGACGCCGAGCGCGCCGCGCGCTACTACACCGAGCAGCTCGGCTTCTCCGTGGATTGGAACCATCAGGAAGAGTCTCGGACGATCGTGTGCCAGGTCAGTCTGTTCGGCTTCGAATTGATCCTCAATCAGGTCGATGACCGCACGCGCGCACGGGCCGGGCATGGACGACTCTTCATCGGCCTCGACGACGAGCAAGGCGAGCCATTCCGCAAACATGTTCTGGCGGCGCGCATCGCGATCCAACGTCTCGACTGGGGACGCCCGACGCTCGTGATGAGGGATCTTGATGCGAACGAACTATTCTTCTGGTTGCCGAACGACGACTTCACGGGCTTCGAGATGCCCGCGCTCGTGTCGAGCGAACGATGACAGCTGGCGCACGGCTGGACGGCAGCATCTACGGCGCGGCCTGGCGCGCGGCTCGCGTCTATTTTGTGGGACTGATCGTCGCGACTGCATGCCGGTTCGCCGCGCCTCCCGCCCCGGCGACCGGGCCCGCCGCCGATATCGCGACGCTCGCCGGCCGCGCGTTCGGCGGACGGCACCCCGGCACGCCGGGTGGCGACAGCGCGGCTGTCTACCTCGCTCGGCGCTACGCCGAGCTTCGCCTGCGGCCGGCGTTTCGCGCCGGGTGCGACTCGGCGCCGCAGTGCGGATGGTCCTACCTCCAGGTCTTTCCATTCGAGAACACGGTCGCGCAGAACGTCGGTGCGATCATCGATGGCACCGACCCGGTCCTGCGTACCGAGTACATCGTGATCGGCGCCCACTTCGACCACCTCGGCCAGTCACCCGACTACGCGTTCGATCCGCAGCACGGGTTCGCGATGCGTCCCGGCGCCGACGACAACGCGTCCGGAACGGCTGCCGTGCTCGAGCTGGCGCGGCGCTTCGCCAGTCGGCCGATTCGCCGATCGATCGTAGTCGTCAACTTCGATGCCGAAGAGGAAGGACTGTTGGGGTCGCGCGCGTTCGTCGCGCGGCCGCCGGTTCCCGGGCGCGCCATCGTGCTCATGCTCAATTTCGACATGATCGGTCGCCTGCATCGCAGCCACTTGCTCGTCGAGGGCGTCGCGGAACATTCGCCGGTGCGGCTCGCCGCCGATCGCGCCGCGGCGGCCGCGGGCGTTCGGCCCGATTTCATCGC
Source organism: Gemmatimonadaceae bacterium (assembly GCA_035492735.1). Taxonomy (GTDB): domain Bacteria; phylum Gemmatimonadota; class Gemmatimonadetes; order Gemmatimonadales; family Gemmatimonadaceae; genus JAQBQB01. The sequence goes on along the minus strand of DATJIZ010000073.1, from coordinate 11,073 downwards.
CGACCGCGGACTGTCGGATCATTCGACGTTCCTCGCCGAGAAGATCGACGTCATCGCGCTGTCGACGGGCGAAGACGTCGACTATCACACGACCACCGACATCCCCTCCCGACTCAACCTGCGCGGCGTCGAGCGTGTCATCGACTTCGCCGAGTCGATCGTTCGCCAGCGGGGCGGCTGATCGACACGGGCTCCCTAGCGATGTCCGGTTCTCAGGCCTGATCGCGTCACCAAAGGCACGCCTCGACACGCGAGGCGCCGGCCAGCCCGACAGCTCGAGCTCGATGCTCGACGGGGCACAGAGCCGCTGACATTCTCGAGCGAGACAACTCATGCGAAATCTCAACAGCCTTCCGGCGTTGCTGTGCGGCATTGCCGTGCTGAGCGCCGGCTGCGGCGACTCGGCGAACACGGTGACCGGCGCTTCCGGCCGTGGCAGCGACGCCAAGCTCCCCTCCGCCACCGCACACCGGAACACGATCGAGGGACGCGACGACGTCCACATCGTGAGCGCATCCGGCGACATCAACGCCGCCCTCGGCGAATTCCGCGCGCTGCTCGGCGCGCCCAATCCCAACGTGGCCGGCGAGCAGCCGGGCGGCCGCCGTGAGATCAATTGGGACGCCGTTCCGGCATTGGTCACGAACGTCGACAACTTCCCGGGTACGTTCTTCAACGTGAACTCGCCGCGCGGCGTGCTGCTCACGACCGACGGCTCGGGCTTCCGGATCAGCGACAACGGCTACAAGGACGTCAACCCGGCCTACGCCGGAGAGTTCGTCGCCTTCAGCGCACCCAAGGTGTTCGTTGCACGGGGAAGCACGGTCACCGACGTGAGGTTCGTCGTGGCGGGATCGAACACGCAGGCGCTCGTCACGGGCTTTGGGTCGGTGTTCGAGGACGTTGGCCGGGCCAATTCCACGACGATCGAGTTCTTCGACATCGACGGGAACCGGATTCTGAAGATCGCCGCGCCGCGGGCAACGGATGAAAACGGGATCTCGTTCGTCGGCGCCGTGTTCGACGCGGGCGTCGTGGCGCGCGTGCGGATCACGTCGGGCGATACGCCTATCGGCAGCGACGTGGAGGACAACGTCAAGGGCGAAGGACAAAAGCGCGACATCGTCGCGATGGACGACTTCATCTACGGTGAGCCGCGCGCGCCCAAGCCGGCCAACTGATCGGCCGTGGCCGACGTGCCGCCTGCTGGCACGTCGGTCACCAGCATGCACCCGGGTGCGTGGGTGATTGCGAATGGGATGCACCCATTCGCAATCGCCGCCTGTGGCGTCACACCGCATGCCCAGAACACCGGAATCTCGCCCGGCGCGACCTCCACCGCGTCGCCGTAGTCAGGCGATGAGAGATCCGTAATGCCGATATCCTTCGGCGCGCCCACGTGCACCGGCGAACCGTGCGCATCGGGAAAGCGCGCGGTGATCTCGATCGCGCGGGATGCATCGGCGACGGTGAGCGGGCGCATCGACACGACGAGCGGTCCCTCGAACGGACCCGCTGCCGCGCAGGCGATGTTCGTTCGGTACATCGCAACGTTTCTGCCGGCTGCCAGATGTTTGAGCGGAATGCCGGCGGCGGTCAGCGCCTGCTCGAACGTGAACGAGCATCCCAGAACGAAGCCGACGAGATCGTCGCGCCAGAGATGCGCGACGTCCGTGATCTCGTCCACCACCGTGCCGTCGCGCCACACGCGATAGCGCGGCAAGTCGGTCCTGAGGTCGATGTCGGCGCCGAGGGCCGGCACGCTCGCCGCACCCGGCTCGGACACGCCGATCACGGGACAAGGCTTGGGGTTCTGACGGCAGAACCTCGCGAAGTCGTCGGCGACGTCCTTGGGCAGCACCACGAGATTGCCTTGGACGAATCCTGGCGCCAGCCCGGCGGTCGGACCGGTGAGCAGGCCAGCTCGCGCGGCGAGTCGAAGCTCGCGCCCGTTCATGACGTCAACGCGCTGCCACGCGTCTCGGGGAGCAGAAATGCCGCGATCCCCATCAGACTGTAGGCGATCGTCGCGAAGATCGCGATCGCGCGCGACAAGGGCATCGTCGCCGAGATGTAGCCGACGAGCGCCGGGAACGTGGCGCCGATTCCGCGCCCGAAGTTGTAGGCGAAGCCCATCGCCGAACCGCGAACCCGCGTCGGAAAGAGCTCGGCGAAGAAGGCGCCGAGACCAGCGAAATACCCCGACACCACGAACCCGAGTGGAAAGCCGAGAATCCAGAGCACCCCGTTGGTGATCGGTGCGCGCGTGTACACGAGCGTCATCACGAGGGCGCCGGCCGCGAAGAGCAGAAAGAGTGGCCGCCGGCCGATCCGGTCGGCGAGCCACGCACCGGTGAGGTAGCCCGTGAACGCGCCGGCGATGAGGAAGGCGAGATAGCTCGTCGACCCGACGATGGTGAGGTGCCGCTCGGTGGCGAGGAAGATCGGCAGCCAGGTATTCACGGCGTAGTAGCCGCCCTGCGCGCCAGTCCCGAGCAGTGCGGCAAGCACGGTGGTCTTGAGAAGCCCGGGCGTGAAGATCTCCCAGACCGAGCCCATCTCCTCCGCGCGCGCCGCCGCGGCGAGTGGCGGCTCCTGGACGAAGCGCCGCACGAACAGCACGTACAACGCGGGGATGAATCCCAGCGCGAACATCCAGCGCCACGCCTGCTGCGCCGGGAGCATCGTATAGATGATCGCCTGCATCAGTACCGCGCTTCCCCACCCGACCGCCCAACCGGCCTGCACGCACCCAACGGCACGCCCGCGATAGCGGGGCCGAATCGTCTCGCTCATCAACGCCGCCGCCGCCGTCCACTCGCCGCCAAAGCCGAAGCCGAGCAGCGCGCGAAAGAGCGCGAGCTGCATGAAGCTCTGCGCGAACGCCGAGAGGAGGCTGAACAGCGCGAACCAGAGCACGGTGATCTGCACCGCGCGCACGCGGCCCATGTGATCGGACACGTAGCCGGCCGCCCAGCCGCCGAACGCGGAGCAGACGAGCGTCGCGCTCACAGTCAGACCGGCGGCTCCGCGGTCCACGTGCCAGAGCGCGATCACCGTGCCCAGCACCAGCGTATAGATCGTGAAGTCGAGACCGTCGAGCGCGTAGCCGAGCGAGCAGGCCAGCATCGTGCGCCGCTCGGCCGTGGTCATGGCGCGATAGAACGCCGTCATGCTCGAGTCGTCGGGCACGACGTCAGGAGTTGTGAGCGCGACTTCGGTCAGGTCTGGCATGGCGGCGAACATTACGGAGCCGACCCGGTCGACGCCATTATGCGTCGGCTGGCGCGGCGGATCGACCGGTTCCAGCTTTCGGCGCACAGGAGTGAGCGCGCACATGCGAATCATCTCGTTCGCGACGCGGGATTCGGGGTGGGAGTCGCCCCGCGTGGGGATCATTCTATACCGTGACGGTGTCGACAGCGGCGAGCGTCTCGATTGCGAGAAGCTGTTCGCGCCCGCCGAGCGCCCGTCGAATCCGCTGGCCTGGTTCGACATGGACGGCCGCTGGTTCCAGACCGCACGCGACACGGCGGCGCGAATCGAGCGCGATGCCGGAGCGCTCGATGCGGCGCGCGAAAACGGGTGGCTGGTGGCGAGCCAGGATGCGTACTGGTTCGCGCCGGTTCCGCGTCCCGGCAAGATCGTGTGCATCGGCATGAACTACCACGACCACGCCGCGGAGATCGGCCTCGCCGTGCCCAAGACGCCGGCAATCTTCTCGAAGTTCCCGAGCTGCGTGATCGCACCCGGCGAGCCGGTCGTGATCCCGACGTCGAGCCAGCAGGTCGACTACGAGGCGGAGCTCGCGGTCGTGATCGGGCGCCGCGCGAAAGACGTCACCGCAGAGCGCGCGTACGATCACGTGCTCGGCTACACCGCATTCAACGACGTCACGGCCCGTGATTTCCAATTCGGCGACGTGCAGTGGCAGCGAGGCAAGTCGTGTGATACGTTCGCGCCGATGGGCCAGACGATCGTGACGACCGACGAGATTCCCGATCCGCACACGCTGCGCATCGCGCTCACGCTCAACGGTGCGGTGATGCAGGACTCCAGCACGAGTCAAATGATCTTCCGAGTCCCCGAGCTGATCGAGTTCATCACCAGAAGCATCACGCTCGAGCCGGGCGACGTGATCGCGACAGGGACGCCGCCGGGCGTGGGGTACGCGCGCAAGCCGCCGGTGTTCCTCAAGCGCGGCGATATGATGGAGATCCACATCGAGCACATCGGCGCACTCGGCAATCCGGTCGTAGCGGTATCGTCGTGACCGCACGGCGTTCGGTGGCCACGACCACTGTCGTCACAGCCGAACCGCAGCTCTACGTGCGAGACGTCGCGGCGTCGACCGCGTTCTACGTGGAAAAGCTCGGCTTTGCCGTGGCGTTCAGCTACGGCGACCCTCCGTTCTACGGGCAGGTTTACCGGGGCGGCGCACGCTTGAACCTTCGGCACGTCGACACGCCCGTCATCGATCCCGCCCGCCGCGACAAGGAGCAGTTGCTCGCCGCGTCGATCGCCCTCGATGAGGCGGGACCGCTGTTTCTCGAGTACCGCGCGGCGGGCGTCGAGTTTGCGCAACCGCTGCGGACCGAGCCGTGGGGTGCGCGCACGTTCATCGTGCGTGACCCGGACGGCAATCTCATTTTATTCGCCGGTCGCGCCTGACGGGGCGTTGAAGTCCTTCGCCGCCTCAGACGCGCGCCGCAGCTCCCAGCAGATCGATCGCCGCGCGGTACAAGCGCGAGCGCACCGCCGCGCGCTCGCTGAGGCGTGTCACGTAGCGCACCGTGATCTCCGCGCCGCCGGGAATCGGCCGCAGGTTCACGGTCGGCGTCGCGGCCAGCGTCGCGAACTGCGGTGTGCGCCGCGCGCCTTTCCATTCGATCTCCGCCTGCCGGGCGCTCTCGGCGGTCGCCGCCTCGACCTCGCTCCGCAGCGACTCGCTGACCGGATACGGATCGCGGCCGTCGGGCACGACGATCTGGATCTCGTCCCAGAGCCATTGACCCGTAGTCGAGAAGTTGAAATAGTGCCCTTCAATGGCAAAGCTATTGTTGAACGTCACGCGCCGGCCGGTCGGGTGGCCCGACCCGGCCCAGGCGCCCGTCTCGAGCAATACCGTCTGGAACATGCCCAGCTCCACGACCTCGCCAGTCACGCCGTTGATCTCGACGAGGTCGCCGGGCCGAATGCCGTCCGCGCCCATCAGGGCGAACCATCCAATGAAGCCGACGATGAAGTCCTTGAGTGCGACCGTGAGGCCGGCGCCGGCAAGGCCGAGGAAGGTTCCGAGATTGCTTGGCGGACCGAAGATCACGAGCAGCACCAGCAGCAGCCCCAATACCTGCAACGTCACGCGGCCGACCATCCGCAGCGTGTGAATGCGACGGCGGTCCATCGACAGGCTCGACGTGGTGCGCTCGGCCCACCGCAGCAGAAGGATCCCGACCAGCGCGATCGCCAGCAGCGTGGCGATGCTGCGGAGCACACGATTGATCGCCGCACGCTCCTGGCCCTCGACGATCGTCGACCACGAGGCGAACGCGGCGGCCAGCTGCTGTTGATTGTCGACGCGTCGATCGAGCGTGCCGAGCGCCTTCTCGCGCAGTGACTGTCGGCGCGCCTCGGCGACGAGCGCGGTCGCCGAGTCATGCGTGAGGCCGCTCGCGTTGCCGGGTTGCAGCCGGCGGGTGGCGCGCGCTTGTATCGAGTCGTGGCGTTGACGCAGCGCGGTCGCCGTCGAGTCGGCCGCCGCGCGGGCACGCCCGAGCGCCGTGCGTTTGTCGCGCACCGATTGCCAGGCCGAGACCTGCGAGACGAGTCCAGGCTTGATGTCGAATGGTGTGACCGCGATGCGCAGCGTGTCCGACGCCTGCGAGGCGGCGTCGTGCTGTCGGATCATCTCCTCGAAGCCCGTCTGTGGATTTCCGCCCGCCGTGACGAGATCCTGCTCGGCGTCGTCGACCTCGTCCTGATCGAGCGTTGCCATTGCCTTTGCCAGCTCGAGCTGGTCCTTCATGCGCGCCGCGTCGGCCACACTGGCCTTGGCCATCGCGGCAGTGAGCTGATCCACCGCCGCCTTGTCGGCCGCGAGCGTGCGCAGTGCGTTCTGCAGCCGCGAGTCGATCTCACGCGCGCTGGCGTTCGCCGCAGGGGGACGCGCGGCCATGCGCCACACAGCCTGCGCGAACGCGAGGTCGCCCGCCTTGTCGGCAAGCCGGAGCGCCGATCGGGCGGATTCGCGTTCCTCGGGCGACGTCGGCAGGCGAAGCAGCGCCTGAACAGTTTGAAGCGAGCTCTCGTCGACGACCAGGGACCCGCCTTGCGCGGCGCGCCGCACCGTGGCGCGCGCCGCCGCCGGCGGATGCTGGCGCGTGAGGATCACGCCGTAGACGGCGGCGACGAGCAACGCCGCGAGCACGACGAGCGGGACGTGTCTCCGGAACGACATGGGAACACGAAGATACCGACCCGCCAACGCGATCGACAGCGAGCCAGCGAGGTGAAGCGCTACTCGACCCGGAGCACCGCGTTCGGATCGATGCGCGCCGCGCGCCGCGCCGGTGCCACGCTCGCGACGATCGCCACCAGGCCCGTGACCGCGACCACCGCCCCGAACGTCAACGGATCGGTCGGTGACACGCCCTGCAGCAGCGTGCGCAGCACGCGGGTGAGCGCGAGCGCCGCCACGACGCCGACGATCAAACCGGTGGCCGCCTGACGAACGCCCGAGCGCAGCGCGATCGCCATGAGGTCTCGCGGCGTCGCGCCAAGCGCGGCGCGAATGCCGAACTCGTGGAGTCGCGAGGCCACGACCTGCGACACGATCCCGAAGATGCCGATGGCGGACAACAGCAGTGCGACGAGGCCGAACACGCCGAGCGTGTTCATCGCGAATCGCTGTCCGCCGATCGCCGCGTCGACGATCTCCCGCATCGTGCGAACTTCCGAGACCGGCAGACGTGGGTCGACCGCCTTCACGACGGCGCGCACCGCCGGCACCAACGCCTTCGGATCGCCGTCCGTCCGCACCACCAGACTCATCACGCGGCGCGTGCTCCCCGGCGCCACCGCGAACTGCGCGAGCGTAGCGTAGAATTGCGGCTTCACGGTCCCCACGAGCGCGTTGTGGTGCACGTCGTCGACCACACCGACAACGGTGTACACGTGCGTGGTGTCCGATCCGCCGATCCGCACGCGACCGCCGAGTGCAGTGCGGCCGCCGAAGTACTGCTGCTCGAACGCTCGATTCACGATCATCACCAGCGGCGCGCGCATGTCGTCGCTCGTCGTGAACGTGCGACCTTCGCGCAGCGTGAGTCCCATCGTCTCGAAGTAGCCTGGTGTCACGATCTGCCAATCACCCGGCGTCCCCAGATTGGGCGGCGGCGTGTAACCCTGCACGACGAGTCCCCAGTCGCCCATCTCGCTCGCCAGCGGGAGCAGCCGCACCGCGGCAACTCGCTTCACGCCGGGCAGCGACGCGACCCGGCGCTGTACGTCGTCCCAGAACGCGGCGACGCGCACCGAGTCGGGATACCAGACGGCCGGCGTCGAGATACGCATGGTGAGCACGCCGTCGGCCCGAAAGCCCGGGTCGATCGTGAGGAGATTACGAATGGTCCGGATCATGAGCCCCGCGCCGGCCACGAGCACCACGGCGAGCGCGATCTCGAGCGCCACGAGTCCTTGTCGCCAGCGCAGGCGCGCGCGGCCGGTGGTCGCGCCGCGGCCGCCCTCGCGCAACTCGCCCGAGACGGCAAGGTGGGTCGCATGCACCAGCGGCAGAATGCCGGTGAGCACCGCGGTCAGGACCGAGATGGCAAGCGCGAACGCGAGCACCACCCAGTCGATCGATGTCTCGGTCAATCGCGGAAGCCCGGCTGGCGCGTTGGAACGCAGCAGCCGCACCGTGACCCAGGCGAGGGCCACACCCATCGCTCCGCCGAGCGTCGCGAGTACCGCGCTCTCGGTGATGAGTAGCCTCGCAAGGCGGTTGGCGCCGGCGCCGAGCGCCACGCGAACCGCGAGCTCGCGCCGGCGCGTCTCGCCGCGCACGAGCAGCAGGCCGGCGACGTTCGCGCAGGCAATGAGCAGCACCAACACCACCGCGCCCAGGACGACGAGCAGCACCGGCCGCACTCGGCCGGTGATCTGCGTCTCGATCGGGACGGCGAACGCGTGGAACCCAACGTTCGACATGTAGCCGAACTGCTCGAGCTCGGCGACGATCGCGCGCAACTGGGCGTTCGCGGTTGCGGCCGTTGCTCCCCGCGCGAGTCTCGCCACGCCGTAGAAGCCGTGGCTGGCGCCACCTTTCGGAAACGCGGGCCCCGGAAGCGCACCCTCGCTCTTGGCATCGGTGGCCAGGGGAAAGTAGATGTCGGTGCGTTCACCCGCCGTGTAATCGAGCGGGAGCTGGAATCCCGACGGCAGCACGCCAACGATCAGCCGGTCCTTGCCGGACACCTGGATCTTTCGTCCCACGACCGACGGATCGCCCCCGAAGCGCCGCTCCCACAGCTCGTAGCTCAGTACGGCGACCATCGGACCGCCGGGACGGTCTTCGTCGGCCGAGAATCCGCGGCCGCGCTCGAGGCGCACGCCGAGGATCGGGAAGATGTTCGCCTGCACGGCCGCGGATCGCACGCGCTCCGGCGAGTCGCCGTCGATGGTCGCCGCGCCGTCGCTGTACAGCCCGATGTCCGAGAACGCCGGCACTCTCGCCTTCCACCCTTCCCATTCGTCGTACGAGAGCCAGGTCTGGTCGAACCCCTTCCATGCGCTCCACACGGCGACGACCCGATCCGGATGATCGTACGGCAGCGGCGTGAGAAGGACGCGCTTCACGACGCCGAACACCGTGCTGGTCGCCCCGATTCCGAGGGCGAGCGTCAAGGTCGCCGCGGCGGTGAGTCCGGGACGATGCCGCAGAGAGCGCAGCGCGAACCGGAGGTCGCTCATCGCGTCGAAGAACGGGCTGGCGCCGCGCTCGTCGCGCACGTCGTCCTTGTGCCGCTCCATACCACCGAAGTCGCGACGCGCCTGTCGCCGCGCTTCGGCCTCGGTCATGCCGGCCTCGACGCGCCGGCGCGTTTCCATCTCGAGGTGAAAGCGCATCTCCTCCTCCAACTCCGAATCCTGATGCCGCCGATGAAAGAGAGCGGCGAGGGACGACGCGATCTCGTGATACCAGGCCATGTCACGCTCCGGAGAAGGCGTAGCGCAATACGCGGTTGACGGCCGCCGAAGTCCGATTCCACTCGTCGATCTCGGCGTCGAGCTGCTTCTTGCCTTCGGTGGTGATGCGGTAATAGCGCGCGCGGCGGTTGTTCTCGCTCATCCGCCACTCGGCGCGGATCCAGCCGCGCCGCAGCATTGCCTGAAGGGCCGGATACAGGGACCCCTGGTTGACGTCGAAGACGTCGCGCGAGATCTCGCGCAGCTTGAGGGAGAGCCCCCAGCCGTGCATGGGCGCTTCGCTGAGGAGTTTGAGGGCGAGCATCTCGAGGGTGCCGCGGACGACTTCGGCGCGCGGTCCCAGTCGTGGATCGGTGGGCATGGTCTTTTAGATTACCAAAAGGAGCAAAAGGTTGGCAAGGTCCCTGTTTCGATCGTGTCGTTCGTGTTCCATCGATATGTGACGGCTTGTCTTGACTTCGGACGGCCGGGCTGCAGTATCGAGGCAGGCGGCGACGACAGCGACCGGCCCCCCGCCCCGGCGCGCCGACTGCGGCGATGGCCGAATGCGCTGGAGCGGCGCTCAACAGGAGGCTCCATGATCTGGCCGCATGAGTGACGGACGCCTGCGCACAGTTGCGGCGATCGGATTGGTCGTGGGCGCGACGCTTGGCATGGCTGGATCGTTCGCGCCGACGGCTGAGTTGCGCTCGCTTGCCTGGGGCGCCGACGCGACGGCGATCGTCATCGCATGCGCGCTGCTCGTGGTGCATCACCTTCGCAACGGCAACGACGGGCTGGCCGCCGGATTCCTGGTGTTCCTGTCGGGCGAGACGCTCATCGTGTCGGGCTCGCGAATGGGACTGGTAGAAAGCGCGCCGACGTTCGCCGCCGGTGCGGCGCTGTGGTCCGGCGGTTTGGCACTGATCAGCGCATCGGGCGTGCTGCCGCTGTTTCTGCGTGCAACCGGTGCCATCGCCGCCGTCCTGTTCGCGGTCACCGCGGCTCGGATCTTTGCCGGCGCAGACCTGACGCCGCTCTCGAAGCCGCTGCCATTCAGTGCCTACCCATTCCTGGCGATCACGTTGTTCGGCTGGGCGTGGGCGCACGCCGGGCGGGCCCGGGCGCGGGTAGCCACCGCCTAGCAGCCGCGCCGAGCCCGCCTCCAGGCGCGTGGGCTGAGCTGTCGATTGCCCAGCCTCTCTTCCGTCATTCGGGTGTCCGCGACCATCATCAACCAATCACAGGACATCCGACCATGCGCTACGCACTTCTCATTCACTACCCGCAGCCCGCCGTCTCCACACTGACCGACGAGCAGATCAAGGAAGGCATGGCGGCCTTCCAGGCGTACGCCAAGGCGCTCGACGCGGCCGGCGTGCTCCGCTCCGCCGAGGTGCTCCAGACCATCGCCAGTGCGACGAGCGTGTCGATGAAGCAGGGCAAGCTCCACGTGCAGGACGGCCCGTTTGCCGACACCAAGGAGGCCTTCGCCGGACTCTTCATGATCGACGTTCCCGACCTCGATGCCGCGCTCGCCTGGGCCGAAAAATGTCCGGCCGCGTATTGGGGCACGGTCGAGATCCGGCCGTCCGGGGTTCAGTTCATCGACGGCGCGTGGCAGCGCGTCGCGGAATCTTCAGCGCCGGCCTCGACGACCGCATGACGCAGGACGCAGCGGCGCGCGCCGATGAGCTGGCGCGCGTCGCCTACGGCCGCCTCGTGGCGATTCTTGCCGCGAAGGACGGCGACATCGAGTCGGCCGAAGACTGCCTTGCCGACGCTTTTGCGCAGGCGCTGCGCGTGTGGCCCGAAGCGGGCATTCCGAGCAATCCTGAAGCGTGGCTCCTTACCGTGGCCCGCAATCGACGCAGCGACATTCGCCGT
>DATJIZ010000072.1:0-5069 GCA_035492735.1 Gemmatimonadaceae bacterium | reverse complement strand
TCGGTGATCGCCCCGTCGGCGCCGATATTGATCCCGAGCTCGCTCCAGGTGTTCGCGCTGGGGCTCCACAATGCTTCGCGAATGGCAGCGGGCGCGTCGGCCGGGCCGCGCTGATACGACGAGCTCGCGTCGTACGGCAGGCCAATGAGCGTCGGGGTGCCGCCTAACGTGGTCATCAGTCCGATTTGAGCGCCTGTTGTGGGTCGATGCGGGCGGCGGCCCGCGACGGTAGATAGCTCGCGGCGAGTGCAGTGGCCGCGAGCACCAGCGGCACCGCCGCGAACGTGAGGGGATCGGTTGCCGTAACGCCGAACAACTGCGTCGAGAGCACCGTCGTCGCGTAGTACGCGACCACCAGACCGATCGCAATGCCGAAGGCGACGAGCGTCATCCCCTGGCGGACGATGAGTCGGATGACTCGCCCGCGTGTTGCGCCGAGCGCGAGGCGAATGGCGATCTCACGCCGGCTCAGGCCGATCACGAACGCCAGAACACCATAAATCCCGATCGCCGCCAGGAGCATGGCGACGGCGCTGAAGCTGCCGAGCACCGTCGACCCGAATCGAGCCGTCGCGGTCTGCCGCGCGAGAAGCTCCGACATCCGCGTCACACGATACAATGGAATGCCCGGGTCGATCGCGTTCACCTCGCGCTGCACGCCGGCCATCGCCGACGCGACATCACCACTCGTCCGGACGACGAGCGAGAGATCGACATCGCTCAGCTGCGCAAAGGAGTAGAAGATGTCGGGTTCACTGGACGGTGCGGTCAGGTCCGTCGTGAGGTCGCGATAGCGCGCCGTTTCGACGACGCCGATCACCGTGACCTCCGTTCCCGAGGCGTCGCCGAATCGGAACCGCCGGCCGACCGGATCGACGCCCGGCCAGAAGCGCCGGGCCGTGGCGGCACTGATCACGGCGACGTCCTGCGCGCTATCACGGTCAGCCACGGTGAACTCGCGGCCACGCAGCAGCGGGATGCCGAGCGTCGCGAAGTAATCCGGCGTCACGCGATGGCGGTACGACCGAACCGGCTCGGGTGTGACGCCGTCGACGAACATCTCACCCGCGCTCGAGTTGCCGCCTAACGGGATGTCCGTCCCCACGGCAGCGCTCTGGATCTGTGGCAGCGCGCGGACGCGGGCGAGCAGCTCGTTCACGAACCGGACGCGGGCAGGCGCAGTGTACCGCCCACGCGGGAGCGCCAGCTCCGCCGTCACGACGCCGGCGGCGCGAAACCCCGGCTCGACATCCAACTGCCGTCGCAGGCTGCGGACCATGAGTCCGCCCGCGACGAGCAGCACGAGCGCCAGCGCGACTTCGCTCACGACGAGCAGCTGTTGTGCTCCGATCCGCCGCACACTGGCGATTCCGTCGGCGGCGGATCGTGAACCGGTCTTGAGCGAGTCGGCGACGGTCACGCGGCGGACGGCCAGCGCCGGCGCCAGCCCGAAGATGACGCCACACACGACGGTGAGCGCGCTGGCGAACAGCGCGACTCGCCAATCGAGCGATGGATCGACGTATCGAGGCAGCGCGCCGTCGGGCAGCAGTGGCAACAACGCGCCGAGTCCCCACCCAGCCAGCGCCACCCCTCCGATCGCGCCCACCCCGGCGAGCGTCAGCCCCTCGGCCAGCAACTGACGAACGAGCCGGGCGGCGTCGGCGCCGACGGCAATGCGCAACGCGATCTCGCGGCGACGGGACGTCGCGCGAACCAGCTGCAGGTTGACGACGTTCGCGCAGGCGATGAGCAGGAACAGCAGCACCGCGGCGAACATCGCGACGAGGAGCTGCCGGGTCGCACCTAACGCGGAGTCCTGCAGCGTGAAAAGGCGGACGCCACGGTCGCGGTTGGTCTCGGGGTGCGCCGCGGAGAGCTGGCGGGCGACGGCATCGACGTCGCGCTGGGCGCTCTGCAGATCGGCGCCAGGGCGAAGGCGACCAATCGCTGCCAGCCATCGCGTGCCCCGCGACTCGAGTGTGCTCTTCGACGACGTGAGCGAGATCATCATCATTGGCACCCACACGTCGGTGTCGAACGAGACGCCGTGAAAGCCGTCGCGCATGACACCGACGATGGTGAACGGGCGATCGTTGAGCGTGATCGCCCGCCCGACGATACCAGGATCGGACGCGAACTGCGTCGTCCACAGTGCGTCGCTGATGACGGCAACCGGCGCGGCATCAGGCACGCGATCGTCGTCCGCGGTGAACGCTCTGCCGCGGGCGGCAGAAACGCCGAGGATGCCGAAGTAGCTCGCCGAGACCATCTCCGCCTCGACGCGCCGCGGCCCGTCGCCAGTGCCGAGGTTGAGGGAGATCTCGTCGTAGGCGGCGACATCGGAGAACGAGTGGTTCATCGTGCGCCAGTCGACGATCTCCGGATACGACGCGCCGCGAATGTCGCGCTCGGGCCCCGCGACACCCCAGAGCATCGTGAGGCGAGATGGGTCGGTGAATGGCAGCGGACGAAGCAGCGCCGCGTCGAGAATGCTGAACACGGCGCTGCTCGTACCAATGCCGAGCGCGAGCGTGAGGACCACGGCCGCGGTGAACGTCGGGCGTCGGCGCAGCGTACGGAGCGCGAAGCGAAAGTCGTTGAGCATGAACAGCCGGAAGGCACGGGTGGTGCCACGCGTCACAATTCCAGCAACTGCAACCTCCGCAATGCGTTGCGCTCGGGCGGCGAGTCGCGGCAAGGCGACGGCATCGTCGCGGAGCGGGACAGGACGTCCCAGTTCCGGACGGCTCCGGCTCGCGTGATCTGATGCACCGGCCGGACGCAACGCCTGCCGCGTAGCGTGAGTGCGGCGCGCCCCACCGCGCCACCGCGGGTCGTTGTTATCGTGGGCGGACCGAGCCACCTCTGGAACGGAGTAGCCCGATGCGTCGCGAAGCCTTCATCGCAGCGATGGGAGGTCTCTTAGCGTTAGGCATCGCCTGCGCAGGCGACTCGACCCTCGGACCGGACATCACGGCCGACGCCAAGAAAGGCGGTGGAGGTGGGGGCGGGGGTGGCACAAGTGGCGGAGGCTCCACTGGCGCGCGAACCGTCTTTCCCGCCGACAACGCGTGGAACACGGACATCTCGGCCGAGCCGGTCGATCCCAACTCCACGACGCTGATCAACAGTTGTGGCGGCGCGACGAAGCGCGTGCATCCAGACTTTGGCACGGTCTGGGACGGCGCGCCAAACGGCATCCCGTACATTCTCGTGAGCGGAGCGCAGGCCAAAGTGGCGGTTTCGTTCGACTACGCTGATGAGAGCGATCCGGGCCCCTACCCCATTCCCGCGAACGCCCCGATCGAGGGCGGGCCTAGCGCGACGGGAGACCGCCACGTGATCGTGGTGGACACGACGGCGTGGCGGCTGTACGAGTTGTTCGATGCGCATCCGCTGAACGGCGGTACCAGCTGGCACGCGGGCTCGGGCGCGACCTGGGACCTGAGCTCGAACACGCTGCGCCCCGCGGGGTGGACATCAGCCGATGCGGCCGGCCTGCCGATCTTCCCCGGCCTCGTCCGGTATGACGAGGCGGTCACGAAGGGCGCGATCACCCACGCGTTGCGGTTCACGTGCCCGACAACGCGCAAGGCGTATCTCGCACCGGCGCGTCACTGGGCGAGCTCGCAGACGAGCACGAGCTACATGCCGATGGGCGCGCGCGTGCGGCTCAAAGCGAGCGTGGACATCTCGACGTATCCGCCGGAGGTGCAGGCGATTCTGACCGCGCTCAAGAAGTACGGGATGTTGCTGGCCGACAACGGGAGCGGCTTCTATATCAGCGGCGCGCCGGATTCGCGGTGGAGCGATGACAATCTCGCGACGATGGGCAGGCTATCAGCATCAGACTTCGAGCTCGTACGAATGGGAGCGATTACCACCCCATAACGGCGCCAGCTCTTAGTGCCCTGCACCCCCTGATCTGAACATGAAATAGACCGCGCCGATGATGCAGAGTCCTGCCCACAGGTAGTCCCACTTGAGCGGCTGCCGCATGTAGAGCACGGCAAACGGCACGAAGACGCCTAACGTGATCACCTCCTGCAGGATCTTGAGCTGCGCGAGGCTCATCTGCGTGTAGCCGATCCGGTTCGCCGGCACCTGCAGCAGATACTCGAACAGCGCGATCCCCCAGCTCACGATCGCAGCCACGTACCACGGGCGGCCGCTCAGGTTTCTGAGATGGGCGTACCAGGCGAACGTCATGAAGACGTTCGAGCAGATGAGGAGAAGCGTAGTGCGCAGGACGACGGACGAGAGGAAAGCGGGCATGGAGATGCAGCGGTTCCTGTGACGTGAGCGTGAGTTGACGACCTGACTACCGCGCGGGCATGCCGCGCGAAGTATGGCTGGATGAGCTCCATCTAGTCAGCTCGGCGGCGGCGCTGCAACTTGACGGCGTGACCCCCACGAGAATTCTCGCCAGCGCCGCAGCGCTCGGACTGTTGGCCGCGGCCTGCACACGCGCCGGAACCGGAGCCCCCGATCTCGGCAGCACGCCAGCGAACGTCGCCCTCCGCCCGCCCTTGACGCCGGCCGACACGCGCATGGAGCGCTTCGTCGACTCCGTGCTGGCCGGCCTAACGCTGGAAGAGAAGCTCGGCCAGCTCACGCAGAACGTGCTCAGCGCCGCCATCACGGGGCCGCAGCTTCCCGAAGCCAGTACGGCCGACATCCGCGCCGGACGCATCGGGTCGTTCCTCGGAACCTCCGGCGCCGAGGTGACGCGGAATCTGCAACGCGTGGCCATGGAAGAGTCGCGCGCGAAGATCCCGCTCCTCTTCGCCTACGACGTGATCCACGGGTTCCGGACGATCTTCCCGACGCCGCTCGCTGAGGCGGCGAGCTGGGATCCGGCTGCAGTGGAACGCGCCGCGCGTGTTGCGGCGGCTGAGGGCGCCGCGAATGGACTCCACTGGACGTTCGCGCCAATGGTGGACATCGCGCGCGATCCGCGATGGGGGCGCATCATTGAAGGCTCGGGCGAAGACCCCTACCTCGGCTCCGTGATGGCAGTCGCGCGCGTCCGCGGTTTCCAGGGCGCCGACTCCACGACGGGTGCC
>DATJIZ010000071.1:0-4541 GCA_035492735.1 Gemmatimonadaceae bacterium | reverse complement strand
TCCAGAGTGTACTTCATCCGCTGCTGCGTTTCCGGTGTGCCGAGCAGCCGGAGGAACGCCTCGCGCTCGAGATCCAGAAGATCGCCTTCGGTGACCTGCCGCCGCGGCCCGTCGCCGCCGGCCATCACGTACGCCAGCTCGCGGGCGATCTTCACGTCGTGCTCACTGATCTGGCCCGCCTCGCGCATCGCCCACGCCGCATAGTGCAGATTGCCGAGCGCCTCGCGGCCAAGCGCCGTGATCGTGCGCGGCAGCGGCGGCACGTAGTCGGCCGCAAGCTCCACGACCCGAGCGGCCGCGTCGGCCACCAGGCGGTCGCGGTTCATGGTGATGCGGTCGCGGTCGCGCAGAAAGCCCAGCTTCCGGGCGTCGAGCGCGCTCGTGCTCGTCTTCGCCATGGCGATCAGCTGAAACGCTCGCTTGACCGCCTCGAACAGATCGGCCTCTTCGTACGGCATCAGCTCGGAAGTGAATCGGAACACCATCTCCGTCGTCCCGCCGCCGGCTGGAATGAGGCCGACACCGACTTCGACCAGTCCCATGTACAGCTCGGCGTTCGCCTGAATCGCATCGGCGTAGAGCGAGAACTCGCAACCGCCGCCCAAGGTGAGGCCGAACGGCGCCGCGACGACGGGGAACGGCGACTGCCGTATGCGGAGCGAGATCTCCTGGAAGGCGCGCACGGCTCCGTCGAGCCGCTTCCAGTCGCCGCCGGCGATCAGCGAGAGGATCATCGAGAGATCGGCCCCCGCGGTGAAGGTGCGCGGATCCTCGTTGCCGATCACGAGGCCCGTGAGACCATCGCGCGCCACCCGATCCAGCGACCGATTCAGCATCGTGAGCACGCCTTCACCGAGCGTGTTCATCTTGCTGTGGAACTCGATGACCGCCACGCCGTTGCCCACGTCGAGCAGCGAGGCGTCCGGCGAATCGTCGAGCACGCGCAGCGGGCGGTTGGACGGCAAATGCAGCTCGGCAAGGCGGATCGCTCCCGGCTCGCGCGGCAGCAGCTCGTAGCCGCCGCTGAGCGACAGCACCTGCGTCCCGTCGCTCGAGTAGAACCCGTCGGTCGCCTCTCGCAGCAGCCCGGGCTCGTCGAGCCCGAGGTCGGCGAAGCCGCGGCGCAGGTACTCCACGCCGAGCAGGTCCATTTGCTCGAACGGCCCAACCTCCCAGGCGTAGCCCCATGTCATGGCGTGGTCGACCGCGGGCAAATCGTAGCTGATCGACGGTGTGGTCGACAGCACGTAATGAGAGAATCGCAATACGTACTCTCGCACGAATGCGCCCTCACGGTCGGACCAGTCGCGAAACGCGGCGAAGCGGTCGCCGAGCGGCAGTTTGGCGAGCCGCGCGAGCTCGGGGGTCGACGGCTTCGACTGCGGCTGGTACTGGCCGGTGCGCCAATCGAGTGTTTTGATCTCCCGCCCGACGCGCGTGTAGAATCCGGCGCCGCTCTTCTCGCCGACGCGCCCGGCTCGCACGAGCTCCATCACCCACGGCGAGAGTGTGAAGTCCTCACCGGTCGTCTCGCTCAGGCCCGACGTGACGTGTGCAATCACGTCGATGCCCGACAGGTCCGCCGTTCGAAATGTGGCCGACTTGGACCGCCCGGTGAGTACGCCCGTGAGCAGATCCGTTTCGTCGATGGTGAGTCCGTGTTTCTCCATCTGCCGTATGGCGAGCACCATGCCGAACACGCCGAGCCGGTTGGCGACGAAGCCCGGAACATCCTTGGCCACGACGATCCCTTTGCCGAGGATCCGATCGCTGAACCAGCGCACGGCAGACAAGGTGTCGTGCGCCGTCTCTGTCGTCGGGATGATCTCGAGCAGGTGCAGATATCGCGGCGGATTGAAGAAGTGCATCCCGAGGAACCGCCCGCGGAACCCCGCATCGCGTCCCTGCACGAGATCGTGGATCGGGATGCCCGACGTGTTCGACGCGACGATCGTCGACGGCGGCAGCACGGCCTGCAGGCGCTCGTAGAGTGCGCGCTTGGGCTCGACCTGTTCGATGATTGCCTCGATCACCAGGTCGCACGACGCCAGGCGCTCGAGATCATGGTCCGTGTTGCCGATCTCGATCAACGCCGCACGATCGGGATCCATCAACGCTGCCGGCTTGGCTTTTCGCGCCCGATCGACGCCCGCGCGAGCGGGCGCGTTCGGATCGCCGCCGGTACCGGGGACGTCGAGCAGCGTGACCGGAATCCCGGCTGAAACGGCCAGCGCGGCGATGCCGCTGCCCATCGTCCCCGCGCCGACCACCCCAAGCCTGCGAATCCGCATTGCGAGTCATCCTCCATCGCCGGCACCGCCGGCGCTTGGCCCGTCCGTGTTTGTGAGAGATAGCGCTGCCGGCAACCCCCGCGGCATCGCCGCTCGACTGTGTCTCGCAACACAGCCGCCGAGATGCGTGGCGTGCCAGGGTAGGTGGAAACCTCGTGACGACAACTGCAACTGGCAAATTGATTTACACTGTCGGCGCCGAATGCGTGTCGTCTGCGAAAATCGTGTGTTTCGGGTTACCAACGCCGCTCCGTTCCCGTCCTTCCTTCGATCGGTACATCGCCGATCCAGCGATCCCCGGTCGTAGCTGAGTGATTCATATGCGCACAGCAATCCCGCGGGCCTTTTTGCGCGCCGACCCGCCTGCCAGTTCATGCATGTCGAGCGCCGTCCGTCGCACTCACCGCCGTTCCCGCGTGCGCCGGGGCTTTTCGATCGTCGAGATGCTCGTCGTCATGATCATCGCGGGTCTCGTGATGAAGATGGCGATGCCGCGATTCGCCGCGATGCGCGATCGCATGTCCCTTCGCTCGGCGAAGCAGCAGATCGGCGCCTATCTGGTCACGGCGCGTGCCACGGCGATCCGCCGGGCGCGCACGTCGACCTTCAAGGTCAAGAACAACACGATCTGGGTCACGACGATCAAGTCCGATGGAACGGATTCCACCATCGCCCTCAACGTGCCGCTGCAGTCGGCGCGCGGCGTCACTGTCTCCAAGGCGGGCATCGGCGCCGATGACGCGATCCCTTTCGATTCGCGCGGCATGGCCATTCTCAGTTCCGCGCGCACGTACGTGCTGACCCGCAACTCGAGCAAGGACTCCCTATGCGTTTCTCGTCTCGGTCTGATCGCGCGCCGCTGCGGCCAGTAGCCGCGCGCGCGCGGCGCGACGGCTTCACCCTGGCCGAGGTCGTCGTTGCGATGGTGATCCTGTCGGTCGGGCTGCTGGCGCTCGCCAGCGGCTCGATGGGCGTGATCCGGCAGATGCGCTCCGGCAATCAGGCGGCAATCGCCGCCATGGTGGCACAGTCGCGCATGGAAAAAATGCGGAGCAGGACCTGCTCGAGCATCACCACCGGCACGGCGACGACAAGCGGCATGGCGGAAAAGTGGTCCGTGAACGCGATGTCGGCTCGCATTTCGGCGGTGACCGAAACAGTCACCTACGTGCCGCGTCCCGGCGTCACCAAGAAGCTTGGCATGACCGGAGTGGTGCCATGCACATGATCGCTCGGAAAGCACTTCGCGCCCCAGCGACGGCGCGGCTTCGCCGCGGCTTTACGCTGGTGGAAATGCTGATCGTGATGGTGCTGCTCACCATCATTGGCGGCTCGCTGATGGGACTCCTCGCCAAGCAGCAGCGCTTCTACCAGGGGACCGCCGATCTCGGCGACCTGCGCAGCCAGCTCCGCCAGGCCGAAGCGGTGGTCAGCAACGACCTGCGCGGAATGTCGAGCGTCGGATCCGACATCACCGCGATGACCGACTCCTCGATCGACTTCTGGTACACGATCGGCAGCTCGATCGCGTGCAGCGCGCCCACCCAGACGCTCACCCTGCCGCCGCTGTCGCTCGCCAACGGCAGCACACTCACGACGTGGATTCAGACACCCATGGTGGGCGACAGCGTCTACATCTTCGACGACGGGGGCAGCACCACGACGTCGCTCGACGACCAGTGGCGATTCTACCGTGTGGCCGCCGTAGACTCGACGCTCGGCGGCTGCCTCGCGCCCTACACGCAGGCGGCGGATGCCACGAAGTACAGCTACACCATCACGCTCAGCGTGGCCGCCTCGGGGACGATCCGGGCCGGCGCCGCCGTGCGGTTCGTTCGTCCCGCGCACTACAGCCTCTACCAATCCACGGGCGACAACCTCTGGTACCTCGGCTACACCTGCCCGAGCTGCAACACGGGCGGAACGATCCTGCCGATCGCCGGTCCGTTCCTGCCGTATACGGCGGCGTCTACGCCGGACATGAGTGGCATTCGGATCACCTACTTCGATTCGACCAACACCGCGACGGCACTCCCGGCACAGGTCGCGCGCATCAACATCGTGCTGCGCGGACAGACGCGCGGATACTTGAACGTCACCGGTCTCAAGCGGGGCGTGTACACCGATTCGGTGCGAATGGACATCGCCGTTCGCAACCGCAGTTGATCTCTTGACCAGGAGCCGACCCATGCGACTCTCGACGCGCAAAGGCTTTGCGCTCCCGATCGCGCTTGGATCGATGATCGTGAT
>DATJIZ010000070.1:0-11794 GCA_035492735.1 Gemmatimonadaceae bacterium | reverse complement strand
GTGACGATGAACATGGGTTGATCTGGTGTCAATCTATACGTTGAATGTGGCATATTCAACGTATAGGTTTAGTTCACCATAGTCAACCTATACGTTGAAGCTGGCCACGGGGGGCGGCGACCATGGCGGGCGTAGTCACCGCGATCGGCAGCGGCCCGGGGACGAGAAGCAGGCCCCCAGCGAGCGCCCGCTCCGACGTGTTGGAGTGCATGCCCGACCCGGTCAGTCGTTGATTCTCGAGCCATGTCTCTGCAACACTTCCTTCCTACCAAGAACGAACAACGGCGCCCATGTCTGGACGCCGCTGGATCGTACTGGACTGCTTTGTCATGGAGGCGCCGGGAATTGAACCCGGGTCCGAGAATAGATCGACCACAGCTCCTACGTGCGTAGTCCGCCGTTCAATGTCTCCACGCGCTGGTTGGCGAACGACCCACTCGTGGATGAGCCTCCTTCTTTTCACCGGCCCGCCGGAGGCGGTCGTGCCAGCAATCCCGGATTTCCGATACCTAAAGAGCCGCCCCGGGCGGGCTTCCCTCTAGGCACTTGCGGGCCTAACTAAAAGTTAGGCGGCAAGGGCGAAGTTGTTGTTCGCAGTTGGTTTTTTGCCGAGTGTTTTACCAGGATCTCGACGACCTGGGCACGCAGCCACGGCTTCACTTACCCCGTCGAAGCCAGTCGCCCCCGTAGCGTCAAATCTAGTCGCATCGGCCTGCGGAATCAATGCGCTTCGCCGATGGCCGACGCTACTGTCGGGCTACCTAAACTACTGCTCGACAGTGCCTTACCGACTACGACCTCGAGCGGCTTCTGCGCCAGGAGCGGCCGTTCAGGCGTCCCGGTGCGTGATCCGCGAGGCAGCCACGGCCGCGCCGAAGCCGTTGTCGATGTTCACCACGGTCACGCCCGCCGCGCAGCTGTTGAGCATGGTCAAGAGCGCGGCGAGTCCGCCGAACGACGCACCGTACCCGACGCTCGTCGGGACAGCGATGACCGGCGCGCGTACCAAGCCGCCGATCACCGATGGCAGCGCGCCGTCCATACCGGCCACGACGATGACGACGGACGCGGAGAGTAGCTCGTCGCGCTTGCCGAGCACACGGTGAATGCCGGCCACGCCGACGTCGCTGATGCGCGATACGCAGTCACCGAGTGCGCCGAGCGTCACCGCGGCTTCTTCCGCAACGGGGAGATCGCTCGTGCCGGCCGTGACGACCGCCACGGTTCCCAGGCCGCGTGGTGACCGGTCCGCCCCAGCCAGGAACGCCGTGCGCGCGACGTCGTTGATCTCGATCGACGGCAGTGCCACCGCCAGTCGCTCGGCGGCGCCGGCGGGCAGTCTCGTCACGAGCACGCCGTCGCCATGCTCCGCGATGTGCGACGCGATCGCGCAAATCTGCTCGGGCGTCTTCCCCGCACCGTACACGACTTCGGGATACCCGTTCCGCAGCGCGCGATGATGATCGATCGTCGCGAAGCCAAGCGATTCGGCGGGCTCGAACGACAACGCCGCGAGCGCCCGCGTGACGTCGAGCGATCCGCTGGCAACTTGGTCGAGCAGTTCGCGGACGCGCTCGCGTCTCATGCGGCCGACTGCTCGAGCTCCTGATCTTCGCTCAACGCGGCGACGGCGTCGTGGTGCGGTGTGCGCAAATACTCATCGAAGATGCCGGCGACTTCGTCGAGCGAGGTCACGGCGTGGAGCTTTTTGCGAAGGTCGGCCGATCCCGGCAACCCCTTTACGTACCAGCCGAGGTGCTTGCGGAACTCGATCGCCGCGCCGCGACGATCGGGCTCGTAGTCGGCGGCCATGCGCGCGTGGTCGAGCGCGATGGCGAATCGTTCCTCGACCGGCGGAGCCGCGCGCATCGCACGACCCTCGAACAAGTCGCGCGCCTGATCGAAGATCCACGGTTGTCCGAACGAGCCGCGGGCGATCATCACGCCGGCGCAACCCGTGTCGCGCCACATCCGGTACGCGTCCTCCGCGGACTTGATGTCGCCGTTGCCGAGGACGGGAATCTCCAGCGCATCGACGACGGCGGCGATCTCGTCCCAGCGCGCGTTGCCCGAGTACATCTGCGTTCGCGTGCGCGGGTGGAGTGTGAGCACGCGCGCGCCGGCGTCCTGGCAGCGTAGAGCGATCGCCACCGGGTCGCGCATCTCCTCGTTCCAGCCGCTGCGGATCTTGCACGTCACCGGCAGCGACGTGCTTCGCGAGACCGCACGGATGACGTCCTCGACGAGGTTGAGATCCTTGAGGCAGCCGGAGCCGCCGTTCCGCTTCACCACCTTCTTGACGGGGCAACCGAAGTTGATGTCGATGAACTCGGGCGCGAACACGTCGGTGACGACGGCCGCGGCTTCGCCCATCGCGGCCGCGTCGGCGCCGAAGACCTGCACGCCGATCGGGCGCTCGTCCGGGCCGAAGCGCAGCTTGTCGATCGTCGCCGGGTTCTCGCGGCGAATGCCTTCGGCCGAAAGGAACTCCGTTACCACCACGTCGGCGCCAAAGCGGCGGCAGAGTCGCCGGAAGGGCGACTCCGACACGCCGGCCATGGGCGCCAGGTACAGCGGCACGGCGGCGTCGAGCGGAAACGGAAAGCGTTTCATCCCTTCAAGTTAAGAGAACGCGGAAGTCCAAGCAATGTCAGCATTTGACACCCGTTCCCGGGCCCAATAACTTCGCAGGTTCACGACGCTCCAAGGCCTTTTTCGACGGACGACGGATGGAACTCCGCGAGTTCTTCAGTGAAGACGCAATCAAGCTCGACCTCGACGGCACCACGAAAGACGACGTGCTGAAGGAGCTGATCGGGCTGCTCAAATTGGATGACAAGTCCGAAGGGATGTTGTTCAAAATGTTGAAGCGCCGCGAGAATCTCGGTTCGACGGGGATCGGGCGCGGCATCGCCATTCCCCACTGCCGCTCACTCGTCGTGAACAAGCTTCGCGTCGCGTTCGGCCGCAAGAAGGGCGGCGTGGACTTCAAGGCGATCGACGAGAAGCCGGTCAACTTCTTCTTCCTGATCGTCGCGCCGCCGCTCGAGGTCTCCAACCAGTATCTGCCCGTCCTCGGGAAGATCGCGCAGTTCAGCAAGGAGCCCGACGTGCCCGGGCGACTCATGGAGATCAGCGAGCCGAAGCAGTTTCTGGCGCTGCTCGAGGAGAAGGGCGTCTAGAAACCGCCAACGGCACGGGCGCGTAGGGATCCCCGGAGCACTCGTCACGGTCTTGGGGCGGAGCGGACCACATGGGGCCAGTCGATCCGGATCTGATCGTCATCTTTTCATTCGGGGCCTTCGCGGTCACGGTGGTGACGATCGGACGGCTCGTTGCCAAGTGGCTGGATCGCCGCGGCCAGCTGCCCAAGGTCGATCAGTCCGACGAGCGCCTCGCCCGAATCGAGCAGGCGGTGGATGCCATCGCCATCGAAGTCGAGCGGATTTCCGAGGCTCAGCGATTCACGACCAAGCTGCTCGCGGACAAGAACGGCGCCAAGGTTTCGGACGTCATTCCCACTCGATAGTCGCCGGCGGTTTCGAGCTCACGTCGTAGACGACGCGATTCACGCCCCGCACTTCGTTGATGATTCGGTTCGAGATTCGCGCGAGCAGGTCGGGTGGGAACGGGTACCAGTCCGCGGTCATGCCGTCCGTGCTCGTCACGGCGCGCAGCGCTACCACGTTCTCGTACGTGCGGTAGTCGCCCATCACGCCCACGCTCCGCACCGGCAGCAGCACGGCGAAGGCCTGCCAGATCTCGTTGTAGAGATTCGCTTCGCGAATCTCTTCCAGATAGATCGCGTCGGCGCGGCGCAGCACGTCGAGCGCTTCCACGCCCACGGGGCCGAGCACGCGGATGCCGAGTCCCGGCCCGGGGAACGGGTGGCGCCCGACCATCTCCTCGGGAAGCCCCAGCTCTCGGCCGACGTTGCGCACTTCGTCCTTGAACAGCTCGCGCAACGGCTCGATGAGCTTGAACTTCATGTCCGGCTTGAGGCCGCCCACGTTGTGGTGCGTCTTGATCGTCACCGACGGGCCGCCGCGCGGCGAGGACGACTCGATCACGTCGGGATACAACGTGCCCTGCACGAGGTACTCGGCGTCCTTGCCGACGCCGCTCGTGGCTTCCTCGAACACGTCGATGAAGGTATGGCCGATGATCCGGCGCTTGTGCTCCGGATCTTCCACGCCGGCGAGTGCGTCGAGGAATCGCGCCGACGCGTCGACGGTCACGAGCTTCATGCCGGGCCTGGCGGTGAACGTCCGCTCGACCTGCTCGCGCTCGTGCAGCCGCAGCAATCCCGTGTCGACGAACACACAGGTGAGCTGATCGCCGATCGCCCGGTGCACGAGTGCCGCCGCGACCGACGAATCGACGCCACCCGACAGTCCGCAGATCACGCGCGCCGAGCCGACGCGCTCGCGGATCTTCTGGATCTCGCTCTCGACGAACGCACCCGGCGTCCAACTCGGCTCGGCGTGGCAGATGCGGAACAGGAAGTTCGCAATCAGCTCGCCGCCGCGCGGTGTGTGCGCGACTTCGGGATGGAATTGCACGCAGTGGATCGGCCGCTCGCGATGTCGCATCGCGGCGATCGGGACGCTGCTGCTCGACGCCGTGACGACGTACCCCGGCGGCGGCGCGTCGACGTGGTCGCCGTGGCTCATCCAGACCGCCATCGATTCGTGCACGCTGAATCCCTCGAACAGGCCGCACGGCTCCTCGACGACGAGCTCCGAGCGGCCGTACTCGCGCCGGCCGGCGCCGATCACGGCGCCGCCGGTGACTTGCGCGATCACCTGCATGCCGTAGCAGATCGCGAGCACCGGCGCGAGATCGAGCACCGCCGGGTCGAGCGTCGGCGCACCCTCGTCGTACACGGAGCTCGGTCCGCCGCTCAGGATGATGCCCGTGGGGTTCCAGTCGCGAATCCACGCCAAGTCGCGCGTCGGCGGATGAATCTCGGAGTACACGCGTGCCTCGCGCACCCGCCGCGCGATGAGCTGCGTGAACTGCGATCCGTAGTCGATGATGAGAATCCGGGAATGCGCGTGCGCTAGAATTTCCATTCGGGACCACTGAGAGTGAGGAATTCGACCTCACGCGAGTCGAGGTCGAGCACGGCCGCGCACGGCGTGCCGAAGATCCAGCCGCAGGCCTCGCCCGGGTTCATGATGAGCGTGTCGCCGCGCGTCTTCATCTCCTGCTGATGCGTGTGACCGTGGATCACGATCTCGTGGCCGGCGATCGAGCGGGCCTGTACGTCGCCCAGATCGTGCACGAGCAGGATTCGCCGGCCGCCGATCTCGAAACTGTGGGGCGACTCGAACAGCTCCGTGCCGAACGCCGCCTGGGCGCGCGAGACCAACCCTTGCTGGTCGCCATCGTTGTGTCCGAAGACGCCGGCGAGCGAAACGTGAGCATCCTCGAACGGCTTGAGTGCGAACGGCGAGCAGTAGTCGCCCGCGTGCAGCACCATGCCGACTCCACCGGCCTGCATCTGTCGCACGAGCTCGGCGATCGCCGGCAGCCGATCGTGCGTATCTGTGATCACACCCACTCGCATCAGCCGCCTCCCTCCCCCGCGTCGCCATCCAACTCGGTTGCCGTCCGCCACTCGGGCTGCATGACCTCGAGCCGCGTCAGGTCCTCGTACGTCTCACGCGCCGTGATCACCGCCCATCGCTCGCCGTCCACCAAAACTTCGGCCGGCCGCAGCCGGCTGTTGTAGTTCGACGCCATGGCGTACCCGTAGGCGCCGACGTCGGACACCACGAGGTAGTCGCCGATCGCGACGTCGTCGAGCTCGCGGTCGCGCGCCAGAAAGTCGCCGCTCTCGCACACCGGGCCCACCACGTCGACCACTCGCGTTTCGGCACGGCGTTGCGTCGCCTGGATCCGATGGTATGCGCCATAATGCGATGGCCGCAGCAACTCCGTCATGCCGGTGTCGGTGATCACGTAGTCCTTGCCGCCGCTTCGCTTGCGATAGAGGACGCGGCCAATGAGCACGCCGGCGTTGCCGACGACGTATCGGCCGGGCTCCATCAGCAGCTTGAGTCCCGTGTCGGCCACCGTCGGCAGAACGAGCGACGCAAAGCGCTGCAGGTCGGGCGGCTGCTCCGTATCGTAGCGCACGCCGAGGCCGCCGCCGATGTCCAGGTACTCGATCGTCTCGATGCCGCGCTTGCTCACCTCGGCGTAGATCGACGCGAGGCGCTCGGTTCCTTCGCGATACGGATCGATGCGCGAGAGCTGAGAGCCGAGGTGCATGTCGAGGCCCACGAGCCGAACGTTCGGCAGTTGCGCCGCGATCTCCGCGACGTGGACGACGTCGTCGTACGGGATGCCGAACTTGTGGCCGCGACCGCCGGTCTTGATGTAGTCGTGCGGCGCGTCGAGCGTGATCTCCGGATTGACGCGGATCGAGACGCGCGCCGTCATCTCGCGTTCGCGCGCGAGGCGGTCGAGCATGCGAATCTCGGCTTCGCTCTCGGCGTTGATCATGAGAATGTCGGCGTCGAGCGCTTCGGCCAGCTCCGCCTCGGTCTTTCCGACGCCGCCAAAGACGATGTCCGACGGCGCGAATCCGGCCTGCACCGCGCGGCGCAACTCTCCGCCCGAGACGACGTCGGCGCCGGCGCCCAGCTCGCGCAGCAACGCGAGAATGCCGCGGCTCGCGTTGGCCTTGAGCGTGTAGTGCAGCCGATGCGGGACCGGCGCCAGCATGCGATCGAGCCGCCGATAGCGGTCGCGGATCGTCGTGGCGCTGTACACGTACACCGGCGTGCCGACGGCGCGCGCGATCTGCTCGAGCGATACACCCTCGCAGTACAGCGCGTCGTCGATGCGCGAGAACCCGCTCGTCAGTACGCCTTGGCCCATACCGCCTCGGCTGTCGCCGGGCGACCACATTTGAGGCACGTCGCCGGTGCTTCGGCCGATCGAAACTCTTCGTCCGGCAGCACGCGGATCGTCGCCTTGGTCTCCTCCTTGATCTCGGCCTCGCACCCGGGACTGCCGCACCAACCTGCGTACACGAAGCCGCCTTTTCCGTCCATCAGCTCCTTGAAGTCATCGTAGCTGATCTTGTAGCGAATGCTGTTGTGCTCGCGCCGCTCGCGGGCCGCGATGAGCATGTCTTCCTGGATGCGCATGAGCAGCTCGGCAACGTCCTCGCCGATCGACTCGAGCGACACGGGTCGCTTCTCGCGCGTATCGCGCCGTACCAGCACGGCCTGATTCTTCTCGAGATCACGCGGTCCGAGCTCCATACGCAGCGGCACGCCGCGCAGCTCCCACTCGTAGTACTTGGCGCCGGGCTTGATCCCTTCGCGATCGTCGATGCGCACGCGCAGGCGCCCGGGATCGCGACGCTCCCAGTCGAGCAGCTTCTGCAGCACGCGGTCGGCCGCTTCGAGCATGCGGGCGCGCTCGTCGTCGCTCTTGTAGATCGGCACGATCACGAGCTCGATCGGCGCGAGCAGCGGCGGGATGCGCAGGCCGTTGTCGTCGCCGTGCGTCATCACCAGCCCGCCGACCAGTCGCGTGGAGACTCCCCAGCTGGTGTTCCAGGCGAACTCCTGACCGCCATGCTCCGCCTGGAACTTGAGGTCGAACACCTTGGCGAAGTTCTGGCCGAGGTTGTGCGACGTGCCGGCCTGCAGTGCCTTGTTGTCCTGCATCATCGCCTCGCACGCGTACGTGCGAAGCGCACCGGCGAAGCGTTCGGCATCGGTTTTCTGGCCGGTGATGACGGGCATCGCCATCCAGCCTTCCATGAAGTCGCTGTACACGCCGAGCATGCGGCGCGCTTCTTCCTCGGCCTCGTCGTGCGTAGCGTGCGCCGTGTGGCCTTCCTGCCACAGGAACTCGAGGGTGCGCAGGAAGAGCCGGGTGCGCATCTCCCAGCGCACGACGTTCGCCCACTGGTTGATGAGCAGCGGCAGGTCGCGGTAGCTCTGCACCCACTTGGCGAACATCGCGTAGATGATCGTCTCCGACGTGGGCCGGACGATCAGCGGCTCCTCGAGCTTCTTGCCGCCGCCGTGGGTGACGACCGCCGTCTCGGGCGCGAACCCTTCGACGTGCTCGGCCTCGCGACGCAGGAAGCTCTCCGGGATGAACAGCGGGAAGTAGGCGTTCTGATGTCCGGTCGCCTTGAACATGTCGTCGAGCGCACGCTGCATCCGCTCCCAGATGCCGTAGCCGTTGGGGCGAATGACCATGCAGCCGCGGACAGGCGAGTAGTCGGCCAGCTCGGCACGCAGGACCGCCTCGTTGTACCACGCGCTGAAGTCAGCCGCGCGTGTCGTGAGCTTCTTGTCGTCAGCCATTTCGATGTCCGGGAAGTGCTAGAGGCCAATGTCGGCGAGCAATCGATTCCACTCGGGCGGCGGCGCCGAGTTCCACGTGTGGCGTTCCGGCGCCGCCGCCCCCGTCGGGTGCAGCGTGAGCACCCACTCGGCGCCGGCCGACTTCGCCGCCTTCACTTGCTTCATCAATGGCTGGTCGCGCAGCGCGTACTCCACGCTCACGCCGACGCGGCGGAGCGCAGTGGCGGCGCGGCGCACGTCGCTGCCTTGATCCGCCGACTCGGCGGCGACCCATACTTGCGGACCCGCCGCGGGCCCCGGCAGCAGGCCGCGATCGCGCAGCAGCTCGCCCAGCACCACGTCGCCCATGCCGAAGCCGAGTGCCGGCAGGTCCACGCCACCGAGAGACTTGAGCAGCGTGTCATAACGCCCACCGCCGCAGATGGCGCGCAGCTCGCCGGTCGCGTCGAAGAGCTCGAAGACGATTCCCGTATAGTACGCGAGCCCGCGCACGATGGTCAGGTCGAGCGTGACCCATTCGAGCACGCCGAGTCCCTCGAGATACCCGAAGTACCGGCGCAGCTCGGAAACGATCGTGCAGATCTCTCCAGACGCGGCGAAGCGTCGTTCGATCTCGTCGAGCGTCACGCCGCCGAGCATCTCGAACAGCGTATCGATGGCATCGTCGCGCAGTCCGAGCGCCGCCAGCTTGGCACGCGACACGTCGCGCGGCTGGCGCTCGAGCTTGTCGACGACGGCGAAGACCGCGGCGCTGTTCTCCTCCTCCACGGCGAGGCTCGTCAGGATTGCGCGGAGGAGCCGGCGATCGGAGACGCGTGCCCGAACGTCGCTCGACGACAACGCGCACCCGCGCATGATCTCGATGGCAACGGCGAGGAGCTCGGCGTCCGCCGTCACGTCCGGTTCGCCGATGATGTCGACGTTCAACTGGAAGTGCTCACGCAACCGCCCGCGCTGCTGGCGCTCGTATCGAAAGAGCTGCGGCAGCGAGTACCAGCGAATCGGCTTGCGCAGAGCATTCGCTTTCGCGGCCGCCATCCGGGCCAGGGTTGGCGTCATCTCCGGCCGAAGTGAGACCTCGCGGCCTCCCTTGTCCGTGAAGCTGTAGAGCTGTCCGACGATCTCGTCGCCGCTCTTCTTCGTGTACAGCTCGAGCGGCTCGAGGGGGGGCCCGTCATACTCGACGAACGCGAACCGGCGCGCGACTTCGCGCCACACGCCCATGATGTGGGCACGCTCGGCAAGTTGTTCTGGATAGAAGTCGCGAAATCCCGGTAAGGCGGCCTGGGCCATCCAATAAAGCTATCGGGCCAGCGGCGCGACCTGCAACAGCGTCATCGCATCGCCAACCGTGTGGAACGAGCCGGTGATGAGTACCGTACCGTCGCTCGCCTGCGCGCGCGTGAGCGCCTCGTCGAAGTCGGCGACCGCCTCGGCATCGACGCCGGCGGTCCTCGTGAACTCGAGCACCTCGTCGAGATCCCACGCCCGGCTCGCCGGAGCCGTCGGCGCCATCGTGAGGATGAATCGCGCCGCGACGGTGGCGAGCGTACGAATCATCTCGCGCCAGTCCTTGTCGCGCAGCACGCAGAGCACGACGGTGATCGGCTTCGGAGGTTCCACCGAGCGGATCGTTTGCGCGAGCACGTCGGCGCCCGCCGGGTTGTGCGCGACATCGAAGATGAACCGATCGAGTCGCTCGAATCGGCCCGGGATGCGCACGTCGGCCAGGTAACGTTGCGCGTGCTCAAGCCTGACGGCGAACGGTGGGCCGGCGGCGTCGAGCATGACGAGCGCGAACGCCAGGTTCGCGGCCTGATGCCGGCCGGCGAGCGGCGTACGAAGCAGGGCGTGCTCGCCGCGCCAGCTGACCTCGCAAGTCGTGCCCAATCCGTCCACCGCGACTCGATGGAGTTGCAGCTCCTGCGGTGCAATGCGGACGCTTGCCGCGGTCGCTCTCCGCCCGTGCTCGGCGAGCAACAAGCTTATGTGCGGGTCGGGCTCGCCGATGATCGCGGGAACTCCCGGCTTGAAGATGCCGGCCTTCTCGTACGCGATCTCCTCGAGCGTCGTGCCGAGATATTCGGTGTGGTCGAAGCCGATCGACGTCACGCCGGCGGCGACGGGCGTCAGCACGTTCGTGGAGTCGAGCCGCCCGCCGAGCCCGGCCTCGATGACGGCGACGTCGGCGCGAGCGCGCGCGAAGTAGTCGAAGGCCATGGCCGTCGTCGCCTCGAAGAAGCTCGCGCCGATCTCCTCCACGAACGGCGTGTGGCGCGAGATGAACTCCACCACGTCTTCCGCCGGGATCGGGACGCCCGCGACGACCATCCGCTCGCGAAAATCGACGAGGTGTGGCGACGTATACGTGGCCACGCGGAGTCCCTTTGCCGCGAGCAGCGCGGTCATCGTGGCGACGCTGCTGCCTTTGCCGTTCGTACCGGCGATGTGCAGGGACGGATAGCGGCGTTCTGGATTCCCGAGGTGCGCGAGCAGGGCGCGCGTTCGCTCGAGCCCGAACTTGAAACCGCCGGTCGTTCGCGCGAACAGATAATCGAGCGCGTCGCGATAGCCGGCGAGAGAGCCTGCGCGACTGGTCACGGTCAGGGCGAAGTCCACCCCGTCGCTGCCGGGCGTCCCGACATGTGCCGCAGCAGCTGGCTCACCGTCCGCTTGAGATTCCGGCGATGTATGACCGAGTCGAGCATTCCGTGCTCCAGCAGGAACTCCGAGGTCTGAAATCCCTCGGGCAGATCCTGACCGAGCGTCTGCTTGATCACGCGCGGCCCCGCGAAGCCGATGACGGCACCGGGCTCGGCGAGGATCGCGTCGCCGAGCATCGCGTAGCTGGCGCTCACGCCGCCGGTGGTGGGGTTGGTGAGGATCGAGATGAACGGGATCCGGCGCTCGGCGAGCTGCGCGAGCACGGCCGAGACCTTCGCCATCTGCATGAGCGACAGCACGCCTTCCTGCATCCGCGCGCCGCCCGACGCCGACACGACGATGAGTGGGTATTTGCGCTCGAGCGATCGCTGGCCGAGCCGGCCGATCTTTTCGCCGACGACCGAGCCCATGGAGCCGCCCATGAACGCGAAGTCCATGACGCCGATGTTGACGGGTAGCGAGTCCAGCGTGCCGGTGCACGCGAGGAGCGCGTCGGTGTCGCCGGCATTGGCCACCGCTTTCTTGAGCCGCTGCGGATAGTCCGGAAAGCCGAGCGGGTCGGTCGAGCGCAGGTCGACCTCGACCTCCTCGATGGACCCTTCGTCGAGCAGCAGCGCGCAGTAATCGCTCGCCCGAATGCGCCGGTGGTAATCGCAATTCGGGCACACGTTCATGTTCCGCTCAAACTTCTCGCGGATGTCAGTGTGCCCGCATGCCTCGCATTTTTCCCAGACGTCGGCGGGAATCTCGAGGCGCTCGCGCCGGGGTTGTCTTGGGAGTTTGCCTTT
>DATJIZ010000069.1:0-7045 GCA_035492735.1 Gemmatimonadaceae bacterium | reverse complement strand
GTCACCTTGTCGACCCGGATCGCGTGGAGCGCATCGTTCGCCGCCGAGATCGTGGCATAGTAGCCGTACCACCAGTCTTCGATGCTCGTGCGCTGCGGCGACGCAAGGTCATTGAACCAGCCGTTCGGCCGCGTCCACTTGTCCCCCGAGGTCACCGTATCCGCCGGCGAGATGTCGATGTGCTGGTAGGTGTTGATGTTGCCGTTGTTCCAGGACGACGCCAGCGTCAGTGCCTGCACGTCCAGCACGCCGGCGATCTCCAGATTGTTGTACTGGTTGAACCACGTGCGCATGGTACCGCCGGCGACGGCGGAGAGCACGCCCGGATCCGTAAGAATGCTACTGGACGGCGCGTTGGGGTTCTGGACGTCGAGCGAGTGGCAGCCGGCGAGCACCACGGCCGCCAGTGCACCAAGCCCGCGAGCGATCTTCAATGCGTTCATTGATGTCATCTCCAGGGGGATTCTTGGTGATCAGTAGCCGAGCTCGATCATACCCGTGATCGTCCGGTAGGCCGGATACGTGAAGTAGTCGACCCGGTACGAGAACGGATCGCCATTCGGACCCGTGACGTCAGGGTCGTAGCCGCTGTACTTGGTGTGCGTCCAGAGGTTGCGGCCCACGAAGCCGATACGCGCGGAGTGGAACCCACGAATCCGAAGGCTGTTGAGCACCCGCGTCGGCAGCGTGTAGTTCACGGCGAACTCGCGAAGGCGCAGGAACGAGCCGTCCTCGACGAAATAGTCGTTCGGCGTGATGCCGTCGTAGAACGTGCTGTAGTACGAGGTCGGCTTCTTGCCCGTGGTGTACGGACAGGTCGGGTCGGTCGACTGCCAGTTCGCCGCGCAACTCGTCGCCGGCTTTTTGCTCTGGTCGAACACCGGGTCACGAAGCTCGTTGAACGGCCACTGGCGCGTCATGTTGTAGATGTTCCCGCCTTTGACCCACGTCAGTGTGCCCGTCACCGACAATCCCTTGAAGTTGATCGTCGAGTTGAAGCCCATGTTGAAGTCAGGATTCACATCGCCGATGATCTGGTTCGATGTAACCGACGAGCACTTGCCCGACGCATCGGTTCGGTCGCACACATATGCCTTGAGGGGCACTTCGGCCGCCGTGTGGTACTGCGCCTTCTTGACGTAGAAACCTTCTTCGTTGACCACGTAATCCGACGCCGATCCGGAGAGCCTGCCGGTCGCGATCGTCTGATCCAGTTGCTGCGGCGTTCGGACCCACTTCTCGCCATAAATGATCCCGAACGCCTGGTTGGGCGCGATGCGGAACATGTTCGTCGTGCCGTCGGGCCCGACGAGGAACGGCGGCACGTTGAGGTCCTCGATGTTCTGCCTGGTGCGGTCCCCCGTGACGGTCACACGCCAGAAGTAGTCGCGCGCCGACACCAGCACGGCGCCCAGGGCGAGCTCGTGCGTCGACCCAGCCAGCGTGCCGGCGTTCTGCCACTGCGACTGGTAACCGCTGGCCGCGGACAGCGGAACCTGGATGATCTCGTCGGTCGTTCGCTTGCGCGAGTACGTGTACTCGAGCGAGTAGTTGCGCTGGAAGTTGAGGGTCGCGCCGTATTCGGTCTCGCGCGAGTATGCCGGACGAAGCTTCCGGTTGCCCAGCGTCACCTTCACGGGCAGACCGTTCGAGATCTGGAACGTCTCGTACTGCGCGTCGAAGATCGGCCGCAAGCCGGCCGTCCCGTCGGACGCATGCAGCTTGAGCTCGTCCACGCCCGGAATGTGGAAGTCCTGCGTCACGCGCCACGCGCCGGAGATGCGCTGGTAGACGGCCGAGCGTTCGTCCGCGCCAAACAGCGACGATTGGTCGCGACGCACGAGACCATCGAGGATGTAGCGATCCTTGATGTCGAACGTGGAGATCGCGAACACGTTCTTGGCGCGAATCGTCTGGTCGAAGGAGCCGGGGCGAATCGTCGCACTCGGATCGGCGGCGCCGAACTCCGGAACGTGCGGCACCGTGAGCTTGGTCGCGTTCACGTTCACTTGCGAGTTCGTTTGATCCTCGTACGAGGCCGCGAGCTTCGTCGTGTTGTGAATGACGCTGAAATCGCGCACGGACGTCAGCGCGATGCCCACGTTGTATTCACGATCGTTGTTATTGGTCGTCCTGAGGCTGCCGCTCCCCTGGTTGCCGGAGGACGACGTGTAGCCGAATGGTGTCAGGTGCTTGAACGCCGAGCTGGCCTCGTCATAGCCCACATTGCCGTCGGCGGTGAGCCAGTCCGTGGGGCGATAGGACGAGCGGAACGTGCCGGTGAACCGGTCGCGGCTGTCGTCCTGCTGCAGCACCTGCAGATCGTAGAGCGGATTGTCGACGTTGCCCGAAAGGGGTGGCTGCCGAACGACCGGATTGAACTCGCCAACATACGAGCACGTGGTGTTCGGCGGACACGCTTTCACGATCGAGTCGATGTTCACGTTCGGCTCGATGAAACGCATGCCGAAGAAGATCTGGCCCTGGTCGGGCTCCTTCGAGATCGAGCGACCGTAGAAAGCGCCCGCGCCGAGATCGATCTTGTCCGTCAGCGCCTGATCGACGTTGACCCGAAAGTTCTCGCGCCGGTAACCCTCGAGGAGCCGGAGCACGCCCTGATCGTGGGTATTCTCGAACGAGACGTTGAAGTTGGTCTTGCCCTGACGCTGCCCAACCGAGAGATAGTTGGTCAACGCCTGGCCGGGCCGGAAGATCCGATCGAACTGATCGTAGTAGATCGGGTACGGGTTATCGGCGATCAGGTCAGCGTCCGACGTACGGCCGCCGCCGGAGAGGTCGAAGCCCTTCGACGGATCGCTCGGATCGAGCAGCTTGTACGGGTTGTGCTGGTTGGTCGGTACGATGTGTGGCAGCTTGCTCGAGCCAAACTCGCTGCGCGCCGTCCACGACGTCTGGCCTTCGCCCAGGTTGGCGCCGCGCTTGGTGAAGACCTGAATCACGCCGTTGGCGGCGTTCGATCCGTAAAGCGAGCTCGCCGCCGCGCCCTTGATCACTTCGACGCGGTCGATGTCCTCGGAGTTGATGTCCGCCATCGACAGGTTGGTGATCACGCCGTCAACGATGACGAGGGGATCCTGACGGCCGGTGAGGCTCGTGGAGGAGCGGAGCCGAATGGACGGCTCGGACCCGGGCTGTCCGTTGGTCGTGACGACTTCCGCGCCAGGGATCTTGCCGGCGAGCACGCCCACCGGGGAGGACGCTGGCACTTCCTTGATCTGCTGATTGTCGACCACACTCACCGCGAACGGCGTTTTGGTCTTTTCGGTCGCCGCGCTCGTACCGGTCACGACGATTTCGTTGAGCTGCAGAATGTCGCGCTCCAGAACGAAGTCGTGCTGCACCGTCGCACCCGACACCCGAAGCGTGTACCGCCCCGGCTTGTAGCCGATGTGGCGCGCCACGACGGTGATGGTGCGGCCGGTCGACCGGTCCGCCCGCGCGGAGAAGCTGTACTGCCCTTCCGCGTTGGTGATGGAGCCGATCTCCAGTTCCGTGATACCGACGCTGGCGCCGGCGAGCGGCTGGCCGTCGCTCCCGGTCACTCGACCGGAATAAGTGACGGTGGGCGCCTGAGCGCGGACTGCTCCGGCTCCGGCAAAGAGCAGCACGGCGGGAAGAAGCAGCACCTTCTGGAGCCACGACGTTTGCATGACTGACCTCGCTTCGCGTGGGTGATCGGCACTCGAGGGACGCGATGGACACCCCAACAGCGGCTTTCCGGCGGTCCGAGCCGCAGCTAAAGTGTCGGCCCCGAATCGTCTGTCAAGTCCCCGGTATTTGCCGTGTCAACCCTTGCATACAGCGTTTCGTCACATGTACAGGGGTGGAAACGGGTCGCCGTGTCAGGGGATTCTTTATATCGTTGGAACACCGCGCGCCCGAACGGCGTACCGATCGTCGCGATGCTCGTTCGAACGCCCGGCCAGGTCCCATTGTCGTATTGCCCGGACGAATGCCGTGTTTTACCGTGTGCGCATCCGGACAACGCCCCGCGCGCGGGAGGCGATGCTATGATGTCCTGTCCGAGCTGGACGAGTCGGGCGATGATCCTTCTCGCCTTGATGGCGGCTGCCAGGCCAGCAGCGGCCCAATCGGCTCGCGCTGCTCCGCCGACCGACGCCGTCCCACACCTCCGTGGTCGCGTAACCGACAAACTCTCTCACGCGGCGATCCCCGGGGCGCAAGTCATCCTCGACGCCGATGGCCGGTTCGTCACAGCCGACTCGGCCGGCACTTACGATTTCGCCGGCATTCCGCGCGGCGTCGTCGATCTGAGCGTGCGCGCACCCGCGTTCGGCGTCGCGCACCTAACCCTGCAGCTCATTGGCACGGGAGGCTGGACCCAGGACGTCGAGCTCGACTCCGCGAGCACTGCCGAACATCCGGTTCGACTAGCAACCGTGCCGGTCACGGCGAAGAGCCGCCCCGACAACTATCGGCTGCAGGACTTCGAGATCCGCCGCCGTTCAGGTCGCGGACAGTACCTGACCGACGAGGAGATCCGCGCCAGCGGCGCCGCCAACGTCGCCGATGCCGCGCGCAACATGCGCGGCGTCACCCTCGATTGCGGCGGCACGCTCTACGGTGGCTGCCGCATCCGCATGCTCTCGGCGCCGGCGCGCTGCCTGCCCGTGTACTGGGTCGACGGTCAGCTCGACAACGAATTCGGCCCGCTCACACCAATTCGCGACGTCGTCGCCATGGAGTTGTACACCGGACCGGCGGAGGTCCCGGGCGAGTTCGCGGGGAGCAACGCGGCCTGCGGCGTCGTGGCATTGTGGACGCGATCGGGACCCGACCGAAAGCGGCCTAAGGGACCGTGACTTTTACTTCGCGCTGATTCGGCGCGAGCGGCACGGTTTGCGTACGCCCGCCCGGCCCGCGGACGCTGACGGCGCGCGCGCGCGCCGTCAGCGCGAGCACCGTCGTCGCCCCATCCATCGACCAGTATCCGCTCCCCGCGCGCACCTCGCGCACCGGGCCGCTGCCTGTCGCCGTCACGACGCGGAGCTGCGCGCCAACGCCCAACGGATTGTCCGGCGGACCGGCGAGCCGCACGCGCAGCCCCGGCGCCGCACTACGGTTGTGCCAGAGCGTCGTCGCGGCGCCATTCTGCGACACAGCCAGATCGAGCCGGCCGTCGCCGTCGTAATCAGCTGCCGCTGCGCCGCGCTGATCGCCGAGCACTCGGATCCCCGACTCGAGCACGCTGAGCGGCCGGAAACCGCCCCGGCCATCGCCGAGCAGCACCAATCCCGCCCCGGCGTCGAACCTCGGCGTCCACAGCGCCGTTGGCGAGAAATTCTGCGCCAGGAAAAGGTCTTCATTGCCGTCGCCGTCGAAATCGCCGACGACCGGCGCGAACGCCGGCGCGAGCTGCGCGATCGCCGG
Organism: Gemmatimonadaceae bacterium; assembly: GCA_035492735.1. Lineage (GTDB taxonomy): Bacteria > Gemmatimonadota > Gemmatimonadetes > Gemmatimonadales > Gemmatimonadaceae > JAQBQB01. The sequence continues at coordinate 1,633 of DATJIZ010000069.1, read as the reverse complement.
CAGGGGGTGGGCCTCGAAGTGATCGCCGCGATTGAGCCAGAGCATGTGGTCGAACGTCGTAGCGCCGATGCGCGGCGCCGCGGCGTGCGCGTGACCGATCACCGAGTCGACGTCGGCCTTGGCGAATGCCGCATAGGTCGGGAAGCGCTCGCGCAACGACGGAATCGCGAAGCTCAACGTCTGGTACGACTCGAGCGGCATCTCACGCCCGCTCACCGAATCGCGCCGCGCGAATACGAGGCCGAGCCCATTTCCAAAGTCGCCCAGCACGAGCTCGTAGGGACGGTCGGACGTAGCCCGCCAGGTCGTGTTGCGGCCCCAGCTCGTGGCCACGAGATCGAGTCGGCCATCGCCGTCGAAATCGCCAGCCGCGACGCCGTTCCAGCGACTCGTTTGCGCGGCGAGTCCGAGCTGTTTGGTCACGTCGACGAACCGGCCGCGTTCGTTGTGCAGCACGCGAACCGGGCCGAACTCCGATGTCACGACGAGCTCCGGCCAACCGTCGCCATCGAGATCGGTGAACATCGCCGACGACACCAGGCCGAGCGACGCGAGCGCCGGCTCGTTGGCCGCATCGAGCGTCCAGCTTCCGTCGGGCGCGCGAAGGTAGAGATGCGAGCGTGCGGGCAACGGCCAGGCGCCGGGCTTGACGCGCGCTCCCACGAACAGGTCGAGCCGCCCATCGCCGTTCACGTCGGCGAGGGCCAGCGGGCCGACGCTCGCCGTGTCCGGCGGCAGCACGGACGCCGGTGCGGAGAGCCGGCCTCCACTCAGCGACACGCCGATCGCCGTTGGGACCGAGAGCGCTTCGCTCTCCGACATGGCCTCGTAGCTCGACTGGCCGGCGATGAGCATCGTGCCGCCGCGCGATGCCGGTGCCGGTACGATCGTCGTTAGATCCCACGCCGCGACGGCGCCCGGCATCTCCGACGCGGCGAAGTGCCCACCAGTGTTGCGCAGGACGGCCAAGCGCCCACCCCGGCCCGTTCCGACGACGAGGTCCTCTCGCCCGTCGCCGTCCACGTCGATCCAGCTCACGCCAGGCCCGAGCTGACTGAAGCGATTGGGCAGAAGCGGCTGGCGCCGGAAATCGTCGAACGACGAATCGACGTGATGCTGACCGCCCAGGAGCGACGTCGCATCCTCGAACAGTCCGTGCGCCGACGAGTCGGGCGAAGCCTCGGCGCTCGGCGCGGCGCCACCCTCGTCGATCTCGTAAAGTCGGCCAGGTCGCGCATCGGTAATGGTAGAGCGCTTGCCGCTCCGCCACCGCACCTCGATGCTCACCACGCTGTCCTTGCCGGTGGCGAACGCGAGCAGCGGCTGTGAGCCCGAGAGGTAATAGCCGCCTGCCGTCATCTCCCGGGATTGGAGCGGGAGCGACGCGGCGCGCACGGTCACGCTCGACCCGATGCCCTGCGTGTTGGGGGCCACGCCGCGCAGACACACGGCGAGCCTCGGCGCCGCCGTCTCATTGCGGTAGACGACCGGGGTGCCGTCGAGACGAGTCACGACGACGTCCAGATCGCCGTCGCCGTCGAGGTCACCAAGGGCGATGCCTTGCGAGATCGCGGCGTCGGCGCCAAAGCCCCACGCCTTGCTGGCGTCGGCGAAGGTCAGATCGTGCTCGTTA
>DATJIZ010000068.1:0-29813 GCA_035492735.1 Gemmatimonadaceae bacterium | reverse complement strand
ACGGTGATCGGCGAGCGGTTGTGCGGCAATCTCAGGAGCCTGGCATCCGTTCGGCCCATCGTCCGGTGGCATCACGAGCGGCTCGACGGCAGCGGGTACCCCGACGGACTCCGTGGCGATGCGGTCCCGCTCACGGCGCAGGTCGTCGGCGTGGTCGACGTGTTCGACGCCGTCACCACGGCGCGGCCGTACCGCGGCGCGCTCTCCACGGTGCGAGCGCGTGAGCTGCTGACGGCCGAGGTTCGCACGGGCCGGTTCAGCTCGGATCTCGTCGGCGAGTTCCTCCGGTTGCTCGATGCGGGCCGTCTCGACGGCATCGCCGATCCGGAGTACATGGGCGCGGCCTGATACGTTCGGCATCACCGCGGCCAGGATCAGTTCGCTGATTGGACGATGGTCGCGCGACAAGAGTACGACGATTGCGATTGAGTCGATTCATGAGGCGAGTCGACGCAATCGGACGGCGGTCGCGGACACGGTGTATCGGCATCGCCGCGCTCATCGCGAGCGCGTTCGCCTGCCGCGGCGCCGCGACGGAGCCCGGCGAAGGATCGATGGTGGCGGACGTGGCGGCAGGCGTCGCCCAGGCGGCCGCCGCGGTGACCGGGCAGTCGTCCCCGCTCGCGGACGACTACACGCGCGGCCATCACATCGGATTCGACACGCACACGTATCCCGGCACGGCCGTGATGCGTGCCTGGAAGCACACGCCGGGATCGCCCTACGACTGGGTCGGCTTCTACCTGCCGTCGCCCTGTCACGAGGACGCGTCGTGGAGCGGCAAGCGCGACACGCTGGTCGCGATGGGATGGGGGCTCGCCGTCGTCTACGTGGGACAGCAGACTTGGGGCAGGTCGCCGCGCGCCTTGACGTCCGCGCAGCGCGACGCGATCCGCCGGCGCACGCACTGCTCGGCCGATCTCGTCACGTCCGATGACGGGACGCGCGACGGCGACGACGCCGTGAAGCGGGCGATCACCGAAGGGATTCCGCCGGGCGCCGTGATCTTTCTCGACATCGAGCGCATGGAGACGATCCCCGCCGCGATGCGCCAGTACTATCGCGCGTGGGTAGCCCGGTTGCTGGCGAATGGCACCTATCAGCCGGGGATCTACGCCCACGAGCACAACGCGCAGACCATCTTCGACGACGTCAAAGCCACGTTCCTCGCCGCGGGCGATACGACCACGCCGCGCTTCTGGCTCGCCGGCGGCAAGGGGTTCGACACCGGTCGTGCGCCGCAGGACGTCGGCTACACCTTTGCCGGCGTGTGGCAGGGAGTGATCGACGTCGCGCGATCGGTCGCGCAGATCAAGCTGCCGGTCGACGTGAACGTCGCCGCGTGGGCATCGCCGTCGGAGTCGGGGACCGCGACGCAGTGACATTGCCGCGGGGTGTTGGCCCGCGGCGACGAGGAGTACATTCGCTCTCGACCTAACCGGCAGCTCGAGAGGAATGTCATGAAACGACTGGCACTGATTGCGTTGTTGTGCGCCGCTCCGTTGCTCGCTCAGGATACGGCGGCGGGCCGCGCCGGACGCGGCGGCCGAGGCGGGCGCGGCGCGCCACAGTGGAACGGCGCGATGGACAGCGTCCGCGCCCGACAACTGTACGTGAGCAAGGACACGCAGGATCTGCGCGGCTGCGGTGGCCAGTGCGCGCGCCTCGACTCGGTCAAGCACGCGGCCGACAGCATCTACGCCGCCAAGGCACCAGGCAATTACGAATTTCAGAAAGTCAAATACAAGAGCCGTGTCGACGGCCTCGAGATTCCGGCCTACCTGTTTGCGCCGGTCGCGAAGGGCACGGCCAAGCACGCGGCGCTCGTCTGGGTGCACGGTGGCGTGCACGGAGACTGGGGCACGGACATGTACCCGTTCGTCGTCGAAGCCGTGAAGCGCGGGTACGTCGTCATCACACCGGACTACCGTGGCAGCACGGGCTACGGGAACGATTGGTACCGCAAGATCGACTACGGCGGTAAGGAGGTCGACGACGTGTTGTCGGCGGTCGACTATCTGGCGACGTTGCCGTACGTGAACTCGAGCCGCCTCGGCATCATGGGTTGGAGTCACGGCGGATTCATCACGTCGCACATTCTCTTCCGCAGCGACAACCCGTTCAAGGCTGGGGCGGCGATCGTGCCGGTGACGAACCTCGTGTTCCGGCTCTCCGACCACGGGCCGGGTTATGCGCGCGACTACGCGGCCGAGGAGGGCTACCAGGGGCTGCCGTTCGAGCGCAACTGTGGTCCGCACCACGACCGGGACTGCATCGACATCTACCTGGAGCGCTCACCCGTCTTTCACGTCGAGAATCTCAAGGTCCCGATGCTCGTGCACGTGGCGACGAACGACTGCGACGTGTACTTCCGTGAAGACCAGCAGATGGTCTACACGCTGCGCGCGCTCAAACCGACCCTCGCCGAGACGAAGATCTACAAGGATCCGCCGCCGGGCCGCGCTGGCTGCGGCCACACCTTCAGCCGCCGCGTGAATCCGGTGACGCTCGAGCGCGAGGATTCGCCGGAGCAGATCGACTCGTGGAACCGGACGTGGGCGTTCTTCGCGCGAAACCTCAAGCCGTGAGCGTGCGAGCGACGGCAATCACGCGGGGTCACGCTGAGAGCCTCGGACGTTCGGTCGGCGCGCCGGCTGGCTACCGCACCTTCTTGCCGCCCGTGGAACCGACTCGATCATCGAGCACGAAGTGCGATCGCTCCGGCATCTTGACTGCCGTGAGCGATCGCGCGTCGAGCCGCGTGCCGGCGGGGATGATGGCCTCGCGATACAGCAGGTACGCGGTGACGGCGTAGATCTGGTCGGGCGTCAGTGAGCCCGGCGCCGTGAGCGGCATGGCGCGGCGAATGTAGCCGTAGATCGTCGTGGCGTAGGGCCAGTAGTTCCCGATCGTGCGCGGGATCGTCGCGTCGGCGGCAAAATCGACGTTGCCCTTGGGACCGCCGACGAGCTGCGGGTACGCGGGCGGCTTGCCTTCGCCATTCTGGCCGTGACAGACGGCGCACGTCGTGGCGAAGATCTTGGCGCCGTCCTCGGGCGTGCCCGACCCGGGCGGCAGCCCCGCGCCAGTCGGCGAGACGTCGATGTCCTCCGCCGCGATCTCCGCCGGCGTGGCGGGCCGGCCGAGGTTGTACCGTGGCGGCTCCTTCTCGCCGACCGCGTCGTTCCGCGCATCCAGCTTGCAGCCGGCAAACGCCAGCAGCGCGAGCGCCAGCGCGGCGGCGGTTCGCGGTGCCATGGGGCGCGCGCTCACGTGTTCGCCTCGAAGGTCACGGTGCCGTCGCGCGCGACACGCCAGCCGCGGATCGAATTGAAGTGGTAGTCGGTGCCCGGTCCGCGCACGGGCCGCAGTTGCGCCATCGTCGGCTGCGTGTAGCCGTGATCGTCGACCGCGCGGCTCATGAGCAAAGTCTCATTGCCGTCCCACTGCCAATGGTGCTCGAACCGCACCTGCGCCTTGGGCTGGAGCGGCGAAAGGATGTCCGCGGCGATCCAGGTGTGCCCGCCGTCGGTGCTGACGTCCACCCGGGTGATTCGGCCGCGACCGCTCCAGGCCAGCCCGCGGATCGGCCACCAGCCCGGTCCGGACAAGCGCTCGGGGTAGGCCGGTGACGTGATCACCGACTTCGCATCCATCTCGAAGCTGAACATGCGAATCCGGCCGCCGGGAAGCGGATCGGTGTATTTCGCCGTCTCCCATCGCGTCATCCACGGTTCGGTGCCGAGCTCGATCCGCCGCAGCCATTTCACGTTCATGTTCCCCTCGAAACCGGGCACCAGCAGGCGGATGGGATAGCCCTGCTCGGGACGCAGCGGCTCGCCGTTCTGGGCCCACACCACCAGGGCGTCGTCGTGGGCTTTGGCGATGGGAACGCTCCGCGCCAGCAGGCAGGCGTCGCCGCCTTCGGCCAGGAACCACTTCGCGTCGTGCGACGCGCCGACTTCGTGGAGCAGCGTCGCGAGCGGCACACCGGTCCACTCGCTGTTGCTCACCATCCCGTCGACCTGCTGCGGCGTCATCTCCGGCTTCGGCGAGCGGTACGCGTTGCGACCGTTGCCGGAGCATTCGATGAAGTGCATGCGCGTGACGCTCGGGAACCGTTTCAGATCGGCGGCGGTGAACTCGATCGGCCGCTCCACCATGCCGTGGATCAGCAGCGTGTGCCGAGTCGGATCGATCGCCGGAATCCCGGCGTGAATGCGCGTGAAGTGGAGATCGGAGGGCGTGATGGTGCCGGCAAAGTCCTGCAGCGGTGTCAGTGCCGTGCCGGTGATCTCACCAACGGGCGCGCGCTCCGGGCGAACGAACGGCGATCGCGTGCCGACGGCCGTCGTCGGCGCGCCGGGAGCTTTCGTCGGATCTGCCGGCACTCCGGGCGTTGCCGCCGCCGCCGCCGGCGGCACCTGCGGCGCGGCCGTGGGCGTCCCCTGCTGCGCGTCGGCCGGCAGGCCGGCGACCAGCGCGCCGCCGGCGGCCGCCGCCGCGCCGGCGAGCAGCGCCCGACGGCTGATCGGAGCATCATCCATTCGAGATCTCGAATTAACGGTTGGGCGCCGGCGCCGGCGCGAATACGACGGCGGTGCTTGCGAGGCCCGGCCGCGGCAGCAGCCGGGGCGGGTGGAACGCCTTGTGGCCCTTCGTGTCGTAGGGCACGTCGGGCGGCGCACCGCCGTCCGGCCAATCCCGGTTCTTCATCGGCATGTCCGTGCGCGGCATCGATGTGATGTACGCCGCGACGTCGAAGGCCTGCTGATCGGTGAGCGTCCCCGGCCGGTCGAACGGCATGTTGCGCCGGATGAACGACGCCGCGCGCTCCGTTCGCGCCATCGAGGCGCCGATGCTGAACGACTGCGCCCCCCACAACGCCGGGATGAGCCCCATGCCGCCGCCGGAGTTGCCGTGGCAGCGCGCGCAATTGTCGACGAAGAGCTGGCGGCCACGCGTCGAATCGCCCGTGAGTCTGGGCATGGGCGGCAGACCCTCGCCGCGGACGTGCTCGCCCGTTGGGACACCGCGCGAGATGTACGAGAAATACGCCACCAGATCCTGCATCTCGCGGCTGTCGGGCGGGACGCGAGAGCCGGCGAGGCTTCGCGTAAAGCAGTAATTGATGCGATCCTCGATCGGCACGACCGCGCTCACGCGGTCGATGTACCGCGGATATCGGGCCACGACGCCGATCAGCGGCATCGCGTTCGGCCGGCGGCCTTCATCGAGATGACAACTGGTGCAGCTGAGGTTCGAGTTGACGTAGCGCGGCAGACTGTCGCGGGTGTGCGTGAGAATCGACAGGCCGCGGTACACCGCCGCCTCGTAGGGATCGTCGGGCGTGCTGTCGACGACCGGCGGCTGGTAGGTGTCCGGGTTCCAGCCGGCCTTGGTCGGCGTCTTCGAGCTCGTCGGCGCCGCCGAGTCCGGACGGCTCGACGCTTCCTGCAGCGTGCACGCCGCCGCGAGGGCGAGCGCGCCGACAGCGATGCTCAGTGGTAAGCGTGGCATCAAACAGAAAAAGAAAAGAATGCGCATCAAACGACCGCCGAACGGTCGTCAACGGTTGATCAGTCTGTCGGTGGGCAATCGTCCCGACAACGACTAACAGCGACGGCGCTTGCAACGGCAACGGCACTTGCAACGCCAACTGCGACGGCACTCGCAACGCACGGTGCTATGCGATCTCGCGCAATGCCTGTCCCACGGTCTCGAAGATTCGATCGATCTCCTCGCGCTCGACGATCAGCGGCGGGGAAAGGGCGAGCGTGTCGCCGGTCGATCGTACGAGCACGCCGGCATCGAAGCATTTGAGGAAGGCCTCGAAGCCGCGTGCGCCGGGCGCTCCAGGCCGCGCCTCCAGCTCCACGGCGCCGACGATCCCGATGTTGCGCAGATCGACGACGTGCCGCGTGCCGCGCAACGCGTGCACCGCGTCACCGAAGTAGTCCTCGAGCGACGCGGCGCGCTCGAACAGCCCCTCGGTCCGGTATACGTCGAGCGTGGCGAGTCCTGCCGCCGCCGCGAGCGGATGGCCCGAGTACGTGTAGCCGTGAAACAGCTCGATGCCGCTCGCCGACGCGTTGACGACGCAGTCGTAGATCCCGTGGCGCACGCAGACGGCGCCCATCGGCACGGTGGCGTTGGTGATCCCTTTCGCCACCGTCATGATGTCCGGCACGACCCCGAACTTGTCCGCGGCGAACGGCGCGCCGAGCCGGCCGAACCCGGTAATCACCTCGTCGAAGATGAGGAGGATGCCGTGCCGATCGCAGATCTCGCGGAGCCGGTCGAGGTACCCCACCGGCGGAATCAGCACGCCCGTCGAGCCGGCCACCGGCTCGACGATCACCGCCGCGATCGTGTCGGCGCCGTACTTCTGCACCACGGCCTCGAGCTCGTTCGCGAGCTCCGCGCCCTGCCGCGGTTGGCCGCGCGAGTACGCGTTCCGGGACAGATCGTGCGTGTGCTGGAGATGATCGACCGCTGGCAAGAGCTGGCCGGCGAACTGCTTTCGATTCGCTTCGATTCCGCCAACGGCGATGCCGCCGAACCCGACGCCGTGATAGCCGCGCGATCGGCCGATGAATCGCACGCGCTGTGGCTGCCCTTTGGATTGCCAGTACGCCAGCGCAATCTTGAGGGCCGTGTCCACCGCTTCGGAGCCGGAGTTTCCGAAGAAGACGTGATCGATGTCGCCGGGCAGCATGCGCACGAGCTGTTGCGCCAGCTCGAAGGCGAGCGGATGCCCCATCTGGAACGGGGGCGCGTAGTCCATCACGCCCGCCTGCTCCCGGATCGCCGCCGTGATCGACTCGCGACAGTGGCCGGCGTTGACGCACCAGAGCCCGGCCGTTCCGTCGAGAATCTGCCGCCCGTCGGCAGCCGTGTAGTACATACCTTTGGCGGCGACGAGCATTCGGGGTGCGCGCTTGAAGGCGCGATTCGCCGTGAACGGCATCCACAGCTCCTCGAGCGAGGGCTGCGTTTCGGGAGTCGACGGGAGAACGTCGAACGCGCTTGAAGTCGTCATCGGGTCACGGGAAACGTGCGTGGGCACGAAAAGGTTGCTAACATCTCGAGCGTGAAGTGATGCGGTCAATATGCGCGACAACGAGCCGGTCGGGGAGGATGCGCGAATGTCAGAGCAGCCGTCCGATCTGACGGTGGTGCAGCAGCGCCTCGAGGAGCTTCAGCGACACAAACGCGGACGCATGCGCTGGAGCGTGTCCAAACACACCGCCGAGCTCGCGCTCGGCGCGCTGCGCGAAGAGCCGCCACGCCGCGATCGGTCGAGCAAGCACCGCCGCCGCAAGCGGCACAAGCGGCTGCTCTAACAAGGCGCGCGCGAGAGCGAACGCTTCGCGAACGACGAGCCGTCCGCAGCGGCGGGGCGATCGCGGCGACATGCCATCCCGAGCGACCTGAATGGCAGAGCCGGCTGCGAAATCCAACGAGAACCGTACTCGGCTGACGGCCGTGGCACGCTGTCCGCGAATGAAGCCTGGCACAACCGGCGCCGGCCGTTCATGGCGCCCGAGTCTCGTCGGCCGCGGCGGTTCGCGCGGCGTCAAACTGGAGGGAGGCATGGCGGACGTAAATATTCAACAGACTCCCGATGCTGGAGCTGGCGGCGGAACGGGCTGGGTGTGGGCGATTGTCGTCCTGGTCCTGCTGGCGATCATCGGCTGGTTCGTGTTCGGCGGCGGTCTGCATCGCACCACCACGGCGCGGATCGACATCAACACGCCGGGCGCGAGCGCACCGGCAACTGGCAGCGGCGGTGGCAGCGCCGGCGGCACCGTCCCGTCGAAAACACCGTAAGAGGGAAGAGGGAAGGGGGAAGAGGGAAGAGGTGGACCGAGGAACGCCTTGCCGGTGCCCCGTGTCACGCCTTGCCCCTTCCCGCTTCCCGCTCACCTCTTCCCCAAGAGGGAAGAGGGAAGGGGGAAGAGGTAGACAGCGGAACGCCTTGCTGTTGCCGGGTGTCACGCCTTCCCCCTTCCCCCTTCCCCCGTCCCTCTTCCCCCCGCTTACACTCGCCGCGTCTTCCAACGACCGCGCCTGAACGCGACTGCCGCCACCACGGCGTAGGCCGAAAAGGCGATCGCGATCGCCAGGTAGATTCCCCGCGGCCCGAAGCCGTATCGCTCGGCGAGCATCCAGGCGAGCGGAATCTCCCAGCACCAGAACACGAGCACGTTGAGCAACGTCGGCGTCCGTGTGTCGCCGGCGCCGTTGAACGACATCGACAGCACCATGCCCCACGCGTAGAACGGGAACCCGCACGCCACGATCCGCAGCACGCTCGCCGCTGACGGAATCACCGCCGGGTCCGACGTGAAGAACCGCGCGATCGCAGGCGCGGTGATCGCGAGCAGGGCGCCGATGACCGACAGCACGACCATGTTGTACGATCCGGCAATCTTCACCGCGCGCTCGGCGCGTTCCGGCTTGCGCGCGCCGAGCGCCTGTCCGACCATCGTCGCCGCCGCGTTCGCGAGCCCCGCGGCGGGCAGCAGCGCGAACATGATCACGCGCACCCCGATCGTGTAACCGGCGAGCACGTTGCTGCCGACTCCGGAGAGCAGCCGGATCAGCGCGATCCAGCTTCCCATGCTGATCAGAAACTGCGCGCCCGCCGACCACGCGAGCCGCATGAGGCGCCCGATGATCGCCGGCTCCAGCCGCAAGTGCCGCGCATGAATGTCCATGCGCGATCCCGGCGTGAGCAGCCGGCTCGCGGCAAACAGCACGCCCGTACCACGCCCGATGTTCGTCGCGACCGCCGCGCCGGCCACGCCGAGCCGTGGGAATGGACCGAGCCCGAAGATCAGGCAGGGACCGAGCACGATGTTGATCGCGTTCGCCAGCCACAGCACACGCATCGCAATCGCCGCATCGCCCGCCCCGCGAAAAATCGCGTTGATCAGGAACAGCATCACGATCGTCGCGTTGCCGCCGAGCATGATCCGGGTGTACGTGGTGCCGGTCGCGATTACGTCGGTGGAGGCGCCCATGACGCCGAGCAGTCTTGGCGCGAGCGTTCCGCCGATCACGCCGAGCACGAGCGCGACGCTGGCGCCGAGCACGATTGCCTGCGTCGCCGCGCGCGCGGCACCGTCACGATCGCGCTCGCCGGTGCGGCGGGCGACGACGGCCGTCGCCGCCATCGCCAGGCCCATCGCCGCCGCGTAGATCAGCGTGAGCCACGACTCCGTGAGCCCGACCGTGGCCACGGCGGTGGCCCCGAGCTTGGAGACGAAGAACACGTCGCACACGGCGAACACGCTCTCCATCACCATCTCGAGCACCATGGGGATGGCCAGGATCAGGATGGCGCGCGACACGGCGCCCTCGGTGAAATCGCGATGCGAGCCGCGCAGGCCTTCGCGGATCGCGTCCCACAGCGACGCGGTCGCGTCGTGCGCGTGGAGACTGCGGTCGTGGGGCGCGATCGACTCGCCGGGATCCAACCCGGTCGACGCGGAGTCCAGCGCGCTCGAATCAGACATCGATGTACTCATTGGAGCCTCGTGCATTGAGATCGATGGCGTGGGCGGCGGACGCCTGCTTTGTCACAGCGGAAATCGAAAGGGCGGCACCGATCGCGGCGCCGCCCTCGACTACAGCTCGAGCCTTGTTTGCGCGATCAGTACCTGTGCACCGGAGTCGGGACGCCGACCACATCCGTCGACCCGCCAAAGGCGGAGTCGGCGGTGAGGCTCGGCATCCGGAGCGTGTAGGTGGACTTCACAGCACTGACCTCGTGAAAAAGTTCGAACCGCGGGACGCGCAGTATAGGTGATCGCGGCTCCTTTCGCAAGAAAGCAGGCGGCTGCTTGGGCGATGGGCGGCTGCTTGGGCGACGGCCGGCGGCCGGCGGTGACACCGACCCGCCCACTCGCTCCCGCGTACAGATCGTCCCGACTTCAGTTCGCTGTCACCTCTTCCCTCTTCCCCCTTCCCCCTTCCCCCCAACGGGATTTCCATCCAGATCCAGCAGCACCACCGGTGCGATGTGCGTCGCCTCGAGCGGACCCTGGATCGTCACGCGATCGCCGACGATGACGATCGACAGGTGATCCGGATCGATGTACTTCTGCGCCGCACGGACCACGTCATCGGCCGTGACCGCATTTACGCCGGCGATGAAGCGCTGGTAGTAGTCGTCGGGGAGTCCCTGCGTGTAGATGTTGGCGATGTTCTGGTTCACGCCTCTCACCGACGAGAAGCTCTCCGGCAGGCTCTGCACCAGGCTCGCCTTTGCCTGTGCCAGCTCGTCCGGAGTCGGCGGGCGCGGGCCGCGGATGTCGCGGAGCTGCTTCATGAACTCGATCAGCGCGCTGTCGGTCTTGGCGGTCACGATCTCGCCGCCCGTCCTGAACGGACCCGGTCCCCTGCCGAAGCCGAAGTCCGAGTAGACGCCGTAGCTGTAGCCTTTGACTTCGCGGATCTCGTGATTCAATCGCGACTGGAAGAGCACACCGAGCATCTCGTTCATCACGCGAATCGCGTAGTAGTCGGGCGTGTTCCGTGCCGGCCCCGGCGAGCCGATCTCGAAGCTCGATTGCGCGGCGCCCGGCTTGTCGACGAGATAAATCGTGGTCGACCTGGGCTCCGGTGTCGCCGGATAGGTGAACGACGGCATGGTGCCGCCGCTTGCCCATGCGGCGAATGCGCGGTCGATCGCATCCTTCACCTGGGCCGGCGTGACGTCGCCGACCACGGTGATCACCGCGTGCCCAGGCTGCATGTACTGCTTGTAGAAGGCGACGATGTCGTCGCGCGTGATCGCCTTGGCCGATGCCTCGGTCAGCATTCGTCCGTACGGGTGCGCCGTGGTATATAGGACTTTCGGAAACACCGTGTTGGCGATCGACGGCGTGCGGTCGCGCGCCTGGGTGAGGGCGACGAGTTGCCGCGCGCGATACCGCTCGATGGCGCTGTCGGGGAAGGTCGCGTTCTCCACGATGTCGGCGATGATGGCGAGCGTCGGCGCGAACTTGTCGCGCGTGGACACGAATCCGAATCGTCCCGTCTCTCCGCCGAACGAGGCAGGGACGAGCTCCGAGCCGAGCAGCTGGAGCTGGTTCGAGATCTGGTCGCCCGAGCGATGCGTAGTGCCCTCGAGCAAGGTGCCCGCCGTGAACGCGGCGACGCCGGGCTTGTCCGCGGGGTCGTACTGATTCGAACCGCCGATGAAGTTGATCTGGAACGAGACGAGCGGCAGCTCGTGTCGCTCCGAGACGATCAGCGCGGCGCCATTGGGCAGCGTGACCCTGGTCCAGGTCGGAATGTGCAGTTCCGGCGCTGGACCGGCGGGCGGGATCACGGTGCGATCGAACGACGATTTGAGCGACTGTTGCGCCGCGGCGGGTAGAGCGGTGGCAAGCAGCAGTCCCAAGGCGAGCACGCGCGAGCGCGCGACGAGCGTGCGGGCGGTCATGGCCTGATCTCCACGCTCTTTTCGGTGAAGGGGTCGGTGACCACGGAGCTTTGCGTGTTGTGCGATGCGAGGTCAGTCTTGCCGAGCGGCACGTCGCTCAGGACGATGCGCGCGCTGCCCAGATACTTGTTCGCGACGCGCTTGACGTCGGCGACAGTCACCGCCTGCGTCGCCGGGTAGTCCACTCTGAACGAATGCCCGGGGTCGTTATAGAAAGTCTGATCGCTGGCGAGATTGAACGCCTTGAACAGATTCCGCTCGAGGCTGCGGAGAAACGAGAGCTGGAGTCCCGCCTTGGCGCGCGTCACCTCGTCCGCGGTCGGCCCGTCGCGCTTGAACCGGGCGAGAACCGAATCCACCTGCGTCTGGAGCTCGGTCAACGTGTGTCCCGGTCGCGGCGTGGCGAACACGAAGATCTCGCCCGTGCCCTCGTCGTTGTTGGAGTAGGATCCGACCGAGGCGGCGCTCTGGATGTCGTAGACGAGCGCTTTGGTGAGGCGGGCCGTCCGCGAGCCGGTCAGAATGTCGGTCATGACGTCGAGGGCATAGCGATCGGCCTGGTTCACCGACACCCCGGGCCACGCGATCGACAACCGGGGAACCTGGACGCGATCCTCGAACGTGAGATAGCGCTGGCCAGCGAGCGGCGATGGCGGCACGGCGGGGCGCCGGATCGGCTGGCCGCGCGGGATGTCGTTGAAGTAGTGCGCCACCCACGCCTTCGCCTGCGCCGGGTTGAAGTCGCCGACGATCGCCAGAGTCGCGTTGTTCGGCGCGTAGTACAGTCGGAAGAACCGCTTCACGTCGTCGACCGTCGCGGCGCTGAGATCGGACATGCTGCCGACCACCGGCCACATGTACGGGTTGGGCGACGGAAACATCGTCAGCATGACGACCTCGTTGTCGCGCGCGTACGGCACGTTGTCGGTGCTCTGCCGGCGCTCGTTCTTCACGATGTCGCGCTGTGCACGGAACTTGGCCTCGTCGAGCGAGTCCAGCAGCCAGCCCATGCGGTCGGACTCCAGCCAAAGCGCCGTCTGGAGGTAGTTCGACGGGATCGTCTCGTAGTACTGCGTCACGTCGTTGTTGGTCGAGCCGTTGTTTCCCCCGCCGACACCCTCGGTGAACTTGTCGTGGAGGCCGTACGGCACATGACCCGAACCGGTGAACATCACGTGCTCGAACATGTGCGCGAAGCCGGTGTGTCCGGGCACTTCGTTCTTCGAGCCGACGTGATACATCACCTCCACGGCCACGGTCGGCGTGGTGTGATCCTCCGACAGGATCACGGTGAGGCCGTTCGGCAGCACGTACTTCTCGAACGGAATGCGAATCGACGGCCCGGCGCTGTTCGGCGACGTCTGCGCGCCCGCGGCAAGAGGCACCGCAATCGCGCCGGCGAGCATCGCCACACCCAGGTGGACGTGAGTCATGACGAAACGGGGTGAATGTGAGAGTGTTCCAGACAGTATGAGCCGGTCCCAGCCAAACGCCAACCGGCGGCCTCGGCACTCGTAGATTCCTTACATGCGCCTCAAACGCCTCGAGCTCTGGTGGCGCGGGCTCTGGATTCGAATACTCGTCGCGCTCATGCGGCGTTCCCCGGGAGACGCGCCGCGGTGGAGCGAGCGTCCCTTCCGCGTGTTGTTCCTCCGGCACGACCGCGCCGGCGACATGATTCTGTCCACCGGCGTCATGCGTGCGATTGCGCGCTCGCACCCAACGATCGAGATGGATGTGCTTGCCTCTCCGGCGAATGCCGCCATCCTGGAGGCGAGCGACTGGGTACGCGCGGTGATCGAGTTCGACAAGCGGCGGATCGCCAGCTATCTCCCGACGATGCGCCGCCTGCGCGGCATGCGCTACGATGCGGTGATCGATTGCATGGTGACGGCGCCTTCGGTGACGACGCTGCTGCTCATCCTGGCGAGTGGCGCGCGCTACCGCGTCGGCATCGCCGGCCGCGGCAACGACGCCGCATTCAATCTGACCGTGCCGGAATCGCCCGATCCCAATGCGCACATGGTCGAGCGACTCGCCGCGCTGGTGCGCGCGTTCGACGTCGACCCGCGCTCCGCCGACCGGCGTCCGGCCATCGAGCTCACCGACAAAGAGCGCGCGGCAGCGGACGCGATCTGGGGCGACGCCGATGCTGCCTTCCGCGTGGTGATCAACGTCTCGGCGGGTACGGTCGCGCGACGCTGGCCGCCCGAGCGCTACGTGGCGGTGATGCAGCACATCCGCCAGCGCGACGGCCGCGTCGCCTTTCGTGTCATCGGTGCTCCGCGCGAGATGGAGCGCGCCGAGCGTGTCGCGCGCGATGGCGGCGGCACGGTCGTTCGCACGCCGAGTCTCCGCGACGCGTTCGCTCTCGTGGCGACGGCCGATTTCGTCTTCACGCCCGACACCAGCATCGCCCACGCGGCGGCCGCGTTCCGCGTGCCGTGTGTGGCGATGTACATCCGCGGCACGACGGAACGGTGGGGATTGTACGACTCGCCGGGCGCCAGCGTCGAGCATCCGCATGCGACGCTGGAGGATCTCGAGGTCGAGACGATGGTGCGGGCGGTCGATCAGGTGTTGACGGCGAACGGCAAAGAGCGAGGGCAAAGAGCGAGGGCGAACGGCGCGGGCGAACGGCGATAGCAAACGGCGATAGCAAATGACGAACGGCGCGCGCCGCGCGACGTTTGCCCTCGCCGTTTGCTCCCGCCGTAAGTCCGCGCTTTTTGCTTTCGCCCTTTGCTCTCGCCGTCAGCCCTCAATCAGCTCCTTCACGACCGTCTCCAACTGCCCGAGAGGTACGCTGCCCTGCGCCATGCGCGGCGAGCCGCCGCCTTTTCCTCCCACGGCCGCCAGCCGGTCCTTGAGCAGCGATCCCGCCTGGAGGCCCGAGTCCTCGGACGCCGCGACGAGCACCGACGGTGGCGACGACAGCGCGCCGATCAGCACGACCTTCGGCAGATCGAGCGCCGACTGCGCCAGTGTGCGCAGCTCGTCGATCGACGTCGCGTCGCGCACGACGATGCGCCGCACGCCGGCCGGATCCGGAGTTGCGGCCTCGTAGCGCTCGCGCATGCGGTACGTTGCGAGCTCCTTCTCGAGCTTGCGTCGCGTGCCATCGAGCTCTTTCACGCGATCGCTCTGCGCCGGAACGAGCGAGGCCGCCTCGTCGATCGACGACGACAGCGACGCGGCGATGCGGCCGAGTGCTTCGTAGTCGCGCCGCGCGCGGCGGATGGCGCGCTGGCCGCACACGAATTCCACTCGCGTCGTTTTGCGGACCTTCTCGACCGAGCGCAGGAGCACGGCCCCAATCTCGGCGGTCGTACGAACGTGCGTGCCGCCGCAGGCGCTTCGGTCCAGCGCGTCGATCGTCACGACCCGTAGCAGCCCGGGACGATCCGAGGGCTTGCGCAGTCCCGTCGCCGTCGCGGCGTCCTCGAACGTCACCATCACGGTGTGCGCGTCCGCGACGAGCTCGTTGGCGCGAGCCTCCACCTTGGTCAGCTGATCGCGCGTGATCATCTCCGTGTCGAGATCGAGCGTCGAGTAGTCGGCGCCGAAATGGACGCTCACCGTCCTGGCCCCGAACAGATCCTCGAACACGGCGGAGAGCAGGTGCTGACCGGTGTGCTGCTGCATGTGGTCGTAGCGGCGCGCCCAATCGATCCGGCCGGTCACCGGCGCGTCCATCGCGCGGGCATCGAGGCTCGACGCGAGCACGTGCGCCACGCGATCGTCCTCGTCGATCACGTCGACCACGGGAACGCCGCCGATCGTGCCCAGATCGTGCGGCTGGCCGCCGGAGGTAGGATAGAACGCGCTGGCGTCGAGGTAGACGCGGGTGCCGGACGGATCCCGATCGACGACGGTCGCGGTGAACTCGATGCGGTACGCGTCCGAGTAATACAGACGATGCGTCATGAGCGGTGCGATTGGCCGGCCGGGACTACATCCCGATGCCGAGGTCGAGCGCCACGAACCACTTCTTGTCCGTCTCGGTGCCCGACACGGAGTGAAATAGTCCGATTCGTGGTCCGATGAACACGATCGGCCAGAGCAGCACCTCGCCGCCGGCGTACGACATGTTGGGGCTGACCGTGAGTGGATCTTTCCACGTTCGCAGCAGCGTCGCGGCGACGCCGATGCCGGACCCGAAGTGACCGAACCCGCCCTGCACGTAGGCGAGCGAGGCGCGTCCGGCGGAGAGCCCGGGTTCAGCGAACAGCGCGACGTTTCTCGAGTGATCGTGCCCGTTGCGCTGCCATTCCGTTCCCACCAGCACGCCGACCGCCGCCGATGCCTTCTGGGGAATGCCGGCATGGATGCCGATCGCCGGCCAGATCCGCATGTGGGGCAGGGTATCCTCCTGACACCCGCGGCATCGCTGGGCGCCTGCGGCGGCGGGCATCGCGACCGCCGCCGCAGCTGCCGCCGCGACGACGAGGAGCATCGTTGTCGGTCTGATGATTCTCACGGGGCACCACACGGGACGATGACGCTTCTCTCACGAAAGCGAACGGACCGGGAGCTCGCGGGAATCGTCGCCAGATCCACCGGCTGCGTCGTCGCGGCCGACACCGGGCAGCCTGGCGCCGGACTCGACGTGCGCAACGCGATCTCGATGGTAGAGGAGTCCTGTCGAGCCCCTTCGATCACGATGTCGTAGCCCCCAGTGGACCGGGCGCCGAGTGCCGCCACGACGACCATGTCACGATCGAAGTCGACTTGCGGCAGCACCGGCGGGGGATAGAACGGGCGCGTGATCCCTTTCCAGACGGCGCTCCACTCGGCGCTGTCGCGAATGACGGCCCGCACGGAGTCGTTCAGCCCACTGTACGTCGTGTAGGCCGTCGCGCCGCGACCGAGTCGCGTGACCGGAACGACTTCGCGCGTCGAGTCGTGCTGAGCGATCGCCAGGTCCGCGCAGCAGGCGATCGCCGCGCCCAACACGACCGCCAGACGCGCGCCCATCACGCGCCGCTCCGGTGCTGCGCGCGAAAGCGCGGCCAGTGCTCGCGCGGCACGCCGCGAATCCCGATCCCGAGCACGGCGCACGAGACGAGCGCGATCGCCGCCAGCTCGAGCAGCAGGTCTCGACTGGCCGTGATTGCGGCCGTGCGTCGCGCCTCCACGTCGAGCGCCCACTGCAGGAGCTCGACGGCCTGGCGTTCGTTGAGCTGCTTTTTGCCGGCGGCGACGGCGGCGATGAACTCGCTGCGGTCACGTTCACTCGCGCTCACATTGGCGAGCACCTGCAATTGGGCGGACGCGTAGAGCATCCCCGCCACCACCAGCCCGAGCACGATCGCGGGCGCGATCAGCAACAGTTTACGGTCGAGGCGCACTCATATAATTAAGCACAAGTGCACCTCGGGCGCTGCGAACAGCCGCAACGGGATGGTGCTGCAGCCAACACCGGTGCTGACGAGCAGTGCCCGCGTGCCGAGGCTCTCGCGGCCGTCGGCGCGTCGGAGGTCAAAGCGCCCCTTGTGAAACCGGCGATTGAGGCGACCGCGCGGAACGACCACCGGAGTCCCCCACGGCAGCGCGATCTGACCGCCGTGGGTGTGGCCGCAGAAGGCGAGGTCGAACGAGCGGCTCCCGATGGAGTGCAGGCCTTCGGGCGAGTGCATCAGCACGAGCCGCCGCACGGCCGTCGTATCGAACGCCCGGTCGGCGCGCGGTTCTCCGCGCGTCGCGTCCTCCAGGCCGCAGATGGCGAAGTCCTGGTAGGGGCTCGGCAGCTCGGCGTGCTCGTTGGCCAGCACGCGCACGCCGGCATCGCCGAGCGCGCCGATGACAGTCGCGCGATCGGCGCGGAGGTCGTGATTGCCGAGCACCGCGTACTTGCCGCACGGCGCGGGCACCGCTTCGAGGCCTTTCGCCAGATGGTGAATCGACGATGCGCGCATCGTGACGAAGTCGCCCCCGAGCAGCACGACGTCCGGTTGGCAGCTCGCCAGCGCTTCGCATGCCGCGGCGAGGAGCCTGGGATGCGTCGTCGACCCGGCATGAAAATCCGATGCGAAAGCGATCCGCAGCGGCGGCCGCGAGCGGCTCCTCGCATCGTCCGAGTCATCGGACAGGACAAAGGTCTCTTCGCGCAGCTCGAGGCGGCCCTGAAGCCCGAGATGGTACGCGAGCGTCGACGCCCAATTCCCGGGTCGGAACAATTCGTCGAGCAGATTCTCGATCGACCGCCGGGCGCGATCGATCCGGCGGTCGCGTCGACTCGGCTCGGCCAGAGCGGCCTCGCTCATTCGTCCTGCGCCTCGTCCTCCTCGGCATCGTCGACCGTTGGGGCAGCCGCTTTTTTCCGCGGCCGGCCGCCTTTACCCTTGGCGGCCTCGGACTCGAGCAACGCCAGGTACTCGCGCTTGGCGGCCTCCATGATCTCCGATTCCGGAAGCGGGCGTCGCGCCCGCCGTGCCTTCTCGCGGTGGTAGTGCTCGCGCGCGGCCGCGGTGCGCTCGGCAGGCGAGTGATGCCGAGCGCCGCCATGCGAATGCGATCGCGACGTCGTCTTGGATTTCATGTGTGGTCAGGGACTCCTCGAACCCGACGCCATTCCGCCGTTTGGTACCTGGACCGGACCCTGCACCATGACGGTGGCCGTGGCGACGTTCGTGGTGTCGAACGAATACCGGGCGACAACGGTCGTCACGCCAGTGCCGATGGCTTTGACCAGGCCCGTTTGCGATACTGTGGCGATCGTTGGATTCAACGAATTCCACTGCACCTGATTCTGGTTCGCCGGCAGGGCATTGGTAAAAAGCTGGATCGTCGTTCCCGGCACGAGCGAAACCACCGCCGGCGAAATTGCGAGCGGCGGCAAGTTGATGTTACCCCCGGAACCGGCGCCCGGTCCGTTCAGCCCGGCGAGTTGGGGATTGGCGGAGGCGTCGCACGCTGCGATCGCCACGATGGACGCGAGAGCGAAAATCGACCGCATGTGCATACCTTCCTCCTCGACAGAAAACGTGCCGTCAGTCTACTGCATTAAGAAATCCACACCCGATCTGCCGGGATGGCTGTGACCTGGGACATGGATCTGATGGTCTTGCCAGACAGACAAATCCCCTTACCGAGCAAGACATTTCACATGCCAGACGCCGATCTCGTGCTCGTTATCGATGACGAGCCGCAGATTCGCCGCGCCGTGCGCGACGCGTTGCGCGACGTGACCGCGAACGTCAACGAAGCAGCCAACGGCACCGAGGGGGTGGATGCGGCCTCGAGCGGGCGCCCCGACCTCGTCGTGCTCGACCTCGGCTTGCCGGACATGGAGGGCGTGGAAGTCTGCCGCGCGATCCGCCGCCGGTCCGCCGTGCCGATCATCGTGCTGTCGGCGAGGCACTCGGAGCTCGAGAAGGTCGACCTGCTCAATGCGGGCGCCGACGACTACGTCACCAAGCCGTTCAGCGTGCTCGAGCTCGCCGCGCGGGCCAAGGCGCAGATCCGGCGGGCCAAAACGCTCGCCGCGAACGCGGGCAGCACGGCGCCGGTGTCGATCGGCGGACTCCTCGTGGATACGATCAACCGAAAGGTCTCGCGGGACGGCGTGCAGATTCATCTGACGCCGATCGAATGGCAGATACTCGCCACGCTGCTCGCCGCGGCCGGCCGGACGCTCACGCACCAGCAGATCTTCGACGCGGTTTGGGGCCGCGAGTTCGGCAGCCCGCAGCAGTATCTGCGCGTGCACATCACCAATCTGCGCCGGAAGATCGAAATCGATCCCGCGGGCCCACAGATCGTCATCACCGAGCCCGGCGTCGGCTATCGCGTCGAAATGCCCCGCTGACCATGTCGCCTCGGCGCAGGCTCGCCAACTGGGTGGTATGGTTTGCCGTCACGGCGCTGGCCACGATCGTCATGGCCGCGATGCGCGCCTCGTTCGACCAGGTGCATGTCGTGCTCGTGTATTTGCTGATCGTACTGTTCGCGAGCGCCAGCACGGGACGGCCGCTTGGTTTCACGCTGGCCGTCCTCGGCTTCATCCTGATCGACTATTTCTTTCAGCCGCCGTATGGCGAGGTGACGGTCGGCAAGCCACTCGACTGGGCGGCGCTCGGCGCGTTCCTGGTCACGGCGCTGGTGGCGACGCAACTCCTCGCGCGCGCGCGCGCCGAGGCGGAAGAGTCCCGGCGTCGCGCGATCGAGGTCGAAACCTTCGCCAAGCTCGGGTCGGAGACGCTCAGCTCGGGGCGCGCCGAGGATGCTCTGCAGCGAATCGCCGACGTGGTTCGCACGACGCTCGGCGTATCGCACTGCTCCATCCAGCCCACGTCCCAGAACGTGCAGCCCGAATGGGTCACGACTCCGGACGGTCGTCTCGAGCGCGTGGTGCTGCCGCTCGCGGTGCAGGATCGCGTGGTCGGCGTGATGAGTCTCGGCACCGAATCCCCGGTCGTGCTGGACGGCGCGCAGCGTCGCTTTCTCGAGGCCATCACGTATTACGCGGCGTTGGCGATGGATCGCGTACGGCTGGTTGCCGAAGCGGAGCACGCCGAAGCGCTCCGCGAGGCGGACCGGCTCAAGGACATCGTGCTCGCCTCCGTGTCGCACGATCTGCGCACGCCGCTCACCACGATCAAGGCGCTGGCGCAGAGCGCGGCACTGCAGGGGAACGATTCGGCCGCGGCGATCGAGGAGCAGGCGGACCGTCTCAGCCGCCTCGTGAGCGACCTGCTCGATCTGTCGCGACTCAAAGGCGGCGGATTCGCAGCCCGCCCGGAGATCAACACGGCGGAGGATCTGATCGGCGCCGCCGTACGTCAGACGCGTGGGTTGTTCGAGCATCGTCCGGTGCGAACGCTGATCGATTTGGACAGCCCGGCGCTCGTTGGCCGATTCGACTTCGCGCAATCGCTGCGCGTGCTGTGCAACCTGCTCGAGAATGCGGCCCGGTATTCGCCGCCGCGCGAACCGATCGAGCTCGCCGCGCGCCGCGAGGGAGAGATGCTGGTATTCACCGTGTCCGATCGCGGCCCCGGCGTGCGCGACGACGATCTGCCGACGATCTTCGAGCCGTTCCATCGCGCGAGCAATGCGCCGCCCGACGCCGGCCGCGCCGGACTCGGGTTGTCGATCGCTCGTACGTTGGCCGAGTTGCAGGGCGGATCGGTGAGCTACGAGCCGAGGGCCGGCGGTGGCAGCGTGTTCTCGCTGCGGTTGCCGGCGACGGAAGTCGGGGCCGAAGCGCTCGAGCAGACGGCGTGATTCGTCGGGTGGTGGATCTTAACGCAATCTTAGCTCGGCGCGACGGCGCGCGACGGCAGGCGCCAACGTAGGTTGCTGAGGCGCCACCGACTGCCCCCCAAACGTCAATCGGTGGAGTGCACAGACGACAGGAGTTTGGGTGTTCGCGCCATGACGGGTGGGTGGGAAATCATGCGCGTCGCCCGGCTCCTGTTCGTCGTTTCAGGCGGGGGGGGCGCGCGATCAGCACCTGATCGACGTCGGCCGCTGGCCCTTCTGGCCGCTCGCCATGAAGAGGAAGTAATTGGCCGCGAATCGCCCGAACTGCGTGAACGTCGGCGACGCTTTTGGATCGGTGCAGCGCGGATTGACCTCGACGCGCCGCACGCCGCCTTTCGGGTTCTCAGTTTGTTGAATCGTGATCGACGCCCGCTGCACGGTGTGGCAGCTGTAGTCGGGATCGGTGCCCACGGCCATATCGCATAGCGCCTTGTTCTGCGGCGTGATGCGCACGAGCAACGTCGTCGGCGCGGAACCATCGCGCGCTACCTGAAGGCCTGCCTGCTGAAGACCCGACAAGAACGTCGATTCGAGCTCCGACGGCGCCCCATAGCGCCGATCGGGATCGGGCGGCATCGCGCCGGAGCTTCCCCACTCGAACGTCACGACGCACGGCGCGTTGTGACAGACGATCGCGGTGGTGTCCTGGGCGAAAAGCGGCGTGGCCGATAGCGCGGCCGCGGCGATGGCGATGAGCGAGAGGCGCATGAGCAACTCCTTGCGCGGGTGGCGCGCGGGTCGAGGCGCTGTGCGAGCCGTCTAGTCTGAGGGATAATAGGATGGCGAACCCGACCGGGCTACCGTAGCTTCTCCCGGCCACACCCCACCCACCGCGCTTTCAACCTCGAGGCGAGCGATGCGGCATTGCCTGACATACCACGGAAGTTTCGAACGGAATCGTGAATCCCTGAAGCCTGGTGCGACGACGTTCGTCGGCACCGATGGCGCATCGCATCCGCTGCCGCAGGTATCGGCCGACATCGACGGCGTGCGCGTCGGCTACATGGAGAAACCGGGCAAGAAATTCGTCGCCGTGCGGGTCGAACATGGCGCGGACGACGTCGTGCTCGACAACGAAGTGCTGCTCGATCCGCCCACGCACATGGGGTACGGCAAGCGATTCGGCCCCGAGCCGACGATCATCGACGACAACGAGATCATGGCGCGCCTGCTCTCCGACGTCATGGCGAAGAACCCGGGCCAGCGAAACGAGCTGTCCCGAGTGCGGTCGAGCTTTTCCGTCACCGGGCCGCGTCGCGCCTGAACCGGCAATGTGTCGCGCGCGCGCGTTCGGTTTTTTCGTCGCCATCGCGGCCGGGGTCGCGACCGGACCGCGGCACGCGGCGGCCCAGGCGGCGCGTCCGGCCGCGCAGACCGAAGCCGACGCGTACACGCGCTACGAGCTGCTGGCCCCCGGCTCGGCCAGGTTCCGGATCATTTATGAAGTGACGGCCACGACGCCGGGCGCGACGTACTACTTCAACCCGATTCGCAAGGGCAGCGTCGCCACCGACGAGCGGGTGACCGACCGTGCCACCGGCAAGCCGCTCGCGTTCGACGTCGTGGGCAGCGCCGTGGCCAACGCCGGCGGGGTGCGCAATCGCGATACGTCGCAGACCTACATCCGGGTGAAGCTCGCGCGCCCCGTGCCGGCCGACGGCGGCGAGGCGCGCGTCCTGATCGAGAAGACGTACGAGGACGCGACGAGCTACTTCGTGCGCGGCGACACGATCGTGTTCACCCGACCACTTGGCATCAAACGCAACGCGGTGGTGCTGCCGGCGGGCTACGAGCTGATCTCGTGCAACTTTCCGTCGCAGGTGCTGCAGGAGCCCGACGGGCGAATCGGCATCAGCTTCTGGAACGCCACGCCCGCCGAGGCGCCGTTGACGCTCCGCGCGCGACCGACCGCGAATCTGTCCTCCGGCCGGTCGAGCGTGGCGAGCCGGCTGACGGAACGCGCGCACCAGAATCGCGAGATCGTGTACTTCCTGCAGCAACCCGAGACGCACGCGTTCGATCTGTATCACGACTACACGGAATCGCGCCCCGGCACGAGCACCTATCTCAACGAGGTGCGCGCCGGCAGCGCGGTCTCGAATCCGCACGCCCGCGACCTCGATACCGGCGAAGAGCTGAAGTGGGAGATTCTGAAAGGCGATGCGATCACGGCGGCCAAGCTCGACGTCGCCAACGTCACGCCGCAGAGCGAGGTCGTGGTCTTTCGATTTCCGGCGGTGAAGGAGGGCGAGTCGATCCGGCTGCGGATGTTCGAGACCTACACGGACACGGCGCGCTACCGGCTCGTCGGTGACGAGCTGGTGTGGGACCGGAGCTTCGGCCGGCCGGCGAATGCCGTCGTGCTGCCGGCAGGGTGGGTGCTCACGAACAGCACCATCCCGGGAACGCTGACCCTGACGCCCGATGGCCGGGTGCGACTCGACTTCATCAATCCGCGTCCCGACGACATCGCCGTGTTGATCACCGCCCGCCGCCGCTGACAAACTCTAATTGGGGTCAGACTCGATTTAGAGAGTTGTCGAAATTGGTCGAAATTGGTGTCTGACCCCAATTTCGCAATTGGGGTCAGACACCAATTTTCCTACCGGGGGTTCCAGACTCGATTTAGATACTTGTAAATCGACGCACGATCCCCGAGGCCCGCCGTCCCGATATCGACAGGCGGCGGCGGCCGCACACCGCCCCGCCCGGCACTGGCAAACCGCCCCGGCCGGCGCCAGATTCTGCGCCCCCGCCCGGTGTGCGGAGCCGGAGGGAGCTCGGCCGTTGGAACTTTGCGCTTCGGCGCGCGTTTGGGAGAGGCTGGTCCGCACAGCAGACCACTCCCCGAAGGGATGACACGGCCATGACCATCACGGACGTCCGCGCCGCACCGGACTCGTTGCAACGACGATTCATCGAGGTCCGGCGCCAGACCGAAGCGCTCTGCCGGCCGCTCGAGACCGAGGATTACGTCGTCAGCACCATGGCCGACGTGAGCCCCACCAAGTGGCACCTGGCCCACACGAGTTGGTTCTTCGAGACGTTCGTGCTCGCCCCATTCGATCCGCGCTACGTCACGCCGAACCCGAAATACGCGTTCCTGTTCAACTCGTATTACGTGCAGGCCGGCGAGCGGCACTGCCGCGCCCAGCGCGGTCTGGTCACGCGCCCCACGGTCGCCGAAGTGTTCGACTATCGCGCCCACGTCGACGAGGCGCTCGTCGCGCTGATCGACGGCATCGGCGGCGACGAATCGCACCCGGCGCTCCCGGTGATCGAGCTCGGACTGCATCACGAGCAGCAGCATCAGGAGCTGCTGCTCACCGACATCAAGCACGTGTTCTGGATGAACCCGTTGCGGCCGGCCTACGCGCCTCGCCCCGCGGTGTCGAGCGAGCCCACGCCGCAGGGTTGGCGCAGCGTCGACGCGGGCATTCACCGCATCGGCTACGACGGCCACGGCTTCGCCTTCGACAACGAGAGCCCCGCGCATCGTGTCTTCGTCGACGAGTTCCAACTCGCCGACCGCCTCGTCACGAATGGCGAGTATCTCGCCTTCATCGAGGACCGCGGCTACCACCGCCCCGAGCTCTGGCTCTCGAACGGCTGGGCGAAAGTGCGCGCCGAAAGCTGGGAGGCGCCGCTCTACTGGGAGCGAACGGCCGACGGCTGGACCGAGTTCTCGCTCGCCGGCGTGCATCCGGTGAATCCGGCCGAACCGGTCTGCCACGTGAGCCACTACGAGGCCGACGCGTTCGCCCGCTGGGCGGCCGCGCGGCTCCCCACCGAGGCGGAATGGGAGATCGCCGCGGCAGGCGAGCCCGTGGACGGCAACTTCGTCGACGCGCGCCTGTTCCATCCTGCGCCCGCGCCGGCCGGCGACGGACTCCGTCAACTCTACGGCGATGTATGGCAGTGGACGGCGAGCGCCTATCTCGCTTACCCCGGCTTTTCTCCGGCGCCCGGCGCGATCGGCGAGTACAACGGCAAATGGATGAGCGACCAGTGGACGCTGCGCGGCGCATCGTGCGCGACGCCACGGTCGCACGCGCGCCTCACGTACCGGAACTTCTTTCCGTCCGATGCGCGCTGGCAGTTCATGGGCATCCGCCTCGCGAGGCATCCGTGAGCCTCTCGCGCCACTCGGAGCTGCCGCTACGCGCCATCGCGCCAGTCGAATCGCGCGAGCTGCTGAGCGAGGTGCTGAACGGGCTCACGTCCACGCCCAAGACGCTGCCCGCCAAATTGTTCTACGACGACGAAGGCGCGCGCCTGTTCGAGCGCATCTGCACGCTCGACGAGTACTACCTCACGCGCTCCGAGCTCTCGATCCTGCGCGCGCGGGTCGGCGAGATCGCGACGCTCGCCGGCCCGGCGTGCGCGCTGATCGAGTACGGAAGCGGAGCCGGGACGAAGATCCGCCTCCTGCTCGACGCGCTGCACGCGCCCGCCGCGTACGTGCCGATCGACATCTCGCATCTCCAGCTCGAGCGCGTGGCGGCGGATTTGGCATCCGACTACCCGCGCGTGGCGATCTGTCCGTTGTGCGCGGATTATACGCGGCCGCTCACGCTTCCCGCCCTGCCGCCGCACGCACGGCGACTCGCCTTCTTCCCCGGCTCGACGATCGGCAACTTCCATCCGGCCGAAGCGTCGGCGTTTCTCACGCGCATCCGGCGCACCGTGGGCCCGGGCGGCATGCTCGTCCTCGGCGTCGACCGGCGGAAAGACACGGCGACGCTGCACGCCGCGTACGACGACCCGCACGGGATCACGGCGGCCTTCAACCTGAACATGCTGCGCCGCATCAATCGCGAGCTCGGGGCCGACTTCGACGTTCGGAAGTTCCAGCACCTCGCCTTTTTCAACGATCAGGCCGGGCGCGTCGAGATGCACCTCGTCTCCACCGAGGATCAGGTCGTGCACGTCGCCGGCACCAGCGTCGAGATCGCGCGAAGCGAGACGATCTGGACGGAGTCCTCGTACAAGTACGACGAGGAGCAGCTCGCCAACGTCGTCGGCTCGGCGGGCTTCAGCGTCGAGCGGCTCTGGACGGACCGCAACGATCACTTCTGGGTGAGCGTGCTGGTGGCGACATGAGCGGTCCCGATCAGAGCGCGCATCGCGACATCACGTGGATCGACGTTGGCGACGTGGCGGCATTTCGGGGCCGCGCGCTGTCGCCGGCGACGGTCGGCATGACGCGGGTGGTCGTGACGTGCGTGGACGGCCGCTTCGGCGCGCTTTCCGCCATGTGCAATCACGCAGGCGGACCGCTCGCCGAGGGACGAATCGACGGCGAGTACCTCGTGTGCCCGTGGCACAACTGGAAGTACCACTGGGCGACCGGCCTCGGTGAGCCGGGCTTCGAGGCCGACGCGGTCCCGTCGTATGCGGTCAAAGTCGAGGGCGGGCGGCTGTTCGTGTCCGCCGAGCCGGTCACCAAGCGCACTCGCGGCGTGCACGCGGCGCACAAGCTGTCGCGCCGGATCGCCCGCGAGCCCGGCGGCGTGCGCGTGGTCGGCATCTCGACCACCAACATGGACGTGAACAATCCCCGCTACTCGACGTCCGACGCGCTGCTCGCCGAGGCGATCCAGTACGCGGCGTCGACGCTCAACGTGTCGACGCAGACGATCCATCTCGCCGGTCTGCGCTTTCGGCCGTGCGAGGGCTACTACTCCAAGAGCGCGCACGCCTGCACCTGGCCGTGCTCCATCACGCAGATGGATCCCGAGGACCAGATGGAGGCGGTGTACGAGGCCGTCGTCCACTGGGCCGACGTGATTCTCGTGGCCACGCCGATCCGCTGGGGGAACGCCAGCTCGCTCTACTATCGCATGGTCGAGCGCATGAATTGCGTGCAGAACCAGGTGACGATCGCCAACCGCGTGCTGCTCAGGAACAAGGTGGCGTCGTTCATCATCACCGGCGGTCAGGACAACGTGCAGGCGGTCGCCGGCCAGATGCTCGGCTTCTTCTCCGAGATCGGCTGCCACTTTCCGCAGTTCCCGTTCATCGCGCACTCACGCGGATGGTCGGCCGAAGACATGGAGAACAACGTGCGGCAGGTGATGATGAGCCGCGAGCTGCGCGAAGGGGCACGCAGCCTCGTGACGCGCGCCGTCGACATGGCGCAGCTCCTGCTCGATCACGAGGAGGCGCCGCACACCACCGCGCGCGGCGGCCGCAAGGCCCACCGGCTCGCGATCGAGGAGCTGGGCGTCGATCAGGGCGAGGTCGCGCCGGCGATCTGATTCTCGCCTGCCACGAGCGCGCGGGAGGCGTCGACGGCGGAATCGAGGAACGCGTCGACGTGCTCGCGCAGTCGCGAGGCGTCACCGATGCGCGAGGCCGGCAGCACCGCGCCGACCCACTCGCGCGTGTGCCAGATTCCGCCGCCGCCCAGCGTCGCGGTGAGGGCGTCGACGCCGGGCGCCGGCGACATGTTCACGTAGAAGTAGGGCTCGTCGTAGTACACGTCGCCCGGCTCGAGGCCGGCGCCGACCGTTCGGCCTGGCGCGACCGTGACGAGTGTCGCGATGTCGAAGTGGTGCGGCCAACATCGGATGTCGCTGCCCTGGTGCGCGGCGCGCACGCGACCGAGCGCCGATGCGGCGAGCTCGAACCATGCGGACAGCTGCTCGAACGGCGCGCGATCGCTGACGTCGAACGCCGCGCCGTCGTCGACCCGGTGGTGCGGAATCGTGTAGTGTCGGGCCAGCGTGAAGCGCGACGCGTCGGCATTCGCGTCCGCGATGCGCTCGCGAATCCACGCCGCGGCATCGTCGACCGTTCGACCGTGCAGTGGAATCGTGCCGAGCAGGCGGTCGCCGCCGCTCAGCATGCAGAGTGTGAGGTCCGCGACTCGGACGCCGATGCGAAAGGGCGGATCGCCCGGCACGACGTGCGACGCCAGCACACCCACGGCGGAGAGCCACTCGAGGTTAGTGTGGCTGTCGTCGGAGCGGCGGGGGAGGTAGGATATTCCCATCGCCGTCGCGAGCTGTGCGGCGTGGTGCACCTGCAGGCGCGCGTCGGTGAGCGTCGTCGCCAGCTGTGGATCGATCGTCGCGGTCACGGCCATGCTCCAGTGTGGGAGGCGGTACAGAACGATCCGGCGATGTGGTCGGTTCCAGGCGCTGCCAGGCGGAGCAGGCGCAGGCGCAGTGGAACTAACGGCGACGGCGCCGCCTTTTGAAACTGCGCGGCCCGATCCCTGCCGCGCCAGTGCGGAGGCCTGACATGCAAGAGCAGATTACCGGCGTGCGCCGGCTCATGGTGATCCTCGGCGTACTCGCCTCGGCGGCGACCGCCGGAGCACAGACCCATTCCCCGAGTCAAGGCAGGCGTCCCATGACCGAATACAAGAAGCCAACCGATGCGGAGCTCAAGCAGAAGCTCTCGCCTTTGCAGTACGAGGTGACGCAGCACGAAGTGACCGAGCGGCCGTTCCAGAACGAGTACTGGAACAATCACGAGGCCGGCATCTACGTCGACGTGGTGTCTGGCGAGCCGCTGTTCAGCTCCCTCGACAAGTTCGATTCCGGCACTGGGTGGCCGAGCTTCACCAAGCCGCTCGAGACGGCGAACATCAAGACCAAGAGCGATCGCACGCTCGGCATGGTGCGCACCGAAGTTCGCTCGGCGCACGCCGACTCGCACCTTGGGCATCTGTTCGACGATGGACCGGCGCCGACCGGCATGCGCTACTGCATGAATTCCGCGTCCATGCGGTTCATCCCGGTGGCCAAGCTCGAGCAGGAAGGGTACGGCCAGTATCTGCCGCTGTTCGAGCACGCCAAGAAATAGCGGACAGCCCCGTGGACATCGGAATCATCGGCGCGGGCGGCATCGGGAGCTACTACGGCGGCTTGCTCGCTCGCGCCGGCAACACGGTGAAGCTCGTGGCGCGCGGGCCGCACCTCGAGGCGATCAATGCGCGTGGCCTCGAGGTGCGAACGCCGGATGGATCGTTCGTCACGCACCCGGCGGCCGCTCCGGATCCGTCGATCGTCGCGCAGTGCGAGACGGTGATCGTCTCGGTGAAATCCTACTCGCTCGCCGAAGTCGCACCCGGCGTAGCGACGGCGGCGTCCAACGGCGCGACGATCCTGCCGCTGCTCAACGGCGTCGACGTCGCCGATCGACTGGCGAGCTTCGGCGTTGCGCGTGAATCGATCGTCGGCGGACTGGTCGCGGCCAGCGTCTTCCGCACCGCGCCGGGCGTGGTCGAGCGACGCAGTCCGTTCGATCGCGTCGTGATCGGCGAGTTCGATCGGCCGACGAGCGACCGCGTGCAGCGCCTCGTGGCCACGTTCGCCGAGGCGGGCGCGACCTCCAGCGTGAGTCCCGACATCTCGTTCGACCTCTGGCGCAAATTCGCCTTCATCGTGCCCATGAACGTCGTCTGCGGATTGACGCGCGGCCCGATGGGACCGGTGATTGCCTCGGAGCGTGGTCGCAAGCTGATCGCCGATTCGCTGCACGAGTTGGCGGAAGTGGCGCGCGCGGCGCGTGTGCCACTCGGCGTCGAGGAAGAAGAGAAGATTTGCCGCGAGCTGATGGCGCTCGGCCCGGGCATGAGGCCGAGCTTTCTGGCCGATCTGGAGCGAGGCGGGCCGACCGAGCTCGATCTGCTGGTGGGCAACGTGAGCCGGCTCGGTGGCGAGTACGGCGTGCCCACACCGGTGCACGACGTCGCCACCGCCGCGTTCGCGATCGCCACGGGAGAACCGTGAGCGACGAACGGAATCGCGAGTTCGAGCGCGTGGCGCTGCCGCTTCTGCCCACGATCGCGCGCGTCGCCGCGGCGCTCACCGGCGGCGGCGCCGACGCTGACGATCTGGTGCAGGAAACCTTTCTCCGCGCGTACCGTCATTGGCACACCTTTCGGCCCGGCACCGACTGCAAGGGCTGGTTGTCGACCATCTGCCGGCACGCGTTCGCCGAGCAGCGGCGGCGCGATGCGCGGTCGACCGCGGTCGACGACCAGGAGCTCGAGTCGCTCGCCGCGGCGCACGCGCACATTCGCGCGCGGGCCAGCGGCGTCGACGACATGTTCGCGCGGCTGGACGTCGGTCCG
>DATJIZ010000067.1:0-3753 GCA_035492735.1 Gemmatimonadaceae bacterium | reverse complement strand
GGCCGAGGCGGGGTTGTTCAACTCGTGCGCCAATCCGGCCGCGAGCCGGCCGAGCGAGATCAGCTTGTCGTCCTGCCAGTCGGTGGACGTGAACGTGCGAGCCCGATCGAGCATCACGTGCACGCACGCCGCCGTGATGTTGGGGCAATCGCGAATCAACTCGGGGAAATGATCGCGGTGAACGAACAGGACCTCGGAGTCCTGCTCGAGCATTGGATCGCCGATCGTGGTCGTCATGCGCGAGAACGGCATCATCCCGGTCAGCTCGCCGGCGCCCCACTCCATGACCTTTCGTCGCGCGCCACCGCGCTCCATGTAGATGCCGCCCGACCCGGTCAGCATCACGGTCATGTAGAACGGCTCCGTGCCCTTGATCGAGAGCATCTCACCGGCGCGAAATCGGCGCAATTCGCCATGGCGCGCGAGCCACTCCAGCTCCTGGCGCGGCATGCCCTCGAGCGCCCGATGCTTCGCGAGACGCTCGATCATCTCTTCGACATCAACCTGCTCACCCACGCTCGTCATTTCCGCTCACCGTTCGGTAATTCCATCATCGCAGATTGCACGTACGACGCTGCGGTATCAACTGCTCGAGTCGAGTCCCGACCATTTTGCCACGGAGTGCACGGAGTTGACGGAGCGCACCGTGTGGCGCTCGAGGGAGTCGCGCCGAAGCAGGCCGTAACGACTTGAGAACGGGCACAAACGGACAAGGAAACGGGCACAAACTGCACGTCCAATCTGGCGAGATAGCGCGACGCGCCACGAGCCCGGACGAAATTTTCTTTGGCACTGCGGCTCGGGGCAGCCACCACGTGCGTCCCGAGCGGTTGTTCCAACACAAAGTCCCGGCTCGTTGCAACATGAGTGTGTCCCGCTCGTTGAAGCACTCCGTTTGTGCCCGTTCACTGCCCGTTGGTGCCCGTTCCCATGTCGTCATAGCGCGCGGCGGCGCGACTCCCTCGAGCGCCACACGGTGCGCTCCGTCAACTCCGTGAGCTCCGTGGCCAAAGCGTTGGGCCCTGACGCGCCAAGACCCGGGCGTCTGCTCACGAAACGGCCGGAGAACCCCAGCCACTCTTGCCTCCTCCCGGCCCACGCGCCACCGTTCAAATCGTGGTGCCTCCCTCCCGTCTTCCGCCAGCCAAGCAGCCCAGCCATCCCGGCCTCCGTCGCGCGATCGTGGCCGTTCCGTTTTTCGCGGCGATCGGCCTGGCGATGCGGCTCGACAGCGGACCCATCCGATCGTCCGCCGATCCGACGCATCCAGGCTTCGTCCTGCGCGACGAGACTGCGGCGGCGGGGATCCACTTCGTGCACCACCGGCCGTCGTTCGATCCCAAGATTGCCAACATCGAGCCGCACGTCGCGGCCGTTGGCGCGTCGGTCTCCGTCGCTGACTTCGACGGCGACGGGTGGCCGGATCTGTACTTCACCAACAGCAAGTTC
Organism: Gemmatimonadaceae bacterium; assembly: GCA_035492735.1. Lineage (GTDB taxonomy): Bacteria > Gemmatimonadota > Gemmatimonadetes > Gemmatimonadales > Gemmatimonadaceae > JAQBQB01. The sequence continues at coordinate 2,304 of DATJIZ010000067.1, read as the reverse complement.
GGCGAACCGAACGCGCTCTACCGGAACAAGGGCGACGGTACGTTCGAGGACGTTGCCGCGAGTGCCGGTCTGGCCGATTTGAACAAGCCCGGCGAAGGCGTTTCGATGGGCGCCGTGTGGGGCGACTTCGACAACGATGGACACGAGGACGTGCTCGTCTATCGCTACGGCTACCTCGCGTTATTCAAGAACCTCGATGGCCACCACTTCAAGGACGTGACCGTCGATGCGGGGCTCCGGCGCTGGGTGAACAGCAACGGCGCGATCTGGGTCGACTACGATCGCGACGGACTCCTCGACTTGTACGTCACCGCCTACTTCCGCAGCGACGTGGACCTGTGGCATTTGTCGACGACTCGGATCATGCACAACAGCTTCGAGTTCGCGACGAACGGCGGCAAGAACCTCATGTTCCACAACCTCGGCAACGGCAAGTTCGAGGATGTGACCGACAAGCTCGGCGTGGGGAGCACGCGCTGGACGCTGGCTGCGGCGTCGGCCGACTTCAACGAAGACGGCTGGCCCGACATCTACCTCGCGAACGACTACGGGCCGGAGGAGCTGTACCTCAACGATCACGGCCAGCGCTTCGTCCTGAAGACGCCCGGCCTCGAGGCCGAGTCGAAGAGCGGCATGGCCGTGGCGCTGGGCGACGTGTACAACCGCGGACACCTCGACGCCTTCGTCACCGACATCTCCGAGCGGGGCTACCTGTTCCAGAACAACAATCTGCGTCTCAACGAGATGACCGACCCCAAGCGCCCCCGTTTTCACAACATGGCCGACGGCGTCGTCGCCGACGCCGGCTGGGCTTGGGGGGCGCAGTTCGGCGACTTGAACAACGACGGCAACAACGAGCTGTTCGTCGCCAACGGCTTCATCTCGGCCGATTCGACGAAGAGCTACTGGTACTCGATGTCCAAGATCGCCGGCGCCAACGCGCGCCTGTTCGAGGACGCCGCGACCTGGCCGGCATTCGGTGAACAGAGCCTTTCCGGCTACGAGCAATCGCGCGTGTTTCTGAATCGTGGGCTCGGCGGCTGGACGAACGTGGCGACGCAGGTCGGCGTCACGGATCGGCACGATGGCCGCGCCGTGGCCCTGGCCGATCTGTCCAACCGCGGCGTGCTCGACGTGATCGTGGCGAACCAGAATCAGCCGGCGATTCTCTACCGCAACCACCCCGACAGCGCCAACCACTGGATCGGCTTCTCACTCGTCGGCACGCGGAGCAATCGCAGCGCGATCGGCGCCGAAGTCGTGCTCGAGACGGCGGGCCTGCGGCAGCGGCGCGTGGTGGACGGCGGCATGGGCTTCGCCAGTCAGAACGATCGCCGATTGCACTTCGGGCTCGGCAAGTCGGAGTGGGTGGACCGCGTCGTGATTCACTGGCCATCCGGCATGCAGCAGGTGCTGACCAATCCGACGGTCGACCAGATACACACCGTGGTCGAGCCGCGGCCCTGACGCGATGACCGACGCAACGGCAGCGCCGCGCCCGACGCTTGGCTGGTGGGAGCGCAGCAGATCCATCGATCCGCGATATCTCATCGCGGGCCTCATCACGCTCGTCCTGGTCGCGGCCCAGCTTCGCTATCACATCGTCGGCGGTTACGAGCGCCTCGCGCTCGCACTGCTGGCGTGCACGGTGACGGAAGCGTTGCTGTCGTGGTTCACGCGCGGCCGGATCACCAACCTCCAGAGCGCCTACATCAGCGGCATCAGCCTCACCTTGCTCGTCAAGCCGCAGGGCGGCGCGCTCTGGCCGTTCGCGATCGGCGGATTCCTCGCGATCGCATCCAAGTACGTGCTCAAGTACCGCGAGAACCACCTGTGGAATCCGACGAACTTCGCGATCACGGTACTGCTGCTCGCGGCGCCCAATCGCGTGTCGGTGCTCAGCCATCAATGGGGCAACGATCTCGCGACGAACCTGGTGATCTGGACGTTCGGCCTCGTCATCGCCGCACGTGTGCGGGTCGTGCACATCACGCTCACCTACCTCGTGAGCTTTCTCGCATTGAACAGCCTGCGCGCCGCCTTGCTCCACCAGCCGCTGCTGCCCGAGATCGCGCCGATCACCGGACCGATGTACCAGCTCTTCGTATTCTTCATGATCACCGATCCGCGCACGATCGTCCGCGACAGGCGCTGGCAGATGGTCGTGGCGGTCATCATCGCGCTCGTCGAGACCGGAATCCGTTTCGCGTCGGATCAGGGATGGCCGCTGCCCACGGCGTTCAACGTCGGACCGGCATTCCTCGCGCTGGCGATCGTCGGACCGATCGCGAAGGCGATCGATCT
>DATJIZ010000066.1:0-5581 GCA_035492735.1 Gemmatimonadaceae bacterium | reverse complement strand
GCATGTCGGCGAAGTGCAGCTGCACGGTCGGCGAGGCGCGCAGCCCCATCTTGTCCTCTTTCTTTCCCAGCTGAAAGCCGGGCAGGTCTGGCGTGACGATGAACGCACTGATGCCGCGCGCGCCGCGCCGATCGTCGCGCGCGTCCGTGCGCGCCATCGCCACGATGACATCGCCCGCCGTGCCGCTCGAGACCCAGGCTTTCGTGCCGTTCAGGATCCAGTCGCCGCCGTCGCGTACCGCCTGCGTGCGCAGGGATGCGGCATCGGAGCCCGCCTCGGGCTCGGACAGCGCAAATGCCCCCAACCGCTCGCCACGGGCCATGGGCTTTAGAAAACGCTCTTTCTGCTCCGCGGTACCCCAGCGCAGGATCATCTGCGTGGGGAGCGAGTTGTGCACGCTCACGGTCACGGCGACCGACGCGTCGACGGTGGCGATCTCCTCGAGCGCCACGAGGTACGTGAGCGTATCGAGCCCGAGACCGTCGTACGCCTCCGGCGTCAGCATCCCGAGGAACCCGAGCGCGCCGAGCTTGCCGACGATCGAGGGATCGAAGTAGGCGTCGCGATCCCACTGCGCGCTGTGCGGAGCGATCTCGTTGAGCGCGAACTCGCGCGCGACCCGCTGGATCTCGCGTTGCTCGTCGCTGAGCGGCGTGAGGGCCCATGCCATTCAGGGACGGGCCTCGCGCGCCGCGCGCGCTGCGCGCGGCTTCGTACCGGCGTCCGCGCGCGACAACCAGAGCTCAATATGCAAAGAACCCACGCTTCGTCTTCCGGCCGAGCCAGCCGGCCGCCACGTACTTTCGCAGCAACGGGCACGGGCGATACTTCGGGTCTCCCAATCCCGAATGCAGCACCTCGAGAATCGCCAGGCACGTATCGAGGCCGATCAGATCGGCCAGCGCCAACGGTCCCATCGGATGGTTCATGCCGAGCTTCATGACCGTGTCGATCGCTTCCGCGTTCCCGACGCCCTCCATGAGGCAATAGATCGCCTCGTTGATCATCGGCATCAGGATGCGATTGGCCACGAAGCCGGGATAATCCTGCACTTCGACCGGCGTCTTGCCGACGGACTTGCTCAGCTCCAGCACCCGGGTGGTCGTCGCGGCGGACGTCGCGAGTCCGCGAATGACCTCGACGAGCTGCATCACCGGAACGGGGTTCATGAAGTGCATCCCGATCACCTGCTCCGGTCGCTTGGTGCGCGCGGCGATCTCGGTGATCGAGATGGAGCTCGTGTTCGTGGCGAGGATGGCGCCGGCGGACGCGACGCGATCGAGATCGGCGAAGATCTGATACTTGAGATCGCGATTCTCCGTCGCGGCCTCGATGACGAGCGATGCGGCGTTCGCCGCGTCGAGCGATCGCGCCGTCGCGATCCGTCCCAGGATGGCGTCCTTGTCGGCCGCCTGCAGGGTGCCCTTCTTGATCTGTCGATCGAGGTTCGAGGCGATCGTGAACTTGCCGCGCTCCAGCGCGTCGGCCGAGACGTCGATCATCGTCACGTCGAACCCGTTCTGCGCGAACACGTGGGCGATGCCATTGCCCATTTGTCCCGCGCCGATCACGGCCACACCGTCGGCCATCGACTGCCTCCTTTATGAATGCTCGCGAGGCGACGATCGCGTGCGTCGCGCCAGCGCGTATGCGATTCCAACTCCGATGATCATCCCGAGGCCCGCCGGGACACCGCCTTCCGGCCCCCACGCCCCACCGGTTGCCCAATCGGGCCCAGCATCAACATAACGGTACCCTGGCGCTTCCAGTGGAAAGCCGCTCACCGCGGTATGAAACAGGACCGCCATCGTCCAGTTCCACGCGAAATGTGCGGCCCACGCGGCATAGAGGCTTCGCGTCGCGTACACGACCGAGGCGAGGAAGACGCCGGCAAGGGTGACGAGGACGATGGAGGCGGCGCCCGCATCCGGGTTCCCCAGATGGAGCAGCCCAAACGCGATGCTCGTCGCGCCGATCGCCCACGGCCACCCCCACCACTCGCGCAGGACGGACAAGATGTATCCGCGGCTCGTGAGCTCCTCGAGCAGGGCGGCGGGCAGCAGCATCATCGTGACGCGGACGGCGGCGCCCAGCCAGCCGCCCGGCGTGCCGCCGATCTCACGCAGCCAATGGCCGCCGATCAAAAGCGCGACGGGAACGGCGATCGCGAACGCGCCAAGTGCGAACCCCGTGGCGATGAGCGCCGGCTGCGCCGCGGTGCGGTCGAGCCACACGTTTCCCCACGGCCGTTTGTCGACGTAGCGCAGTGCGAACGCCGTACCCGCGAAGATGCCCGCACACTCCACCCAATATTCCGTGGTCACGCCCCGCAGGCCGACCAGCGCGTAGAGCTGCACCAGGATCGGGCCGAGCACGACCGACGACACGAGCAGCGCGACGATGCTCGCCAGGCTGAAAACGACGAGACGCCAGGGAGCACGAAGCGCCCCGGCGTCGTCGTAGAGAATACGGCGGGCGGTCAAGTGTGTCGGCGCGCCACCCGCGGACCGCTGATCCCAGCGGCGATGAACGCTTTCACCAGATCGAGGGCCGCGAACGGCGTCAGGCCCAACTGCAGTGCGCGAACGAGGCTCGCGTCGAGCAGCGAGAGTTGGGCAATGCCTCCAACGAAGATGACGACGATGCCTGCGACACCCGCGGCCAATCGACCGCCGAATCCGGTTGCCCTTCTCGCGAGGATGCCGGCGATGAACGCCGCGGCCGGATACGCGATCAGGTAACCGCCCGTTGGGCCGAAGAATCGCGCAATGCCCGGCGCGCCGATCGGTGTGAACACCGGTAGTCCGACCGCGCCCAGCGCGAGGTAGAGCACCATGCTCGATGCGCCGGCGATCGGGCCGAGCCACATGCCGGCGAGGATCACCAGCATCGGCTGGAGCGTGAACGGCACCGGTGTGCCCGGCAGCGGAATCGCGATCTGCGACGCGGCCGCGACGGCGGCGGCAAATCCGACGACGCCAACGAGCGTGAGACGGCCGACGCGCGGCTGTGAGGGTGCGAGTGTCGTCATGGGTTCAGTTGACTCGGGAGACGCTGAGCGCGACCGCGTCGCCGCCGCCGAGGCACAGCGTCGCGAGGCCGCGCGCGAGCCCGCGATCCTTCAGCGCATAAAGTAGCGTCGTGAGCACGCGGGCGCCGCTGGCGCCGATCGGATGGCCGAGCGCGATCGCGCCGCCGTTCACGTTGACGCGATTCCAATCCCAGCCCAGCGCCTGGCCATCGGCGATGGCCTGCGACGCGAACGCCTCGTTCGCTTCGATGAGGTCGAAATCGCCGATCTGCGCGTTGCTCTTCTTCATCAGATTCTGCACCGCATAGATCGGAGCGAAGAAGAGCTCCTGCGGCTCGGTGGCGCCCGTCGCATAAGCGTCGATGCGCGCGAAGATCTCGAGCCCGTTGGCGCGAGCGTACTCCTCGGACGTCACGACCAGTGCCGCGCCGCCGTCGTTGAGACCGGGTGCATTGCCCGCCGTGACCGTGAGCTCTTCGCCTTTGTCCTTTCCCGGGAACGCGGGACGAAGCTTGGCCAGTGCCTCGATGGTCGTGTCCTTTCGCGGCCCTTCGTCGGTGTCGACAGTCGTCGGGCCTTTCTTGCCGGCGATCTGTACCGGCGTGATCTCGTCCTTGAACTTGCCCGATTCCATCGCGGCGACTGCCTTGCGGTGTGACGCGAGCGCGAACTCATCCTGCAGCTCGCGCGACACGCCGGCCTTCTTGGCCGTGTACTCGGCGTGGCGTCCCATGTGGACGTCGCAGAACGAGCACCAGAGGCCGTCCTTGATCATGCCGTCGACGAGCGTCTGATCGCCCGCCTTGACGCCGGCCCGCATACCATAGTTGTAGAACGGCGCGTTCGACATCGACTCCTGACCGCCGGCGACGATCACCTGATGGTCGCCCGCCTTGATCGCCTGGGCGGCGAGCATCACGGCCTTGAGTCCCGATCCGCACACCTTGTTGATCGTGACGGCGGAGACGGTCGCGGGGACGCCGGCTTTGAGCGCCGCCTGGCGGCCGGGCGCCTGTCCAACGCCACCCTGGATGACGTTGCCCATGATGACTTCTTCGATCTCGCCGACGTCGATGCGCGATCGTTGCACGGCGGCGCGAATGGCGACGGCGCCGAGATCCGGCGCGCTCAGTGGCGACAATCCGCCGAGGAACTTCCCGATGGGCGTTCGGGCGGCGGAGACGATGACGGGGATGCGGGAAGTGTCGGGCATGGTGGAAAGGTAATGTGGGCGGCGGATGGAGGGCGGCGGGCGGCATTTGGGCGGCGGGCGGCGGGCGGCGGGCGGCTGCTCGGGTGACGGGCGGCGGACGGCTGCTTGGGCGGCGGGCGTGGCGGTTGCGGCGAGCGTTGCGCCCGAGGTCTATTCCATCTAGATTCTCCATACAGAGTCTACAAGGAAAGCTCGATGTCCCTGCCCGTCCTCAAAGGCACGCTCGACCTGCTCGTGCTTCGCGCGCTCAACTGGACGCCGATGCACGGCTACGAAATCGCCAGCTGGCTCGAACGTGCCGGGAACGGGGCGCTCGAGTTCGAGGACTCGGCGCTGTACCAGGCCGTGTACCGCCTCGAGGAGCGTGGATTGCTCGAAGCCGAGTGGGGCGTCACGGAGAACAACCGGCGGGCCCGGTACTACAAGATCACGACGCAGGGTCGCGCGTTTCTGCGCACCGAGATGAAGAACTGGATGCAGTACGCAGAAGCGGTCAGCAGCATCCTGAGCGCCGGTAAGGACGCCCGGCCGGCGTCCGCCTCATGATCCGCACCGGCATTCGACGCGCGTTCCAGCTCGCGCTTCGCCGGCGCGACCGCTGGGAGCTCGAGGTCGAAGAAGAGATCAAGCTGCACCTCATGCTCCGTGCCGAGGAGCTGGTCGCGCGCGGCGCGACGCCGGATGAGGCCTATCGGACAGCGGTGGAGAAGTTCGGCCCCATCGCGCAATCCCGAGCGCGGCTCCTCGACGCCGCGCGTCACCGTGAGACGCATATGCAACGCGCCGAATGGTTCGATCATTTGCGACAGGACTTGTCGTTCGCGCTTCGCACGCTACGGCGGCAACGCGGTTGGACGGCGATCACCATCTTCACGCTCGCGCTTGGCATTGGCGCCACGACCGCGGTGTTCAGCGTCGTCAGCAATCTGCTCATCCATGCGATACCGTATCCGGCGGCCGATCGCATCGTCGTCGTGCAACAACAGCCCAGCAAGGGCAACAATACGGGAATCTCGGTCAGCATCACGCCGTCAACACCGGTCGTGAACGCGTGGCGCTCACGATCGCACTCGTTCGAGGTGCTGCAGCCGTATCGCTCGATGGGAATGCTGCTCCGCACGGCCGATGATCCGGTGCCCGTGCAGGCGACGGCGATTCTGCCGAGCTTCCCCGCCTTCGCCGGAACGCGACCACTGGTCGGCCGATTGTTCTCCGACCGGGAGATCGAGAACAAGGCCCAGGTTGTTTTGCTGTCCGAAGGACTTTGGCGAGAGCGGTATGGCGCCGACGAGCGCATCCTCGGTCGTACCATCGTGCTCGGCGATTCGAGTTATACG
>DATJIZ010000065.1:0-2675 GCA_035492735.1 Gemmatimonadaceae bacterium | reverse complement strand
ATGGCCAAGCTCTCGGCGAGCGAAACGGCGATGTGGGTCACGACGCAGGCGATCCAGATCTTCGGTGGATATGGCTACGTCAAGGAATACCCCGTCGAGCGGCTGTTCCGCGACGCCAAAGTCACGGAGATCTACGAGGGCACGTCGGAGATTCAGAGAATCGTCATCGCACGGGAGCTTTACTCGAGATGAGGGAAGAGGGAAGGGGGAAGGGGGAAGAGGTGGCGGGCGACGGTTGTCGCCCGCTCGCTCCGTCGCTCAGTGGCTCCTCCGTGGCCGCGTTCCGCCTTCGTCCCGCCTTCGTCCCGCCTTCGTCCCGCCTTCGTCCCGCCTTCGTTCCGCCGTAGACCCGCCGTAGACCCGCCGTCCCTCTTCCCCCTTCCCCCTTCCCTCTTCCCTCAATGAAGCTTTTCGACACCATCGCCGACATGGGCCACGAGCAGCTCGTGCTCTGCCAGGATACGGCCTCGGGATATCGCGGAATCATCGCCGTCCACAGCACGGTCCTCGGTCCGGCGCTCGGCGGAACGCGCTTCTGGAGCTACGCGAGCGACGAGGAGGCGATCGTCGACGCGCTCCGCCTCGCGCGCGGCATGACCTACAAGAACGCGGTCGCCGGACTCAATCTGGGCGGCGGCAAGTCCGTCATCATCGGCGACAACAAGACGGCGGACCGCGAGATGCTGTTCCGCGCGCACGGCCGGTTCGTCGAGAGCCTCGGCGGGCGGTACATCACGGCCGAGGACGTGGGCACGAGCACGGCCGACATGGACTACGTGCACATGGAGACCGACTACGTGAGTGGGCTCGCCGGCCGGTCGGGCGATCCGTCGCCGGTGACCGCGCACGGCGTATTCCGCGCGATTCAGGCGTCGGCCAAGGAGCGGTGGGGCTCCGACGATCTGTCCACGCGCACCGTGTCGATCCAGGGCTGTGGCCATGTCGGCTACTACCTGGCCAAGGAGCTGCACGAGGCTGGCGCCAAACTCGCCGTCACCGACATCGATCCGGAGCGCGTCAAGCGCGTCGTGAACGAGTTGGGCGCGCGGGCCGTGAACTCCGACGAGATCTACACGACGCAGGCGGACATCTTTGCGCCGTGCGCGCTCGGAGCGATCATCAACGACAAGACGATTCCGCTGCTCAAGGTCGAGATCGTCGCCGGCGCGGCCAACAATCAGTTGCTCGAGGAGCGTCACGGCGACGAGCTGGACCGACGCGGCATCATGTACACGCCCGACTACGTGGCGAACGCGGGTGGCGTGATCAACGTGTACAGCGAGCTCGCCGGCTGGACGCCGGCGCGGTCGTTCCGCAAGGCGGACGAGATCTACGAGACGGTGCTGAAGGTTTTCGCCATCGCCAAGACCGACAAGATTCCGACCTATCTCGCGGCCGACCGGCTCGCGGAGCAACGCATCCGCGCCGTGGGGTCGATGGTACGAACCTGGCCGCAGTGGCCCAACAAGTAATCCTCCGGGCCGTGGAGCGCCGACCATGAAGGAAAAGATTCTCATCGCATCCGATCACGCGGGGTTCGAGCTCAAAGAGCAGCTCGAGCGCGCGCTCGACCAGCGCGGCTTCGAGGTGCAGGACCTCGGCACCGACAGCCCGGACTCCACCGATTACGCCGACTACGCCCACCCGCTCGCCGAACGCGTCTCGGCGGGCGACGCCAAGCGCGGCGTGCTGCTCTGCGGCACCGGTCTGGGGATGAGCTACGCGGCCAATCGCCACTCGGGTGTGCGCGCCGCGGTGGCGTGGAATCCCGAGGTCGCCAAGCTCGCGCGCTCGCACAACGATTCGAACGTCCTCGTGCTGCCGGCGCGGTTTCTCACGCCCGAGCAGGGCATCGCCATTCTCGACGCATGGCTCGAGACACCGTTCGAGGGCGGCCGCCACGCGCGCCGCGTCGACAAGATCGATCGCCAAGGTCCGAACACATGACGGACTGGACGAAGTACCCGCTCTGTTCGCCCGGCGCGGCGCTCCGCGACGTGGACCCCGACGTCGCCTCGCTCGTCGACCAGGAAATTCGCCGCCAACGCGACGGGCTCGAACTGATCGCCAGCGAGAACTTCGTCTCGCCCGCCGTGCTCGAGGCCATGGGGTCGCCGCTGACCAACAAGTACGCCGAAGGACTTCCCGGCAAGCGGTACTACGGCGGCTGCGAGATCGTCGATCGGATCGAGCAGTTGGCGATCGATCGCGCCAGGCAATTGTTCGGCGCCGAGCACGCGAACGTGCAGCCGCACTCCGGCGCGCAGGCGAATTACGCCGCGATGATGCCGTTCCTGAAACCGGGCGACACGTTCCTGGGCATGGACCTGTCGAATGGCGGCCACCTCACCCACGGCTCGCCGGTGAATTTCTCCGGCATCCTGTATCACGCGATCTCGTACGGCGTGACCGACCAAGGGCTGATCGATTACGACGACATGCGGCGCAAGGCGCGCGAGCACCGGCCGCGGCTGATTCTCGCCGGCTACAGCGCGTACTCGCGCGTCGTCGATTTTGTCGCGTTCGCCGACGTGGCGCGCGAGATCGGCGCGATCTTCATGGTGGACATGGCGCACTTCGCCGGCCTGGTCGCCGGCGGCGTGTACCCGTCGCCCGTACCACACGCCGATGTGGTGACCACGACGACGCACAAGACGCTGCGCGGGCCGCGCGGC
>DATJIZ010000064.1:0-10186 GCA_035492735.1 Gemmatimonadaceae bacterium | reverse complement strand
CCGTGCTCGGTGATCGCCACCGTATGCTCGTAGTGCGCCGAGAGGGAGCCGTCGAGCGTCACGATCGTCCATCGGTCGGGGAGGGTTCGCGTTGCTGGGCCACCGAGGTTCACCATCGGTTCGATGGCGATGGTGAGGCCGGCCACGAGCTTCTCGCGCCGCTTGGGCTTTCCGTAGTTGGGAACCTGCGGCTCCTCGTGAAATTCGACGCCGATGCCATGCCCGACGAGATCGCGCACGACGGTCATGCCCGCCGCTTCCACGACGGCCTGAACCGCCGCGCCAATGTCGCCGATGTGATTCCCAAGGACCGCCGCATCGATGCCGGCATGGAGCGCCCGGAGCGTCACGTCGAGCAGGCGGTGTGCGTCCGGACCGATCTCGCCGACCGGCACCGTCGTGGCGCTGTCGGTGAAGTAGCCGTGGTATCCCACGCCCACATCGAGCGAGATGATGTCGCCATCCTTGAGCACGCGCTTCCTGGACGGGATGCCGTGAACGATCTCGCTGTTCACCGACGCGCAGATGCTTCCCGGGAAGCCGTATAAGCCTTTGAACGCCGGCACCGCGCCGTGGTGGCTGCGGATGAATTCTTCGGCGAGCTGATCGAGCTCACCCGTGCTGATGCCGGGCCGCACCGCATTCCGCAGATGTGCGACCGTCGCGGCGAGGATCTGGCCGCCCTGCGCCATCAAATCGATCTCGCGCGCCGACTTGAGCTGAATCACCGCGTCGCCACCCCCAGCGCGTCGAGCGCACGCGACGTGATGTCGTCCACGGCGCCGACGGCATTCACGACCGCGACGCGATCGCCGTTCCGCTTGTACCATTCGAGCACGGGCGCCGTCTCGTCGTCGTAGACGCGCAGCCGCGTGCGGATCGCATCCGGATCGTCGTCCTTCCGTCGCATCAACGCACCGCCGCATTTGTCGCACACGTCGCCCACCTTGCGTCCGGTGTACGGTGTCTGGCAGTTCTCACACACGGTGCGATCGCTCAGTCGCCGCACGATCTCGTCGTTGTCGATGTCGAACGCCAGCACCGCGTCGAGCTTGCGGCCGAGCGAGTCCAGCATCGTCTCGAGTCCTTGCGCCTGCGGCACGGTACGCACCGCGCCGTCGAGAATGACGCCCCGGTCATACTGCGGCTGCCGGAGCTCATCGGCCAGAATGCCGAGGATGACCGAATCCGGCACGAGCTCGCCGCGATCCATGTACCCCTTGGCCTCGAGCCCGAGCCTCGTGCCCGCGCGTTTGGCGGCCCGCAGCACATCACCCGTCGCGAGCGTGGGAATGTCCAGCGCCTTGGCGAGCAACGGCGCCTGCGTTCCCTTCCCCGCGCCGGGCTTGCCGAACAGGACGATGATCATGGTGAATGAAAGGTAGGTGGGAAATGGTGTGGGTGGAAATCGGGTGATTATGCGCGGCGCGTCGAGGGGGGCCACTCTATCGGGACACGTGGGGAACTACTCAACGCAGAGCCGCGGAGACGCAAAGGCGCCGAGGCGCCGGAGATCATGAAAGCTCTAACCTCACAGCGATTGAACGAGCTGAGCGGCATCATCGTGGACTCCTCGATCGAGGCACATAGACACCTCGGCCCCGGACTGCTGGAGAGTGCTTACGAGACCTGTTTGGCCTTCGAGCTTCGCAGCCGTGGACTTGTCGTGCATACGCAGGTCGAGGTTCCCATTGTGTATAAGGGAGTTCGACTCGACACGGGATATCGCATCGACCTCTTGGTCGAAGAGGCAGTGGTTGTCGAGCTCAAGACAGTCCAGCGGATCGTCCCCGTCCATGAAGCTCAACTTCTTACCCACCTCAAGCTCGGCGGCTTCCGCCTTGGTCTGCTGCTGAACTTTTACGTGCCCGTGATGCGCGAAGGTATCCGGCGCATCGTGAACGGCTTCTGAGTCTCGAGTTGGCTCTGGCTGCGCCTCCGCGTCTCCGCGCCTCTGCGTTGAGTAGTTGACCCACGCGTCCCGATCACGAAAAAAGGTCCGGCCTCACGCAGCCGGACCTTTCATCAGCACCACCAGGATGTCTAGAACCCGCCCGGCGCGCCCTGTCGTCCTCGTACGCGGATCCGGCCCTTCTTCATGAACCCGTCGTACTTGCGCAGCAGCAGGTGCTGATTCATCTGCTGGATCGTGTCGAGCGCGACGCCGACTACGATCAGCAGCGACGTGCCGCCGAAGTTGAACGGGACGTTCATCGAGATCGAGATCCAGATCGGGAGCAGGGCAACGATCGTGAGGAAGATCGCACCCGGCAGCGTGATCTTGGAGACCACGTCATCGATGTACTCGGCCGTGCGCGCGCCCGGCTTTACACCGGGGATGAACCCACCCTGCTTCTTGAGGTTCTCCGCCAGGTCGACCGGATTGAAGATGATCGACGTGTAGAAGTACGTGAAGAAGAGAATCAGGATCGCCGAGAGGATGTAGTAGAGCGTCGTGCCGGGATTCAGGTAATCCGCGAAGTCGCGGAGGCGCTGGTTGCCCATGAACTGCGCGACGGCGCCGGGGACGACGATCACCGACTGCGCGAACACGATCGGCATCACGCCCGACGAGTTGATGCGGAGTGGAATGAAGCTCCGGCTCGCTTCGCGCATGCGCCCGCGCGCCATGGTGCGCTGCGGGATCTGGATCAGCACGCGCCGCGCCGCCATCGTCACCGCGACCACCGATGCCACCACGCCGATCATGATCACGATCAGCACGAGCAGCGAGAACGCGCCGATCACGCCGGTGCTCACGTAGCCGAACGCCGCCGCGATGCTCGGCCAGATCCGCTCGACGATCGAGAAGAAGATCATCAAGCTCGCGCCGTTGCCGATGCCGCGCTCGGTGATCTGCTCGCCGAGCCACATCACGAACATCGCGCCCACGGTGAGGAAGAACGTCATCTGCAGCCGGAAGCCGAACCCGGGATTCGCGACCGCTCCCTGGATCCCTTCGGCGAAGATCGCGAAGCCCCACGCCTGCACCGCGGCCAGCGCGACCGTGGCGTAGCGCGACCACTGGTTGATCTTCTTTCTGCCTTCCTCGTCCTTCGACATCTTGTCGACCTGCGGCACCACGGCCTGCGCGATCTGCTGGAAGATGCTGGCCGAGATGTACGGCATGATGCCGAGCGCGAACACCGTGGCCCGCGCGAGCTGGCCGCCGGTGAACAGGTTGTACAGCCCGAGCAGGCCGCCGCCGTTCCGCTGCGAGTTGATGAAGTCGGAGATCGCCTGCGGGTTGATACCGGGCGACGTGATCGCCGCGCCGATCCGATAGACCAGAAGGCACAGCAGCGTGAAGAGGATCTTGTCCTTCAACTCGGGGGTTCGAAACAGATTCTGAACCGCCGATGCCGCATTCGATTGGGCCATGAGAGTCCCCTCGATTACTCCTCGACGCGGCCGCCCGCCGCGACAATCTTCTCACGCGCGCCCGCGCTCACCTTGAGCCCGCGCACCGTGACGGCCTGCGTGATCGTGCCGTTGGCCAGCACCTTCACCTGACCCTTGTTGGCGCGGATGAGCCCAGCCTGGGCGAGCGACTCACGCGTCACCTCACCGCCCCCGCCGAGCTGCTCGAGTGCATCGAGCCGCACGATCTGCGACTCCTCGCGGAACGGGTTGGTGAAGCCGCGCTTGGGTAGCCGACGCGTGATCGGCATCTGACCGCCCTCGAAATGCGGCTTGCCCCCGCCCGGTCCATGATGACCCGCGCGTGCCTTGATGCCCTTGTGGCCCTTGCCCGACGTCTTGCCCGTGCCTGAGCCAGGACCGCGCCCCAGACGCTTGCGGTTCTTGGTCGATCCGGGCGCCGCAGTGAGGTTGTGCAGGCCGATCTTCGTGACCGCTGCTTCGCGCTCCGTGCCCGCGCTTGTCGCGGTGGTCGCCGCCGCGCGGCTCGCGCGCTTCGCCTTTGCCGGCATTACTTGCTCCTCCCGCCTTCGTTCACGGGCGTCACCTCGACGAGGTGACGCACCTGCTTGAGCTGTCCGCGCAAGCCGGGCGTGACTTCCTTGACCACCTCGTCCTGGTGATGCTTGAGACCGATCGCCTCGAGCGTCGCGCGCATGCGCCACGAATGGCCGATGCCGCTCCGGACCTGCTTGATGCGTACACTACCAGACTCCGGCAGGTTCTGTTTCGGCGTCTTGGCCGGTCCGCGCGTCGGATGCCATACGAACGTTCGTGCCATTAGACCGTCTCTCCTGCCGCGGCGCCGGCGCCCGTCGCAACGGGCACGGCATGCGCGACCGACTGATGCGACGCCTGCTTCGACTTGGCGCGCGACCGGTACGGGAGGCTCGACGGTTCGATGCCACGCTCGCGCGCGACCTGCTCGACCGTCGTGAGCTCCTGCAGTCCGTTCATCGCCGCGCGCACCATGTTGTGCGGATTGGTCGAGCCAAGGCTCTTCGTGAGAATGTCGCTGATCCCGGCGCATTCCATGATAGCGCGCACGGCGCCGCCGGCAATCACGCCGGCGCCGGGCGCTGCCGGCTTCATGAGTACGCGACCCGCACCGTGCGATCCGACGATCTCGTGCGGGATCGTTCCACCGGTGAGCGGAATGTCCACCATGTTGCGGCGCGCCGCGTCGACCGCCTTGCGCACGGCCTCCGAGACTTCGTTCGCCTTGCCCGACGCGAACCCGACCTTGCCTTGACCATCGCCGACCGCGACGAGCGCATTGAACGAGAACCGCCGGCCGCCTTTCACAACCTTGGCCACACGGTTGATGGCGATGACGTTCTCGACGAGCTCGCCGCCTTCACCGCGGCCACGATCGTCGCCGCCACGGCCGCCTTCACGTCCGCCGCGACCACCGCGCTCGCCACCACGTTCACCGCCGCCGCCGCCCGGACCGCCCCGACCGCGGCCGCCGCCTGGGCCACCACGTCCGCCACCACCACCACCGCGACCGCCGCCGCCGCCACGACCACCGCCGCCGCGGCCGCCACGACCACCGCCGCCGCCGCCACCACCCGGTCCACGTCCAGTGCGCTGGGGTTGCCCGCCGCCCGCCGGCGCGCCCGTGCTCTTCGTCTCTTCCATAATTAGAACTCCAACCCGCCTTCGCGGGCACCGTCGGCCACCGCCTTCACGCGGCCGTGATATTTGTACCCGGCGCGGTCGAACACGACTTTCGTGAGCCCCATTTCCTTCGCGCGCGAGGCAATGCGTTTACCCACCTCGAGTGACTTGGCCGTCTTGCTCCCCGACTCGAGATCGGTGCTGGATACGGTAAGGATCGTGCGGCGCGACACGTCATCGACGAGTTGCGCCGTGATGTGCTTAAGCGAACGGAAGACCACGAGCCGCGGCCGCTCCGTCGTGCCCGTCACCTTCTTCCGAACACGAAGGTGGCGGCGATACCGCTGCTCTTCGCGAGTCTTCGGGATGATGCCCATGGATTACTTGCCTCCCGCCTTGCCGGCCTTGCGCCGAATGACCTCGCCGGCGTAGCGAATGCCCTTGCCCTTGTAGGGCTCGGGTGGACGAAGATTCCGCAGCTCGGCGGCGACCTGGCCGACCATCATTTTGTCCGGGCCATCGATCACGATCTGTGTCGGCTGCGGGGCGGAGAGCTTGATGCCCGCCGGCGCGCGGTACTCAATCGAATGAGAGAAGCCGAGCGCGAGCTGCAGCCCATACGGCCGCACCTCGGCTTTGTAGCCGACGCCGGTGATCTCGAGCTGCTTCTGATATCCCTTGGTCACGCCCTCCATCATGTTCGCGATCAGCGAACGCGTGAGGCCGTGGAGGGCTCTGTGGTTCGTCTCTTCCGACGCGCGCTGCACGTTGAGCGAGTTGTCGGTGCGATCGACCGAGATGCCATTGGGCAGCCGATGCGTGAGCTCGCCCCTGGGACCTTTCACCTTCACCGAGTCGCCCTCGACCGCGACGGTCACGCCGCTCGGGATGACGATCGGAAGCTTTCCGATTCGTGACATGTGACGAGTCTCCTTACCAGACGACGGCGACGAGCTCGCCGCCGGTGCGCGACTGGCGCGCTTCACGGTCCGACATCAAGCCCTTGTTGGTGCTGAGGATCGCGAGCCCCAGCCCGTTGCGCACCCGCGGAATCTCGGTGGCGCCGACGTACCGCCGCAGGCCGGGCGTGGACACGCGCTGCAGCTCGCGGATCACGGACTGGCCACCCGCATAGCGGAGCCGAACGCGCAGAACGCGCTGGCCTTCATCGGTCTCGAGCGTCTGGTAGTCCTGAATGTAGTTGTTCTCCTTCAGGATCCGGGCGATCTCGGTCTTCATCTTCGACACGGGCATATCGACGCGGCGGTGCTTGGATCCGCAGGCATTGCGGATTCGCGTCAACATGTCGGCGATCGGATCAGTCATGCTCATGGAGTTGCCTCGTGCCTCTGGTTTCCGTGGACCTTGAGGACATTGTGTGATGGATGGCGCTCGAGCGTTCCCGCGGTCGAGCTCACCACGATGCTTTGCGCACGCCGGGGATCATCCCCTGCAGCGACAGCTCGCGGAAGCAGATTCGGCAGAGGCCGAACCGGCGGAGAAACGCCCGCGATCGACCGCAGCGGCCGCACCGGTTGTGCACCCGCACCTTGAACTTGGGCTTCCGCTTGCTCTTTTCGATCATTGCCTTTCGGGCCATCTCAAAACTCTCGTGAAAAAGTTGCCGATAGACTGGAGGATCGAGGGCGCGAGGTCCGGACGGCGCTCGTCGACGCGTCCGCCCTCGTGCCCTCCGAAGCTCTAGCTCATTGCCCGTCCGCCTTTCTTGTCTTCGGACCTGAACGGCATCCCGAGCTCCCGGAGGAGCGCGTACGCCTGGTCGTCCTTGGTCGTGCTCGTCACGAAGGTGATGTCCATCCCATGGATCGACTCGATCGAATCGTAGTTGATCTCGGGGAAGATCATCTGCTCCTTGACGCCCAGGGAGTAATTCCCTCTTCCGTCGAACGACTTGGTGCCGAGCCCGCGGAAGTCGCGGATTCGCGGGATCGCGATCGTGATGAAGCGGTCGAGGAACTCCCACATCCGCGCGCCGCGCAGCGTGACCGCGGCCCCGATCTCCTGGCCCTGCCGGAGTCCGAAGTTGGCGATCGACTTCTTCGCCTTCTTGCGAACCGGCTGCTGCCCGGTGATCGTCGCCAGCTCGTCGACGACCGAATCAAGCGCCTTGGGCTGCTTGATCGCTTCGCCGACGCCGACGTTGAGCACGATCTTCTCGAGCTGCGGCACCTGATGCGGATTGGTGAGGCCGAACTGCTTCATCAGTCGATCACGCACCGTTTGCTGATAGAAGATCTTGAGCCGCGGCGGCGGTGCCGGGATCGCGGCGCCCGCGTGCGGTCCACGCCCTTTGGCTTCGCCCTTCTTTGCGCCGCCTTTCGCGCCGCCCTTCTTGTCCTTGGTCGCCATCGCTCCGTTACCTCGCTCTCGGGATCGCCTCGCCGCTCTTCACGGCGATGCGCTCCTTCGTTCCGTCTTCGTCGATCTGCCGGCGGACGCGCGTCGGCTCGCCCGACTTGGGATCGAGCAGCATCACGTTCGAGGCGTGGATCGGCGCCGGGAAATCGACGATGCCACTCTGCTCGTCGGCCGTGCGCGCGCGGCGGTGCCGCTTCACGATGTTCACACCTTCGATCGTCACGCGCCCCGTCTTGGGATACACGCGGATGATCTTGCCTTCCTTGCCCTTGTCGTCGCCGCGCATCACACGCACGGTGTCACCCTTGGCGACGTGGATCTTCACCCGCTCGGCGTTGTCCGCGTGACGCTTGCGGTTGACGGCGCGCGGCCGATCCATCTTGCGGTACTTGTTGATGCGCATGTCAGATGACCTCGGGCGCCAGCGACACGATCTTCATGTAGCGCTTCTCGCGAAGCTCGCGCGCCACCGGACCGAAGATGCGCGTGGCGCGCGGCTCGCCCTGCTCGTTGATGATGACGACGGCGTTCTCGTCGAACCGGATGTAGCTCCCGTCCTTGCGCCGCGTCTCCTTGGCCGTGCGCACCACGACGGCACGCGCGACGTCGGACTTCTTCACGGTGCCATTGGGCAGCGCGTTCTTCACGGCGACGATGACGACGTCGCCGAGGCCGGCGTAGCGCCGGCGCGTTCCGCCAAGCACGCGGATCACGAGCGCCGTCTTGGCCCCCGAGTTGTCCGCCACCTTGACCATGGATTCTTGCTGGATCATGGATCGTCTCCCTCGCCGTTAGCGCGCCCGCTCGACGATCTCGACCACGCGCCACCGCTTGTCCTTCGACAGCGGACGCGTCTCCGCGATCCGAACCGTGTCGCCGGTCTTGGCCGTGTTCTCCTCGTCGTGCGCTTTCACGCGCCGTGTGCGCGTCACCATCTTGCCGTACACCGGGTGCTGCACGCGACGCTCGATCGCGACCACCACGGTCTTCTGCATCTTGTCGCTCACCACGCGGCCGGTGCGCGTCTTGCGCGCGCGCCGCAGCGCCTGGCGCGTCTGGGCGTCGCCCGACCCGCCGCTCGTCTGTGTCGTATCAGCCATTGGTCTGTTCTCGCAGCACAGTCTTGAGGCGCGCGATGTCGCGCCGGATTACCCGCAGGCGAAGTGGATCCTCGAGTGGCTCGGTGGCGCTCCGGAACTGCAGCCGAAAGCGCTCCTCTTCCAGGTCGCGGATACGTGCCACGATATCGTCCTTGCCCATCTCTCGAATCTCGTCGGCTCTCATCGGTCCTATGCCTCCACGCCTTCGCGCGCCACGAATTTGGTGCGCACCGGCATCTTGGCCGCGGCGAGCGCCATGGCCTTGACCGCGATGTCGTGCGTCACGCCCTCGAGCTCGAACATCACGCGGCCGGGCTTGACGACGGCGACCCACATCTCCGGCGAGCCCTTGCCCTTGCCCATGCGGGTCTCGGCCGGCTTCTTCGTGATCGGCTTGTCGGGGAAGATCCGAATCCACACTTTGCCGCCGCGCTTGATGTGACGCGTGAGCGCCACGCGCGCGGCCTCGATCTGGCGGGCCGTGATCCAGCCCGGCTCCATCGACTGCAGTCCATACGTGCCGAACGAGACCTCCGACCCACGATGGGCGAGACCGTTCGTGCGACCCTTGAACCGCTTGCGGAACTTGACGCGCTTCGGTGCCAGCATTGAATCCGCGCTCCGTTACATGCCAGAGGAGTAGGTAGTGCCGCGGCGATCCTCGACCTTCTCGCCCTTGAAGATCCAGACCTTCACGCCGATCGCGCCGAAGGTGGTCTTCGCGGTCGACGTCGCGTAATCGATATCGGCGCGCAGCGTGTGCAGGGGCACACGCCCTTCGTGGTAGCCCTCGACGCGCGCGATCTCCGCGCCGCCGAGCCGGCCGCCGGCCTTCACCTTGATGCCCTGCGCGCCCATGCGCATCGCGCTCTGCACCGCCCGCTTCATCGCGCGGCGAAACGAGATGCGCTGTGCGAGCTGACTCGCGATGTTGTCGGCGACGAGCTGTGCGTCCAGCTCCGGCCGCTTGATCTCCTCGACGTTGATGCCGACTTCCTTGCCGGTGAGGTGCGCCAGCTCGTCACGCAGCTTGTCGACTTCCGCGCCCTTCTTGCCGATCACCACGCCCGGCCGCCCGGTGTGCAGGGTCACCACGACCTTGCCCGGCTTGCGGTCGATCACGATGTCAGCGATCGCGGCGTGGCCGAGACGCGCCTTGAGATACTTGCGCAGCAGCTCGTCCTCGCGGAGAAGCGCCGGCAGATCGCGGCCCGCGTAATAGCGCGACTTCCAGTCCTTGGAGATGCCCAGCCGGAAACCGACCGGATGTGTCTTCTGTCCCATTACCGACCTTCCTTTTCGGCGACCACGATTTCCACGTGGCTCGTCCGTTTCTGGATTGGAGTGGCGCGTCCCATGGCGGCGGGAGTGAACCGCTTGAGCTTCTGCCCTTCGTTCACGACGGCGTGCTTCACGAACAAGGCATCGACGTCGAGCGGCGTGTTGTTCTCACGCGCCAGGTGCTCGGCATTGGCCACGGCGGAGCGGAGCGTCTTCTCGATCTGTCGCGCCGCGTGCTTCTTGGAGAACTGCAGGTAGGCGAGGGCGTCGTTCACGCTCTTGCCGCGGATCTCGTCGATGACGAGCCGCATCTTGTAGGGCGACTGGCGCGCGGAGCGTTGAGTCGCGCGGGCTTGGGCGGCCATGGCTTATCGGCCTCCCCGCGG
>DATJIZ010000063.1:0-11438 GCA_035492735.1 Gemmatimonadaceae bacterium | reverse complement strand
CTCGACGTTCGGTATCGGCATCGGCGCGTGTACCGACAAGTCGCTCGAGGTGACCAATCCGAACTCGGGCGAAACGCAACGCGTGCTCGGTACCCCTGACGATGCCGAGAAGCTGCTCGGCAGCTATTACAAGCGTTGGCACCGTGCGCTGTACGGCACCAACGACCCGGCTCCGCCGGGGACTCTGGAAGGCATGGCGAACATCATGTCGTTCCAGAATTTCTCGAGCCTCAACAACGAGTGCCAGAACTCGCGCTATCCGTTCTCGGGCGCTTCCAACAGCAACGCGCCCGGCAACAACTGCGACGGCGATCAGCAAGGCGAGTACTTCATTCTGAATGAAGTCGTTCGCGTGGCGTCGAACTTCCTGACGAACGTGCAGGGTGGCCTCAATCTGGGCTCTCCGGCGCGCGAAAACCGTGACAAGGCGTTCGCCGAGTTCCTCCGCGGCCTGTCACTCGGTTATCTCGCGATGATCTACGACTCGTCGGCAGTCATCACCACCGGCCAGGCCGGTGATGATCCCGGGACGCTCGTCGGGTACAAGCAAGTCGCCGACTCGGCCTATGCCGCGTTGCAGCGCGCAATCGACCTGGCGTCTGCGCCGGCCACGGGGACCAACGGCTTCCCGATCTCGACCGACTGGATACCGACGCCAAACGCGCTGAGCGCGCCGGAGTTCGTCCGGTTGGCGCGGACGTACCGGGCGATGTTCCGCGCCGAGGTGGCGCGGAATCCTCAGGAGCGAGCCGCCGCCGACTGGGACGCGATCATCGCCGACGCGCAAAACGGTATCACCGCCGACCACTTCAAGGTCACGAGCACGACCAACGGGCCGGGCGGCGGATGGATCCGCATCTACGATGGTGGCGACCTGTGGCACCAGATGTCGCCATTCATCATCGGCATGGCCGACGCGTCCGGCGCCTACGAGAAGTGGCTTCAGACGCCGGTCGCCGATCGCGGCGCGGGCAACGTCGGGTTCTTCATGACCACGCCCGATCTGCGCTTCCCGCAGGGCGACACGCGGCAGGCGCAGCAGGCTGACCAAACGGTGCAGAGCTGCGAAGTGCCTGGTGGAATCACCAATCACTCCTGCAAGCGCTACTTCACCAACCGCCCGAACGGCTCCGATGGATTCGCCGGCATCGGCTGGGGTTGGTCGAACTACGACTTCAACCGCTTCCATTGGTGGGTCACCAAGGGCGACGGCGGTACGGGTCGCAGCGGAACCATCGTGTTCTTCCCGAAGGCAGTTCTCGACATGCTTCAGGCCGAGGGCTTGATCCGGAAGGGCCAGTTCGCGCAGGCGGCTGCGCTCATCAACGTGACTCGCACCAAGAATGGTCTGCCGCCGATTACCGCGGCCGACAACACCACGCCGGTGCCGGGTGGAGCGGCCTGCGTGCCAAAGACTCCGAAGGGGAATGGCCCCGGTGCCACGGTGACCTGCGGCAACATGTTCGAGGCCATGAAGTGGGAAAAGCGAATGGAAGAGGCCTTCGTCCAATTCGGCGCGTGGTATTTCGACGGCCGTGGATGGGGTGACTTGGCGCAAAACGTCCCGCTGTTCTGGGCCGTGCCGTACGAGGATCTGCAGTCGCGTGGCTACACCGCCGACAAGATCTACGGAGCAGGACCGGGCGCTGGTAATGCCCCCGGCTCCGCGGCGGGTCCGAGCACCTACGGTTGGTGAGCATCTTCGTGCGACCAACGGCTCGGCTTTGTTGCCTGGTACTCGTTTGGCTCACGGTGGGCTGCTACTCACTGCAGCCCACCGGGGGCGTGACCCCGCCGCTCGGTACGACGATCGGGTTGGAGCTCAACGATGTCGGTCGCGTAGCGCTGGGCGGGTCGATGGGTCCGGCGATCGGGCGAGTCGAAGGGCGCTTGGTGAGCAGAGACAGCAGCGAGTACGTCGTCGCTGTGACCGACGTTCACCTGTTGGATGGCGGTGACCAGGTGTGGAGCGGTGAGACGGTCCACATCAAGTCGGCGTACGTGTCGTCGGTGTTCGAGCGCAAGTTGTCGGTCGCGCGGTCCGTGGCGTTGGGTGCAGCCGGTGTTGGTGCGGCCGCGCTCATTGCGACCGCGTCACTGACGGGTTTCGGCAGCACCGATCGACCCAATTCGTCGGGCGACACGTCACAGACGAACCGTATTCCGCAACGCATCCCGCAACACTTTCCGCAGCGTATTCCGCAACGCATCCCGCGGCCCTGAACGGGCTCACGGCGCAATAACCTCGATGGAGTGATGACATGCGACGGATCTTCGAGCTTTCGGTGCTTTGCCTTGCAGCAGGCATCGTGAGTGCGTGCAAGCCCAACGAAGTGATCTCGAACCCGCCACCGCCGACGGCGGGTGTCAGGTTCATCAACGCAGTCCCCGACACGAGCGGCGGCGGCGGACTCGATTTCCGCTTCGTCGACATCGTCGAGAACAGTGCCGCGTTCGGCATCACGTTCCGCAACAATCCGCTGACGGCGAGCGGCGTGACTGCGTCGTCGCTGATTCAGTACAAGGCGGCGCAAGCGGGTGCGCGGCATTTCCGAATCTTCCTCAACGACACCATTCAGGATGTTGCGAAGACGGTGCTCAAGGATTCGACGGCGACCCTCGACGCAGGCAAGAACTACACGTTCCTGCTCTGGGGCAATGCTCGGTCGACCGGCGCTGACAAGATGAAGCTGACGGTGCTCAACGAAGATGTTCCGGACCCGGGCAGCAACGTTGCGCTGCGCGTCATCAACGCGACCGGCTCGGCGATCGACGTGTCGGAGTACAACCAGGGAACCAGCGTCCCGACGTCGGCAACCTGGGCGAACGTGGGTGCGTACAGCATTTCGACCTACAAGACCGTTGCTCCGGCCAAGATCATGTTCCACGTGACGCCGGCAGGCGGCACCACCACGCTGTTCAGCGACGCGTTGGCGATCATCGGTGAGCCCGTGGGAACGACGACGAATGGCTGCACGGTCGGCGTCGATTGCGACGTCTCGCCGGGGACGACCGTTCCCGGATCGGCCGTCACGCTGATCGTGTTCCCCGCCTCCGTCACGGGTGCCAAGACGCCGCAGACCAGTGCGTTCAAGGTTCCTGCGTCGTCGTTCATGTGGGATCGTCGTCCGCCGCGGTCCTGCACCGTCTCCTTCGGTTGCTGATCGAGACCGCGCGATTCGATCGCAGGCGTTTTTTGCACGGGCCGCCGGGATTCTTCCCGGCGGCCTTCGTGCTTCGCGGCCTCGCGTGGGGGTGGCTGTTGACCGCCGTCGCGTGCGGTGGCCCGAGCGCCTCGGCCGTTCGCCCGGCCGGTTTCGACCGGGACGTGCTCACACGAGATGAAATCCTGAATTCGAATGCACGGCAGGGCAATCTGTACGAGGCAATCCGGAGCCTACGGCCTCGATTCTTCATGACCGACCCGAGCGTCCACTCCGCCGGATCGATGGCATCGATGCCCGTTGCCGTCTATTTCGGACGACTTCGGCAAGCAGGTCTCGAGACCCTGAGAACGATCGCGGCGGACAACGTCGAGCAAGTCAGATATCTCGACCCGACCGCGTCGCAGAACGAGTTCGGACCAATGGCGAGCGGCGGCGCGCTGATCGTGGTCCTCCGCGATCCGTCCAAGCTTCCGGACACGACCGTGAGCGGCATCGACGGACGATCGAGATAGCCGACTGGCGTCTGAAAGGTCCGCTCCTTTGTTTTGAGTCATGAGTGCCCCGCCGTCAGCAGCTCGACGAGCCGCGATCCCATCGATTCTCAGTCCGACTCTCGACTTCCTGCTTGTCGGCGGATTGTCACTGATCGTCTTCGTGCCTCTGCTGCTGAGCGGTCGTACGGATCTCGTGCTCATCGGCGCTGGGGCCCAAGCCTGGATCGCGGCCACGATCAACATGCCGCATTTCATGGCGTCGTACCGGCTCGTCTACCGTGACCGCGAGACGATCCTCAAGCACAAATGGGCGTCGATCTACGTTCCGGCGATCCTCGCCGTCTACATCGTCATTGCGCTGTGGGTGGCGCAGAGCTCACCGGCGCTCGTGATCATCCTGGTGTCCGTATCGAGCGCTTACCTCGCCTGGCACTATACGGGACAGGTGTGGGGGATGATGGCCTCGTACGCCTATCTCGCCGGCACGCGCTTCGAGAAGTCGGAGCGGCTGCTGATCCGAACCGGCCTTCGCATCCTGCTCGCGTGGCAGGTCACGTGGTTCCTGTACACGCAGCTTCGCGATCCAGGCGCGGTGCGGCCGCTGTACGCTCTGATCAGCGCCGGCACCGCGCTCGCGTTCGTGCTCGGCGCCGCGGGCATCATCAAGATGCGATTGCGCACCGGCCAATTTCCACCGGCACGTGCGCTCGTTGCCTGGCTGGCGATCTTCGTCTGGTATGCCGTGCTCGCGAGAGACCCAAAAGCGATCTTCTGGATTCAGATCGCGCACGCGCTGCAGTACCTGGCGTTCCCGATCCGCGTCGAGCTGAATCGCGCGTCGCATGAGCCGCACGATACGCCACGCGGCCCGGCGTGGCACATGCTCGTCTACGGGGGAGCACTCATGGCGGTGAGCCTGCTCGTCGCACGGATCGTCCCGGCGAGCGCGATGAGTGTCGTCGGCAACATGTTTGGTGAGGAGCCCGGCCGCGCCGCGCCGATCCTGCTGTTGATGTTCATCAACATCCACCACTACTTCACCGACGGGGTGATCTGGAAGATCAGCAACCCCGAGGTGCGGCGCGATCTCTTCGCGCACGTGGCACCGCCACCGAACACCAAGGGCGGCGTGCCGGTTCCAGCGGCAGTGCGGGATCCCGGAAAGCGACTGCAGTCCGCCAAGGCGGCGCCCCGCGTACGGCGCTGACCGCGTACGGCGCTCACCGCGTACGACGCTAACCACATCGCGGCGTTCGTCGCTCGACTCGCCTCCCGCGCGTTCTCAGCTCGCCAACCGACCGGCGAGCAGATCGAACAGTCGCGACTCCAATACGGTCTTGCTCCCGCACGCCGAGTAGTCCTGAGCGAAATTCACCGGCTTGCCCACCGACTCGAACGTCAGCGAGACCGTAGACGAGTTGCCTTGACCTTCCACGCCAGCGAGAAACGCCATGTGCACTTCGTACGTGTCCGCGTTCGGGCCGGTACCCGACGTGTTGCCGCAATCGATGTAGCGGCTCAGCGGGACGTTCTTGAGCCGTCCGCGCACCTTGAATCCTGAATTGCCGATGACGCGCTTCGCCGGATCCATCGTCTGAATGGGGATGCCGAGCGAGTCGAGCACAGCCGGCAGCGCGCGCCAGACCTGCTCCACCGAGTAGGGCAGTGTTCTCGAGCTGGAGGTTTCCGGGCCGCCCGACATGGCGATCGACTGCGTTGCGGCCGGGCCGACGACCCGCACGGTCTGGGATGAAGGCGCGCCGCCGACGCCGCCTCCGCTGGCGCACCCGGCCAGAACGAACGTGCAAAGCAGTGCACCACGGCGCATGGCCGGCTCCTGGAAGGTGGGAACACCACAGCATGCGCATTCTGCTAACGCCTGTCCAGAGCGGATCACAGTAGCCCGTGTGTGTGCCGCGCGTTACACTGAACAGCCGAACCGTCGGTAGCCCTCGCCCGATCGCGGGGCAGGGCCGTGCAGCGCTGCCCGCCGACTCCCCCTTGGAACTCCCCCCTTTCCCTCGGCCCTTGGATCGCAGCACGGTCGTGATAGGTGCCGGGCCCGCAGGGCTCACCGCCGCCTACGTCCTCGCGAAGGAATCCGTGCCTGTCGTCGTCCTCGAGGCGGACCCGACCGACGTCGGCGGCCTGTCGCGCACCGTGGAACGCGACGGCTACCGCTTCGACATCGGCGGCCACCGGTTCTTCTCCAAATCCCAGGAGATCGAGGACCTCTGGACGGAGATCCTCGGGTCGGATCTCGTGGAGCGGCCGCGGCTGTCGCGGATCTACTATAAGGGCCGCTTCTTCGCGTACCCGCTGCGCGGCGGCAACGTGCTGCGGAACCTCGGTGTCGTCGAGTCGGCGCGCTCGCTCCTCTCGTATGCCAAGGCGCGCTTTCGGCCGATCGCCGAGCCGCGGTCGTTCGAGGACTGGGTCACCAATCGGTTCGGCGCCCGCCTGTATCGCACCTTCTTCAAGACCTACACGGAGAAGGTGTGGGGGATGTCGTGCTCGGAGATCTCCGCCGACTGGGCCGCACAACGCATTCACGGGCTCTCGCTCTCTTCGGCGATCGCCCAGGCAATGCTGCCGCGACGTCGTCGTCGGAATCGGCACGACACGATCAAGACCCTCGTCGACACGTTCCGCTATCCCCGGCTCGGGCCCGGCATGCTGTGGCAGGCCTGTAGCGACGAGATCCGCCGTCGCGGCGGCCAGGTTCTCCTCGGCAGGCGAGTCACGCGTTGCACGTACGATGCGGAGCGGGAGTGCTGGGAGGTCGAAGCGGTGTGCGCGGATGGACGTCGCGAGGTGTTCACGGCCCGCAACGTGATCAACTCGGCTCCAATGGCGGACCTGCCGCGAATGCTCGAGCCGCCGCTTCCACCGGACGCGCGCGCCGCCGCGAGCTCGCTGGGGTACCGCGACTTCATCACCGTCGCACTGGTCCTCGCGGATGGATCACGATTTCCTGATATGTGGATCTACATTCACGATCCATCGGTCAAGGTCGGGCGAGTCCAGAACTTCAAATCGTGGTCGCCGGACATGGTGCCCGACCCATCGATGGCCTGCTATGGCCTCGAGTACTTCTGCTTCGAGAACGACGGATTGTGGTCGTCGTCCGACGCCGAGCTGATCGAGCTCGCGACGCGGGAGCTCGTACAGATCGGGCTGGCGCGCCGCGACGACGTCCGGACCGGCTATGTCGTGCGGCAGCGCCGGGCCTATCCGGTGTACGACGATGCCTACACTGGCCGCGTCGCCACGATTCGGCGCGCGATCGCCGAATCGTATCCGGGGCTGCATCTGGTCGGTCGAAACGGAATGCACAAGTACAACAACCAGGATCACTCGATGATGACGGCGATCCTGACGGCTCGGAACATCCTGGCGGGGCGACGGCTGTTCGACGTTTGGCAGGTAAACCAGGACGCCGAGTACCACGAATCGGGAATGACGCCGATTGCGGGCGGACGGCTCGTGCCCGCTCGCATCGCGACCGGCTCCGCCCGATGACGGCGCGCACGAAGGAGCGGAAAGGAGCGACGACGGCGCGATCCGGCGTCCGCGAATCGCAGCGCCCAGTGCCAGAGTCGCGGGGCCCGCGGCTGTCCGCGCTCGGCGTCGCGAGCGGAATCGCCCTTGCCCTGGCGCTCGCCGTTCCTTTCGCGCTCTGGGGCGATCCGTACCCGCCGGAAGTGATACGGTACTGGGTGTGGGGTGCCATGTCGATCGCCGTGGCCGTGGCGCTCTTGAGCTCGAGCGCGCTGCGTGGCGTGCGCGGGTGGAGCAGCGCAGTCGGGCAGCGCGTGCTCGGTCTCTCGCCGCGCGCGTTCGCAATCATCGCCGGCGCGGCAACGATGGCATTCGCGACGCTGCTCGCCGTTTATGCCTTCCGCCGGGGAGCCAGCACGTCCGACGAGCTGGCGATGCTGTGGCACGCAAGGATCCTGCTCCATGGCCACCTTTCGCTTCCGGTCGATCCCAACCGCGAGTTCTTCGCGCTGGAGAACGTCGTCGACACCGGGCGGTGGTACTCACAGTTTCCGATCGGCGGTCCGTTGTTTCTCGCGCTGGGCGCCCTGTTCGGCGTGCCGTGGATCGTCAATCCGGTGCTCATCGGCGGGACCGCCGCCGCGCTCTACCACTTTGCGCGCCGCGCGTTCGACGAAACGCAGGCGAGAACCGCCGTCGCACTATTCGCCGTCGCGCCCATGGTCCTGATCATGGCGGGCACGTGGATGAATCACGTGCCGGTGGTCTTTCTCGCCGCGAGCGCACTCGCCGCGCTCGCGGAGTGGGATCGCGCCACGACGAGCGGCCGCCGCGCCGCCTTCGCGGCGATCATCGGCCTTCTCCTCGGCCTGATCGCGACGATCCGCCCACTCGATGCGGTCGCCGTGTCGCTGGCGATCGGCCTGTTCCAGCTCTGGACGATCCGCCGCGAGCCGAAGCGCATCAGCGAGTTGCTGATCCAGGCAGCGTGCGGCGCGATCGGCGTCGCGCCGCTGCTCTACGCCAATTGGGCCACGACGGGCAGCGCGCTCAGGTTCGGATACGACGTGTCGTGGGGCGCGGGACACCGGGTGGGCTTTCACACCGACCCATACGGGAATCCGCACACGCTCGGCCACGCCGCGGACCTGGCGCTGAGCTACGTCGGTGAGCTGAACATGTACCTCATGGCGTGGCCGGTTCCCGCACTGGTCGTCCTCGCCGCGAGCCTCGTGTCGATGCGCCGCGCCACGCGATGGGATGCGCTCCTCCTGGGACTATTCGCGGCGCAGCTCGCAGCGTATGCGGCGTACTGGGGCGACGGCGAATTCCTTGGGCCGCGCTTTCTCTACACGGCCCTGCCGGCGATCGTCGTGCTGCTCGCGCGAACGCCGTACGTCTTGGCGGACCGATTCGGATCGCGCATGAAGCTCGTCGCCGGAGCCGTGCTGGTCTGCAGCAGCGTCGCAGCCTGGTGCGTGCCGATCTCGCCGTACAGTGCAGGAGGTCTCGTGCGACAGGTGCGCGGCCTGCGAACGAGCCTGAAGCTGGATGTCGCCGGCGCCGTGCGCGCGGCGAACGTCCATCACGCGCTCGTATTTCTGCGCGAACCGTTCGCCGATCGGCTGGCGCGACGGCTGTGGGGACTCGGCATGCTGCGGAGTGATGCGGCGCAACTGATCGCCTCGCGCGACGGATGCTCGTTGCTATCCGCGGTGCGCGCGGCGGAGCAGGACAGTGCAGCGTCGTCGTCGGCCAGGATCGCGGCCGTGGTGCGCGATGCGGCGCCGTTCACGCCGGGACCGCCGGCGTTGACGACAGGCGACGGCACCGTTCGCATGACGTCGTCGGCGTCACTGACGCCGGACTGCAAGGCGGAGATCGACGCGGACGCGCAGCCGGGTGCCGCACCGTTCGGGCCCGCGCTGCCGCTCGAGCCGATCGACAGCGCGGGACGCATCAACGGCGACGTGATCTACGTGGCCGACCTGCTCGAGCGCGACGAGGTGTTGCGTCGGCGATTCGGCGATCGCGCGTGGTACCGGCTCATTGCGGTTCGTGATGCGGCAGGACGTCCGGGGGCGAAGGTCGTACCGTATTGAGGCGTGCCGCTTGCGGGCCCGGCGAACCGATCACGTCCGCTCATGACAATTTGCTGTCGGCTCGTTCGCGCTGTATCATCGCGAGGTCTGGCCGGAAGATTCGAGGGAGCGTGATGCCGAGGTCGCCGCTGGTTCTCAGCTGCTCGATCATTGCCGCGGCTCTTGTGCTCGCGACGGCCGGAGTCGCCGATGCGCAATCGGTTCATGGCGTGGTCGTCGACGCCAACGCGCGGCCCATTCCGGGAGTCGTCGTCCTGCTGATGGACAGTGCGTCGCAGGTCGCGGCACGCGCGCTGACGGACGCGCGCGGCCTCTATCGCCTGACCGCGCCGCGGCCGGCGAGCTACCGCCTTCGAACGTTACGCATCGGCTACCGTCCGGTCGTGTCCTCGCCGTTCGCGCTCGCATTTGCGGCCGACGTCACGCGCCGCCTCGAGCTCGCCGATCTCCCCATCGCGCTCGACACCATTCGCGTCGTCGAGCGCAGCGTGTGTCGCGCCTTCAGCGACTCGGGCGCCGCGATGTTTGCGGTGTGGGAGCAGATCCGGACGGCGCTTACCGCGGCGCAGCTTACCGCGGCATCGCGCGCGCTGGCCGTGACCACGGTCGCGTTCGAGCGTACGGCGGCGGAAAGGGCCGGCGCCAATGTGCCACCACTGCGCCACTCCGCGTCGGTGTTGACCGGATACGTGACGCAGCCCTGGCGGGCCGTCGGAAGCGACACGCTGCAGCGTTTGGGATATCTGATCGTGGACCGCGACAACTCGCTCGTCTATTTCGCCCCCGATCTCGACGTGCTGCTGTCGACCATGTTCGTCGAGGATCATTGCTTCCGCATCACGCGCGACCGCCGTCACAACGGCCAGCTGGGCATCGCGTTCGAACCCGTGCCGGATCGGCGGCGGCTGCCGGAGATTCGCGGCACGCTGTGGCTCGACGCGGCCTCGTCGGAGCTCCGTTCGCTGGAGTTCCGGTACGTCAACGTCCCGCCGGAGCAGCAGGATTACGCTGGCGGCGACGTCGACTTCGTTCGGCTGCGCGACGGGAGTTGGACGATCTCGCACTGGGGCATCCACATGCCTCTTCTACAGCAGGTCGCGCTGCCCGGCCGGCCGCCGGAGATCCGCGTTAGCGCCATTCAAACTACTGGAGGCGAGCTGGCGCTCGCGCGACGCGACACTGACACCCTGTGGACGGGCCGGCGCTTCACCCTGGCCGGCGACGTTCTGGATTCGCTAACCGGAAACCCGGTCGCGGGAGCGCGGATCCGGTTGTTGGAGACGATGACGGAAGTGGTCACCGATTCGCGCGGCCGCTTCAGCATCCCCGATGTCCTGCCCGGCCTCTACCAGCTGGAGATTCGCACTGCCTGGCTCGATTCGCTGAACACGTCGCGCCGCCTCTCGTTGTCGTTCGCCGACGGCGACGATCGCGTTGAGGTTCGCGTGCCGACCGCGCAGCAGGTCGTCGCCGCCGTATGCGGCGGCCCGGCCCGCGGTGACCAGGCCGGCGCCGGCATCCTCATCGGCCGTGCCTCGCTGCGGGATTCGGCAGCGCTGACGAATGCCGTCGTCGTTGCCGAATGGGCGGCGCACTCGACGGCCGTGGGCAACCCTGCTGACACCGTGGCGTATCTGACCCGTCGCGTCGAGGTGCACGCCGCGCCGAGCGGCACGTTCCGCGTGTGCGGCCTGCCGGTGAACACCACCGTCCGCGTGCGTGCGACGGCCGATAACGCCGAGACGGCGGCCGACACGTCGATTCGTATCGCCGACGCGGCCCGCATCGCGCACGCGAATCTCACGCTCGATCATATCGCCGCGCTGGCATCCCGTGGCGCCGTGTTCGCGGGGATCGTCGTCACGGATTCGACGCGCGTTCCGATCGCCGGTGCCGAGGTCGCGCTGCCGGAGTTGAAGAAGAGCGTGTTCACGGATGCGCGCGGCGAGTTTCGCATCACCGGCATCGCGGCCGGCGATCAGCACGTGGTGGTGCGGCGGATCGGCTACGGCGCCGCCGACACGCACGTAGCGTTTCGCGGGAGCGAAACCGTTGAGCGGCGGGTGGTGCTGGGGCGCGCGGTGGTGCTCGAGCCGGTGGTTGTAACGGATCTCGTGTTCGAGCGGGCGATGGCGAGCTTCGACGAGCA
This sequence comes from Gemmatimonadaceae bacterium, assembly GCA_035492735.1. Lineage (GTDB taxonomy): Bacteria > Gemmatimonadota > Gemmatimonadetes > Gemmatimonadales > Gemmatimonadaceae > JAQBQB01. The sequence goes on along the minus strand of DATJIZ010000063.1, from coordinate 25 downwards.
TCGGCGCGTGGGGCTGGGGCATTTC
>DATJIZ010000062.1:0-23106 GCA_035492735.1 Gemmatimonadaceae bacterium | reverse complement strand
ACCTCGCTCAGAACGTTCGCGGCAGTGACTGCACCTTAAATCCGTCTTCACCTTTCTCTCATGCGCACTCGCCGTCTTCGCGCCGCGTAGTTGACATCATGAGTGCGACGAGCATCTTCTCCCACGCCTTCCCGTCGCGAGTACGCTCAACTCCGTCGCCGACGCCGGTGACCGCCCTCCCTCGCACACTCGACCGCCTGCTGTTCGCGCACGCGACCCACGACACCGATGGACTCGATGCCGCGTGGCGCGCGTTCATCGCCGAGCACACACGACTGCTGCTCCACGTCGCGCGATCGGTCACGTCGAGTCACGATGACGCAATGGACGCGTACGCCTTCGTGATCGAGCAGCTTCAGGCCGACGACTTCCGCCGGCTGCGCGAGTTCGCGGCCGATCCCCGAAGCAAGCTCTCCACCTGGCTGGTCGTTGTCGCACGGCGGCTGTGCCTCGATCTGTATCGGCGGCGATACGGCCGCGTACGCGGTAGCGACTCGAGTGCGCAACGCGTCGTGCGTCGCCGGCTTCAGAATCTGGTCGGCGAGGACTTCGCCGTGCACGAGCTGCCGGCCAATCACAACGGCGGGGCCGAGCTGGCGCTCCGCCGCTCCGAGCTGCAGGGCGCGCTCGACCAGGCGCTGGCGGCGCTCGACGCGCACGACCAGCTCCTCCTGCGACTGCGGTTCGACGACGATCTCAGCGCGCAGGAGATCGCGAAGCTGCTCGCGTTTCCTTCGCCATTTCACGTCTACCGCCGTGTCAACGCCCTGCTCGGCGTCCTTCGACGCACGCTGGAGCAACGGGGTGTCGAAAGCGCGGTCCCGTGAGCATCGACCGAAATCCGACCGTTAGTTTCCGTTTAATGAAGGCATGCGACAACTCGTCTTGCACCGTCCTTCGCGAGCGCTCGTGATGCCGATTCAGCATCTGTCGGCCACCGAGATCGCTGCGTTCATCGATTCGAGGCTCACGCCGGACGCGCGTGCCGCCGCTGAGCTCCATTTGAGCGGCTGCCCGCAGTGCCGGGACGAGCTTGCGTCCTGCCTTCGTCTCGCCGGCACCGCGCCATCGCGCTCATCGACTCGCGTACCCTGGCCGCTGCTCGGCACGATCGCCGCGGCCGTCCTCGTTGCGGTAGTGTTCCGGCCCGGCCAGCAGCGTGTTGCCCGGAACGTCTCCCGCGAGCGTGCGACCTCGCCGGCGACGAGCGCGCCGGCTCTTGCTCCGCTGTCTGACCGAACATTCGCTCGCCAGGCCGCGCGGTTCACGTGGCAGCGCGACTCCGCGGCGATCGGCTATCACGTCGTCGTCACTGATTCGGCGGGTGCGCCGGTCTGGCGAAGCGACGACTTGAGCGATACGGCAGTCGCTCCGCCTTCGAGCGTTCGGTTGAATCCAGGCGCCCGCTACTTCTGGCGCGTGGATGCCTTGCATGCCGATGGATCGAGTAGCCAGAGCGCCACCACCGGATTTCGGATCACGCCCTGAGTGTACCTTCGCTGTTGCCTGCGAGCCGCAAACATCCTGACGGCCGCGCTCGCGCTGGCCGCGTGCGAGGCGCGGCCGCGCTCCGCCGATCATCAGCACGCCGTGGTCGCGCAAGGAACCGTCACCACGACCGACCCGGCGCTGCTGTTCGCCCGCGCCGACTCGCAGTACGCGCGCGGCGCATACGACAGCGCCCGAACGAGCTACGAGCGCGCGGCCGCGAGCGCCGGTGCGACCCGCGACTCGGCGACCGTCGCGCGCGCGCTGACCGGCGCGGGCCTCGCCGCGTATCGCCTGGGCCAGTTCGACGACGCCAAAGCCATCGGTGAGCAAGCCCTCACGCTCAAGCTGCGGCTCGGTCTCAGGAACGATCTCGCGAAATCGTTCAATGCGCTTGGTCTGCTGGCGCAGGACCGCGGCGAGCTGGAGCAAGCGATTCAGCGCTTCGTCGAAGCGCGTGCGGCCGCCGAGGCAGTCGGCGACTCGGGTTACATCGTCAAGGCGCGCGGCAACCTGGGCCTCACCTACGCGAACCTCGGCGACGTCGACCGAGCGCGGACCGAGATGCTGGCGCAGCGCGCCGGTGCGGCCGCGTTGGGCGACCGGCGGACCGAGATCAACGCCGTCAACAACCTCGGCATGCTTGCGACGCGCGTCGGCGATCCACAAACGGCAATCGACTCTCTCACCCTAGCGCGCAATCGCTACAAGTCCGTCGACTACGCCGTTGGCCAGGAGAATTCGCTCGGGCAGTTGGCGGTCGCGTATTCGGAGCTCGGCCAGCCCGCTCGCGCTCTGGCGTATTTCGACAGCGCGCTCGCCATCGCGACGAGTCATGGTCTGCTCGAGCCGGAGGCGGACGACCGCGAGCTCATGGCGGAGCTCTACGAGACGGCCGGGAATCACACTCGCGCGCTCGACCTGCTGCGCCGCGCGCGCGCGCTGAGCGAGTCGCTCGGGATGCAGATCAAGCTCGGACACGTCGCGATCGCCGAAGCGCATGCGTACGCGTCGCTCGGCAATCAGCAGCTCGCGCGGGCCCGCGCTCGCGAAGCCGTGACGGTGCAATCAGCGGCGGGCGCCAAGCCGGAAGAGATGAACGCCGAGTTATACGTCGCGGAGCTCGCGCAGCGCGCTGGCGACGCGACCGAGCGTCGTTCCGCCCTGTCGGCCGCGCGGGTCACGGCGGGCCGCATCGGCACTGGCTGGGCGCGTATCGAGCTGGCGATCGCTACGGCGCGAATCGCCGATCTGGCACTCGACTCCCGCGGCGTTCTCGACGCGCTGTCGAGCAGCGAGGCCGACACGCTCCTCGCGACCGCCGACGAGCGCGCCGAAGCCGAGACGCTCCGTGGCCGCGCGTACGCGAGAATGCACCGCTTCGATCTTGCCGTCGAAGCGGGTCGTCGCGCCGTCGCGAGCATCGAACGCATTCGCGGAAACCTCAACCCGGGCGAGCTGCGAAGCTCGTACGCCGCGGATCGTGTCAGCGCGTACGCCGACCTGGCCGTCGCGCTCCTCACGCTCGGCCGCGTGGATGAGGCGTTCCAGGTTGCCGACGAGGCCCGCGGCCGCGGCATGATCGAGCAGCTCGGCGTTGCCGCGCGAGGGCTCGGTCGCACCGGCTCGGCCCGCGAGATCGCCGCCGCCGACAGCCTCCTTCGTCGGATCGATTTGCTGATTCAGCGATTACGCACCGCCGACAGTGTGCGCACGCCGCGTCCCAGTCGTTCTCTCGACGCCGAATCCGGTCGAATTACGCGCGAGCTCGCCGCCGCGCGTCGCGACTACGAGGCGATCCTCGACCGAATGCCGAGCGTCGCCCCAAACGCGGCAATTCTGGGCGTGACGTCGATGACGGCCACTGATGTGCAGCGGTCGCTCGCGCCCGACGAAGCCGTCGTCGAATTCCTGTCCGCCGAGGACCGGCTGCTCGTGTTCATTGCGTCTCGCCAGCGCGTCCGCTGGATTCAGATGCCGATTGGGAGTGCGGATCTTGCCGAACGTGTGCACCTCGTTCGCGAACTGATCGCCGCACGCAGCAGTACGGCCGACGCGCCGCTGCGCGATCTCTACGACAAGCTGATAGCCCCGGTCGAGCGCCAGGGACTGCTCCAGGGTGTCCGGCGACTGATAATTGTCCCGCACGGCGCGCTCACGTACTTGCCGTTTGCCGCCCTCCGGCCACCGCAACAGACGGGAGGCGCCGCGTTCCTCGTGCAGCGCTACTCCATCCTCATGATCGGATCGGCTTCGGCGCTCGCAACGCTGCGTGCCCGAGTTTCTGGTCCGGTCGCCGCCGGAGCCGCGGTGTTCGCGCCGATGCCAGCCGATCTCCCATCCACGCGCGAGGAGGCCGACGCTGTAGCTCGAGAGGCCGACGGGTCGCACCTGTCGCTCGGAAGCGATGCCACGGAGTCGACGGTGCGCGATGCCCTGCTGCGGTCTCGAATCGTTCACATCGCAAGCCACGCCACGCTCGACGGCGACAATCCGATGTTCTCGAGCATCGAGCTCGCGACGACCACCGACGGGACGCCGCGGTCGAATGACGACGGGCGTCTCGAGACGCACGAAGTGCTTTCTCTGGACGTACGCAGCGGGCTCGTTTTCCTCTCCGGCTGTGAGACTGCGCTCGGCGGCTCGTGGTCCGGCAGTTACAGTCGTCGCGACGACTACGCCACACTCGCGCAGGCATTCCTGTTCGCCGGCGCGCGCAACGTCGTGGCGACACTGTGGCGCATCGACGATCGCGCTGCCGCGGATCTCGCCACCCGCTTCTATGCCGACCTCGCGTCCTCGCCGGCGGAAGCCCTCGCCACCGCACAGCGCGCGCTGCTGCGAGACCCCAAATACGCAGCGCCCTACTACTGGGCCGCCTACACCGTGAGTGGAAGCGGTCAACTGCAGTAGTGCCACGTGTCGATGGCGAAAAACAGAGCGGCGGCGCATGTCGCGCCGCCACTCGTCGCATCTCCTGCCTCCCGCCTGACCGGTGACGCCTCGATTGTCTCTGTCCCTGGCGTCCCGGTTGGTCGCCGGCTCGGACTCTAGAACCCGACCGCGCCTGAGATCATGAAGCCCTTGAACTGTCCACCGCTCCGGATGTCGGTGACGGCGAAGTCGTTGTACTTCTGGTTCACCCACTCCGCTTTCGCGAGGACGTTCGGCGTCACGAACCAGCCGCCGCCGAGCTGCACGCGGGTCACCGACTGATCGTTGTAGTTCTTGGCGACGAACTGACCGGCGGCGTTGATGTACCGTCCGCCGAGATAAAGCTTGTCGCCGGCGAAGCGATACAGTCCCTCGTACACCTGCTGCCGGATGTTGCGCAGCTTGGGCTCGCTGAACGAACCTCCCTTTGCCGTCTCGAACTGACCGAAGAACTCGGCGCCGCCGACCTTGATGAAGGGATTCAGCACTTCGGCGTTCACTTTGTTCGAGAACCCGGGGCGAACCTGGCCCGACCACGCATTCGCGGTCTCCGTCGACGTGCTGTTCTCGAGCACGTCGTAGTACGGCGAGCCGGCGCGATCGCCGGTGAACAGCGTGTTGCTGGCCGACTTGTTGTTCGCGTAGAAGGAACTCGTCAGGCGCACCCGAACGTCCCGCGCCAGCTGCTTGTCGAAGCCAAACTTGCCCAAGGTCGCCACCGAGCGCGACTGCGGAGCACTCACCTGCCCGTGCACCTCGCCACCGGTCACGCCGAGCATGGCGATCAGCCCGTTGGAGCGAACGTACGCTTCGGCGCCGATCTCGGTCGTGAAGGCGTCCAGGATGTAGTTGCCGATGAATGGGTTGTAGATGCTGTTGCCGTTGTCACTGCGCCGCGCCTGGCCATCGCCGTAGTCGAGCTGGAAGTGGCCGACCTTGAGCGTGGTGTAGCGCATGATGCGGTTGAGCAGCGGGTTGTCGATCGGCGATGCATCGACGAGCAGGAACCCGTCCTTCACCCAGGACTCCTGGTGGTGCCGCGCCGAGAGATACGACGTCATCGCGACTCGGATGCCCGGGGCGAGTTGCGCGTTGACGTTCAGGTTCGCCACGGCGTTGTTGAATCCGTGTCCAATCGTGATGAGCTGGTTCGCGTTCGTCGCCGGCGTTCCGGTCATCACCGGATTGGCCGCGTTGCTGTGCTGCAGGCCCTGGAACTCCTGCGTGAAGGCGCCGCCGAGCGAGAGCGTAAACCCGGTGAACGGCACGCCCTCTTCCTTCGGCGTCTCGAACACGTTGATGCCGCGCTGGTCGGCCGGACGCAGATGCTGGATGTCCAGCGGCCGATAGAGGTTGACGGTGGTCTTCTTCTGCGGAGTTGTCGTGTCAGATGTGGCGGCGGAGCTGGACCTGCCCGCGCCGTCATTGGTCTGGGCAGCGGCGGTGCCGACGAAAGCGGCAACCAACACCGTTGCGAGGCCGATTCTCATGATGTTCTGCATATGGGCTTCCTCAGGTCGGGTTCAGTGTGTCCGGTCGAACACACTCACTGCGTCGAGAAACGTCTCTCGAACTGCCCCGAAGGTATCAGAGCCGAAGATCCCATTCCGTCCGGTAAGAGCCGGGTCGCCGCTGCGGGGTTACTTGTTTTTTTGTGAGGATTTCCCTGACGTGCCGATCGGCCGGCGAGGGCAATGGGGTCATGCCCGGCATTGAGTCGTCAACGGCTGTCAAAGCAACTGTCCGCCGAGCGGTCCAAAATGCCGCCTACGGCACCGTCAAAACGGTCAGACTCCATCGATTCGATAATCAATGGAGTCTGCCGCGGAGTCTGCCGCTCGGATCGGCACTGCCGGCGTGGAAAGGATTCTTACTGAACGATCAGGTGCCCTTTCATTCCGAGCGCCGCGTGTGGATCGCACTGGAAGTAATACGTGCCGGGCGCAAAGCTGACCGCGACGTCGTAGGTCTGACCGGGGAGCTGGAGCAGGTCGCTGGGCGTCTGCGGATAGCCTGATTTGCCGGCATTGGAGTCGGCGAGGAAATGCACGTTGTGCACGCCGACCTTGAGCGTGTATCGCACGACGTCACCTTGCTTGGCCTGGATCTCAGCGGGCTTGAAATAGTTGCCGTTCGCGTCACTGTAGAGCTCGACGACGATGACTTTGCCACCCGCGGCGGGCGTGAGTGGCCCGCTGGCGGCGCCACTGGGCGCCGCCGGCGCCGAGGGCGCGTTGGCGGCGGCAGTGCTTTCGCTCGCGCCGGGTTTCTTCTCGCCGCAGCCCGCGAGCACCACGGTGGAGAGTGCGATCACTACCGTCAGAATGGTCGTTGAACGATATCGGGACATTGGTCGGGTCCGTTGGATGGGAGTTATGTGCCTCGGATCAGAAGTCTTTCCGGTGGAACTGGCGCGTGCCTATGGCGACGGGCACGACGACCCACATGACGAGCGCCGTCGAGGCCAGCGTGATGCCCAGCGGGCCACCGAAGAACCGCTGGAACACGGCGCCCGTGTAGCCCATCAGCGCGGCCACGTCGAGCTTGAGCAGCAGGAGAATCCGCGCGAGGTCGACGGGATTGGCGAACGTGACGCCGAGCAGCGCACGCTCGATCGGGTAGTCGGCGAACATCGCCACGATCGTGAGCACGATGCCGTCGTACAACAGCGCCACGACGAACCAGAGCCCGAGCGCGATGCCAAGGCCGCGCAGCCGATCATCCGTGCCAAGTGCGATCGCGAAGGCGATCGCCGTGAACACGAACGTCAGGAGCACGCCCGTCAGGAGCAGCGCGACGACGGTTCCGCGCTGTGTCGGGTCGCCGCCGCCGCGAAGGAGCAGCGGAATCCCGATGCCGGCGACGAATCCGGCGGCCATCGGGACCGCCAGGCCGAGGTACAGCCCGTTGAACAACGTCGAGCGGCGTATCGGCTGCGCGAGCAGCAGCTCGGTGAACTCGCGGGCGTTGTAGACGTAGATCGTCGACAGTACGAGCGTGACGAGTGGCACCACGATCAGCGTCGCGCTCGACAGGCTGAGGATCGCCTTGGCACCGTCGCCTGAAAACCGCATCAGGCCTTCGGTTGCCAGCAGGAAGAAAAGCGTGTAGACGGTGATCCAGCGGCTGCGGAGCGCGTCGCGCGCCTGCGTGCGCGCGATCTTGTAGACGAGCGCCGTCATGCGACCTCCCGGATCATCAGCGCGGCGATCGCGCGCTCGAGATTGGCCTGGCGTGTCATCGCTCTGAGTTGCGCCACCGGCCCAACGTAGCGAACGGCGCCGTCGAGCAGGAACGCCACGTCGTCGCAGAGCTCCTCCAGCTCACTCATGATGTGCGACGCGACGACGACCGTGACGCCGTCCGCCCGCAACGCGTGGATCTTGTCCTTGAGCGTGGCACTCGAGAGCGGATCGAGCCCCGACGTCGGCTCGTCGAGCAGCAGCAGCGCCGGGCGGAACAGGAGCGCCAGACACGCATTCACCTTCTGGCGCGTGCCGCCGGAGAGCACCCGCAGCGGCTTGCCGAGGTGCGGCTCCAGCTGGAACCGGTTCAGCATTTCCTCATCGAGATCTCCGGAATCCCCGCGCAAATCGCGCAGCATGGCGAAAAGCTCCGACGCCGTGAGGTTCTCCGGGAATCGGGCGATCTGCGGCATGTAGCCGATGCGAGCCCGATACCGCTCGTCGCCGTTCACCGTCGTGCCGTCGACCCGGATCTCCCCCGACGTCGGATGGCTGAGGCCGAGCACCATCTTGACCAGCGTCGTCTTGCCGGCCCCGTTGGGCCCGACGATACCGGTGACGCGCCCGCGTTCGATGCGCAGGTCGACGCCGCGCAGCACCTCGTGCGCGCCGAATCGCTTGGTGAGTTTCGTGATCTCGATCATGGGATCGGCCGCATGGCGGGGGCCCGGTCGACGAGTGCGTCGGGTGTGAGCGATGGCAGCACGCGTTCGGCGCCGTCGAGCAGCTCGACGAACGCGCTGTGCATCAGGATGAGCGCCGGCTGGAAGTGCTCGACGAGCACGGAAAAGAGCCGGACCGGGCGATGTGGCACGTCGCCGATGCCGTTCCGGTCGAGGTCGTAGCCGCGATAGCTGTCCCAGTAATTCCCGGAGAACGTCGTCGACGGCTCGCGACTGTTGGTCGCGACATCGAAGCTGTTGCCGCGGAAGTTGTTCTGCTCGAACCGGCCGCCGATCGTGCTCGTCTCGAGTCGCACGGCCCAGCCGTTGTTGGCGAACTCGTTGTGCTCCGCCACCAGACGATTGGCGCCGTCGGCCAGGAGGCCAGTGGTGTTGTGCGTGAAGCGGTTGCCGGTGAGCCGGCTGTCCATGATCTCCTTGAGCAGGAGACCGTACGCCGCCGGGCCCCAGTTGTCCTCGAAGCGATTGCCGATCATCTGCACGCGCTTGGTGAACATCACGGCGACGCCGGAGCCGTTGTGACGAAACGTGTTCTCCACGTAGCGGCAGTCGTCGGAGAACATGAAATGCAACCCGTAGCGGTTGTTGTTCGTGCTCAGGTTGTGCTCGATGTCGCTGTCGTGGACGAACTCGAAGTAGATCCCATCGCGATGCCCGCTGATCTCGTTCCCGGTGATGGTGATCCGCCGGGAGGTCCAGAGGTGGATACCGTTCCCCGACTCGGTCTCACGGGCCGGCGTGGCATGCAGCACGTTGTCGATGACACGGCAGTCGGTGGTGTTCGCCAGGTAGATGCCGAAGAAGCCGTTCTCGATCCTGTTCCGCTCGATGGTGCAGCCGCGCGCGGCCGTGACCCGCAGCGCCGCGCGATCCTCCACGAAGCTCGTACCCACGTCGCGCAGCACGAGTCCGCGCACGGTGACGTCGTCGGCGGTGACCAGGATCAAGCCGTGCTTGAGCTCACCGTCCAGCACGGGCGCGTCGTCGCCCTCGAGCACGAGCGGCTTGTCGATCGTGACGAGCGGCTCGCGATAGACGCCCGCGTGCACGACGATGCGGTCGAACGGGCGTGCCGCCGCGACCGCGGATGCGATCGTGCGGTACGGCCCCGCGGCCGACACATCGAGCTGCCGCTGTGCCACGAGGGCGCTCGCGTTCAGCGCCAGCGCAACGACCGCAGCCGCGCGCCCGATCACAGCAGGTCCCGCCAACGTTTGATCGCCGCCCGATCGGTGATGCCGATCGCCACGGCGTCGCTCGAGTCAGCCACCGCTGCCCATCCCCGCCCCATCGGTGCCTTGCCGGGTCCGAGGTCGACGAAGCGCGCGCTGCTCGCGTCGATCAGCCTGCCCGGATGCCGGACATCGCTCACCCACACGGATGCGACGTCGTGCGCTCCGGCCGCCTGCTTGTAGTAGGCGACGAGACACTCGATCGAGTCGAATTTCACCGTTCGCCCTTTGGCCGTCACGAGCTCCGCGCCGAATCGTGGATCGACGATCTGCATGCGGCAGTAGGCGCAGGCGTCGCTGCCATAGGCGATCGGCTCCGGCTCGCGCGAGCCGCATGCCGCGGTGAGCAGGAGCGCCGCGGCCGCCATCCATGTCCGCCGGGTCATGCGACGGCGGGGTGGTGGAGCGGCCGCGCGCCGTGCGCCGCCGCGCGCGTCGTGCGCGATCGGCGCGGCAGGAACACCGCCACGGCGCCGATCGCGAACGACATCCCAACGAGCAAGGTGCCGGCGGCGGGCCACGACGTCGCCGTGAAGTTCAACAGTTGCTTCGCGCCAATGAGCGGCGGCTGATAGCTCATCCCCGGCACCTTGATGATCGCGTGCACCATGTCGAGGTCGTGCCCGTACATGTACTCCCAATGCCAGAAGTCCCACAGTCCGACGACGGCCACGCCGGCGAACGCCACGAGCCAGGCGATCGCGACCGGACGCTTGCCGATGATCGCCGCGAGGACGCCGAATGCCGCGATGCCGACGATCGCCCAGGGGATCACGCGGAAATCCGCGATGGCCTCGGGCTCGATCGCCCGCATGCCGATGTAATGATTCAGCTCGTTGATGTTTCCGAGATCGTGCTCCGTCGCGCCGCGCACGGTACGCGCATAGATCTCCATACCCAGTCCTTCCGGGTACTGCGGCGCGATGAGGCGCACGCGCCAAAGGGGCAATGGGAGCGCGAGGAGGAGGAGGACCGACGCGAGCGCGAGGAGCACTCTCGGAAGCTTCAACATTCTCTTATCGTCCTGCCTGGCCGTTGCTGATCTGCGCCTGCGCCTTGGGGCTCACGTTCGCGATCAGCTTGACGTTCGATCCCGCCGGCGACACGCGGATGTAGCCTTGCATCTCCTGGTGCAGCGCCGAGCAGAAGTCGGTGCAGTAGAACGGATAGACCCCGGGCGACTTGGGGAGCCAGGTGAGGGTCCGGGTCTCGCCGGGCTGCAGGATGAGCTCCGACGTGTTCGCGCCCAGCACCGCGAAGCCGTGCAGGATGTCCCAGTCCTGCTCGATGTTCGTGACGTGGAAGTTCACGGTGTCGCCGACCTGCACGCCCTCGAAATTGTCGGGCGCGAAGTGGCTCCGGATCGCGATCATCTTGATGTCCACTTTCTTGCCGTTCCGCGTGATGCCGCCCTCGCTCTCGGACCTGGTCACCCACGGATTCGTGTTCTCGGCGAGCTTGAAGAACTTGACCGACTTGTCCTTGATGAGGCTCGCCGGGATGGCCTGCGCGTAGTGCGGCTCGCCAATCGTCGGGAAGTCGAGCAGCATCTTCATCTTGTCGCCGCTGATGTCGATCAGCTGCGCCGACTGCGCCATCTCGGGTCCGGTCGGCAGGTAGCGGTCCTTCGTAATCTTGTTGAGCGCGATGAGATACTTTCCGTACGGCTGCTTGCTGTCGCCGCCCGGAATCATGAGGTGACCGACGGAGTAGTACACGGGCATCCGATCGACGACCTCCCAGGTGCCGAGCTTCCACTTGACGATCTCGGACGAGATGAACATGGAGGTGTAGGCGTAGCCCTTGCCATCGAACTCGGTGTGCAGCGGTCCCAGCCCGGGCTTCTGGACCTCGCCGGCGATCACGGCGTCGTATTTGAGCACCGGGATGCCATCGACTTCCTTGTCGAACGCCTTGTCGGCGATCGCCTGCTGCATCTTCTTGAATGAGTGAACTGGAATGACCGTGGCGAGCTTGCCGCCGGCCACGATGTACTCACCCGTCGGATCGACGTCCACGCCGTGCGGCGACTTGGGCGTCGGCAGGTAGTAGGCAACACCCGGGCAATCGGTCGGGCGGATCATCTTCACGCTCGTCTTCTTCTCGGACTTGGCGATGCGGGAGGTCGGATCGACCCAGTTGTGGACGTACTCGGCCGGCTGCGCCTTGGCGAGCCCCTGCGCCACACACTCCTCGGCGCGCTTGTAGTTCACGGCCGCCACGTAGTCCTTGTCGTTCTGCGAGGCGTTTTCCTCGAGCTTCGTGTTCGCTTGCTCGGTGTTGTACGACGTGAAGAAGAACCAGCCGTCCGACGGCCCCTTCCCGGCGTGCCCGAGGTCGTAATCGAAGCCCGGCATCAGGAGCTGGAAGGCGATGTCCATCTTGCCCGGCTGATCGGCCGTGATGAACGACAGCGTTCCTTTGAAATTCTGCTTGTAGCTCGTGATCGCCACGTCTTCGTTGGGGATCGGAATGCTGAACCGCGTGCCGGCGACGACGTACTTCGTGTCCGGCGTCGTGAACGGCGACGAGTGGTTGCCCGCCGAATTCGGGATCTGCAGGATCTCGTCGGTCTCGAAGCGCGTCAGGTCGATCCGCGCGATTCGTGGCGTGTTGTTGCCGTTGATGAACAGCCAGCGGCCGTCCGGAACGCCGTTCGTCTGCGAGAGCTCCGGATGGTGCGAGTCGTCCCACGGAACGAAACCGTAGGTCGTCTGCAGCATTGCCTTGGTCTCGTCGTTGTAGCCGTAGCCGTCTTCGGCGAATTGTGAGAAGACTGGAATGAGCTTGAGCAGGCGCCCCGAGGGCAGCCCGTAGACGCTCACCTGTCCGCTGTAGCCGCCGGACATGAACGCGTAGTACTCGTCGTACGAACCGGGCGGAACGTAGACGCGCGAGGCGACGTCGCCCGTGACGAGGTTGGACGTCGACGTGCGCGGCGCGCACGCGTAGACGATGCCGATTGCTCCAACGCTCGCCACCGCAAGCTGCGCGATTCGCTTATTCGAAATTTTCATACGCTGGCCCGTCGAGAAGGAAGGGGGACGTCGTTGTCACACGACTCGGCCAAGATGGCCCCGCGACGGGGGCGGTCTGTATCGGGTAAGTCGCGCGTCTCCTGTCAGCGGCTCCCCGCGTCGAGTGTCGGGGATCTGCCTACGGCGCCGATCCGACGGGCCGGATACTCGCCACCTCCGCGCTCTTGCGCAGCTCCTCGAACTGGCGCTGCAGCCGCTTGAGATCGTCGTCCGAGAGATCCTCCAGGTCGACCAGCTCGTTGCGCGCCTGCTCCACTGCCCGGATCAGCTCGTCGAGCTTGAGCTGGATCACCTGTGACTCGCGATTCTGGGTGTTCTGGATGACGAACACCATGAGAAAGGTGATGACCGTCGTCCCCGTGTTGATCACGAGCTGCCAGGTGTCGGAGAAGCGGAACATCGGCCCGGTCAACGCCCAGGTCGCGACGATCGCCAGCGCCAGGACGAACGCCCACGGCGCGCCGACCGAGACCGAAACCCTATGCGCGAATCGCCGAAACACGCCGTACATGGGACAACTCTCCGTGAGGCACGCCATCGATCGACGCGGCCCGGCCGCTCGGACCGCGCGGACGATGGACCGGCTCCGCCGCGCTACGCAGGGCGTTGAGGATGACGGCGACGTCGATCGCTTCCTGCAACGCGGCCCCCATGACGGGCGGGAGCACGCCGAATGCAGCCACGATCATCGCGATGCCGCTGAGCCCGAGCCCGACGCGAATGCTCTGCCGCGCGATGCGCATCGTCCGCGTCCCGATCGCCAGCGCGTCGCTCACGCGGTCCAGCGCGTCCACGAGAATGATCACGTCGGCCGCTTCGGTCGTCACGCCGCCGCCATGGCCGGCGAGGGCGATGCCGACGTCGGCGCTCGAGAGAGCGGGCGCGTCGTTGACCCCGTCGCCCACCATCAGCACGCCGCGCCCTTCGGCGCGGAGCCGTTCGACGAAGCTCGCCTTCTCGGGCGGCAGAAGGTCGCCGTACGTCTCGGTGATGCCGGCGCGCTCGGCCACGGCGCGTGCGATCGGTGCGTGGTCGCCCGACAGCAGCACGACGCGGCGAATGCCCGCGTGTCGCAGGCGTGACAGCACGAGCGGCAGGTCGGGCCGGATTTCATCCGCGTACTCGATCACCGCTGCGAGCGTGGAGTCGATCGCGACATAGGCACGAAGCGTCGCGTCGGTGTGCTCGAGCACTGCGGCGTCGAGCACGCCGTTCGCACAGTGGGGCAGCACGAACGAACGCGCGCCCACGCGCACCTCATGCCCGTCCACGATGCCCAACACCCCCTGCCCCGGCGCCTCCACATGCTGAGTCGCGCGCGGCAGCGTCAACCGGCGTTGCTCGGCGGCTTCGACGAGCACCCGTCCCAGGAGGTGACTCGAGCCCTGCTCGATGGCGGCGGTGTAGCGCAGCACGGTTTCCGCGTCGAAGCCGGGCGCGGCGTGCACGTGCTGCAGCCGCGGTTTACCGATGGTGATCGTACCCGTCTTGTCGAACACCGCGATGTCGACGCGGCTCAATTGCTCCAATGCGCCGCCGTGCCGGATGATGATCTGGCGTCGCGCCGCGCGATTGATGCCTCCCACGAACGCCACGGGCGTCGCGAGAATCAGCGGGCAGGGCGTCGCGACCACGACGATCGCCAGGGCGCGCATCCAGTCGTGGGTCAGGAGCACGGCGATCGCGCAGACGGCGATCGTCGCCGGTGTGAACCAGACGGCGTACCGGTCGGCCAGCCGCTGCAGCGGCGCTTTGCTCGCCTGCGCCGTCCGAACCAGTTCGACGATTCGCTCGTACTGGCTCTGCTTGGCGACGGCGCTCGATCGCATTCGAAACGCGCCGTAGCCGTTGACCATGCCGCTCATCACCGCCGTACCATCGGTCGCTCGCACGGGCATCGCTTCACCGGTCAACGACGACGTGTCGAGCTCCGACTCTCCGTCGATCACGACACCGTCGCACGGCACGAGCTCGCCCGGTCGCACGAGCAGCTCGTCGCCCACGGCAATCTCGCCGACCGTGATGTCCTGGATCGCCTGGACGCGGCCTGCCTCCGCGCGATGGGCGATCCGGGGCGCCGCTTCCTCGAGCGCTCGAACGGCAGCCGAGGCACGGCCTTCTGCGAATCGCTCGAGGGCCTCGCCACCCGACTGCATCAGCACGATCACGAGGCCGGCGAGCGGCTGGTCGAGGACGACTGCGCCGACGATCGACAGCGTCGCGACGACGTCGGTCGCGAAACGGCCGCGCACCGCGTTCCGCAGCGTTTGGAAAACGATCGGCGCGCCGAGCAGCACGACGCCGCTCATCCACACGAAGCGCGTCCATTCGGGGCGCCCTACAAGCAACAGCGCCGCTCCGGCGATGAGCCAGAGCAGCGTCAAGATCGGCATTATGAATCGCTTCATCGGATGGTCAAGGACCGAGGACATGCGAACGGCCGCGCCGACCGTCACGAACCGCCCGCATGCCTCGGCCTTGGCTCAGGCACTACGGCAGAAAGGTCAGCAACGTCTGGCCCGCTCCGTGTGCTATACGCAAGGCAATATCGCGTCCACGCTCGTTGGACAGGATGTCGATCCCGCTGACTCCGCCAATGCTTCGCGTGAGGTGGCGCTGCACGTCTCCGAGCTCGCCGAGCATGAGCTCGACGCGCCCATCATGATGGTCGTACGACGCGCCGAGCAGTGGATAATCGTGCTCCTGCGCCTGCGCGCCCAGCTCGGGATCGTCGACTTCCAGCACGCCGCGCCGGCCGATGTTCCGCCGCGTGAATTCGTCGAGCCGGGTGGACCACTCCGGTCGATCGAGGCTCACGACCACGGGCGGCTCGACGCTTGTTCGCACGCGCGTCATCGCGGCGGCGTGGGGTACCGTCAGTACGCTGCAGATCGAGCACCGCAGGATGCGCGTGGTGACGCTGCCGATGAGCATCCGTGCGACGAACCCGTGGCCGTGGCTTCCCGTCGCGATCAGGTCGGCGTTGACGCTCGTCGCGAACGCGAGGAGCTCGGTCGCCGGATCGCCCTGGAGCAGCACCCGCTGCACGATCGTGCCCGCCGGAACGCGAAGCTGCTCGCGCATGCGCTGCAGCGCCTCGCCGGCGTCCTGCTTGTACGATGCGCCGCCACCGCTCCAGTCATAGAGTGTCGAGTCGCGCGGCGCGACATGCGCCAGATAGATCGTTGCGCTGGAGGTCGCCACGTCCAACGCAAGCCGCGCCGCGCGGAGGCTCGTTTCACTAAAGTCGATTGCCACGACGATCCGCCGTGGCGCCTGGGTGAACTTGTGCGAGACGGCGAGCACCGGCACGGCGGCGACGCGAATCAACCGCAGGGCCGTTTCGTCGCCGAACAACCGATCCATGACGCTGTGCCGGCCGAGGCCGGCCACGATCATCGACGCGTTCGCATCGTGCGCGACGCGAGCGATCGTCGTCGCCGGATCGCCATCGTGCAACTCCACGTCGATGCCTTCACCGTCCTGCCACACGCGTGTCATCTGGTCGCGCACCGTTCGCTTGGCGTGCGCGCGACGGCCGGCCTCGAAATCAGGCGATGCGGAGACCTGGGCCTCCGGGCTCACGATCGGCATCGGCTTGAGCACCGAGACAACGCGAAGGGCATCGCTGCTGCCGGCAAGCAAGCCGCCGGCGATCAGCGCGGCGTCCGACTGGTCGCGCCCGTCGGTTGCGACGATGACCGGTGAGGAAACGCTGGCTCTGATTCCCATCTCCGTCCCAATCGATTCAAACGCCTGCGTCGTCATGGCTCCTCCTGCTCGGTCGACGAACCGGTGCTTCTACTTCGTACGATGCGCCGACCACCGCGTTGCGTCCGTCAGCGAACCGCTGAACCGCTGTCGGTGGACTCCCGAACTTCCGTCAGCCCGTCTCCGTCATGTCCTCGAGCGCCGAGCGTTCGGCGTAGGCTCGGGTGATGTCCATCGTCGTCACGATTCCACAGAGCTTCCCGTCTTCGACGACCAGCACGCCGTGCGACCGCGTCGCGCGCATGCGGTCCGCGCACTCTTCGGCCGAAATCGTCGGCCCGAGCTGTGGCGGATCGAAGATCATCGCCTCCTCGACGGAGTGCTCGGAGAGCATGTCCCACTCCGGCGTTTCCGACGCGCGAAATCGCTCGGTGACGTCGCTCCCGGCATCGTCCCACAGCTCGGTGAAATAGGCCGCGGGCGGCAGATCCACGTCGTCGGCGCCATCGTCCTCCCAGACGTCGTCGACGTCACGCTCCGTCGGCACGCCCGGAGTCGCCGACTCGAACGCGAGGATGCTCTGTGCACTGATGATCCCGAGCACCCGCTCACCCTCGGTCACCGGGAGCGCGTGCACGCCGACCGACGTGAGCAGTTCGACGGCGTCGCGCAACGACGCGGTCGGTCCGATCGTGACTGGCGCCGGCGTCATGAGTTCCCGCAGGGTGACCATAAAGCTCTCCTCGGAGCCGCGCGCTCGACCCGTCATGTGTCGGCGCGCCACACCGTGCGCAAACCTGGGCGACCCGAACGAGCTTCACAGTCGGCGATTTGCCGCGGGGCTGTCAGGCTTTCACCACCGGTCCTGCCCCGACCCCGCTTCGGCCCGCGCCCGACGTTGCGCCGGCCCCGCTCCGGCCCCGCTCCGGCCCCGCTCCGGCTACGCTCCGGCTACGCTCCGGCTACGCTCCGGCTACGCTCCGGCCTCGCTCAGAAGATCCGGACGCTCACGTATTTCTTGGGGTTCGCCTTGAAGTCGGTGACCAACGCGCGAAGCTCGGTGAGCAGCGAATCGGTCTGCCGATACATGGTCGGGTCGTTCACCAGCAGCCCGAGCGAGCCCGTGCCGGCGTTGATCTTCGCGAGCACCGAGTCGCCGTTCGTGATCGCGGCATCGAGCTTCGTCTGCGTGCTCGCGAACCGGCCCGAGAGCTCGCGAATCTGGCCGGAGGTGTGGCGCAACTCCGTCGATGCGATCGCCAGATCGCTCACGATCGAGCGGGCCTCGGGCGAGGTGGTCGCCGAGTCGATTCGCGTTGCCGTCAGCTTCACGGTATTCGCGGTCTCGTTGAGCGACGCCACCGCCGTCTGCAGCTGGCCCGATAACACATCCAGATCGGCCGCGTGCGTCCGCACGACTTTCGACATGACCGACGAGAGATCGGAGACGTTCTTGATCGAAGCGCGCAGCTCGCGCGCGGCCTGCTCGTCGAACGCCACCTCCACGCGCTCGGCCACGCTCGCCACATCACCCGCGATCTGACCGGCGACCGCCGTCAGCTTGCCGATCCCCGGCAGCGTCGCACCCGGCAGCGTACGCCCGTCCCGTCCGGCCTCCGCGACCTCGCGCCGAACGACGTCGTCGTGCGGCAAAGCGCTCCGTTCGATCACTGTGGCCTGCCACTCGCCAAACAGGCTGGACTCGTTCAGGAGCACGACTGGATCGGCCGGAAACACCACCGACGGATTCACCCGCAGATGAACGATCACCCAACCGTCGGGTGCAAGCTCGATCGCCTGCACGCGGCCGCCCACCACGCCCCGCACGACCACGGCGTTGCCAACCCGCGCGTTTCCGACGTCGCGAAAGCGCGCGACCACGTCTCGCTCTCGTTTGCCGAAGTCGGCCTGCTTGACCCACGCGACGGCCACGATCGTGGCCGCGACGACGAGGAGCACGATGAATCCAACGAGGATGTCCGTCTTGCGTTTCATACAGCGTCTCCATGCCCGAGCAGCCAGGTGACGGCCCAGAATGCGTCGAGCACGAGGATGAACACCGCGGAGTAGACCACCGCCGACGTTGCGGCGCGACCGACGCCCACGGCGCCGCCTTCGGTCCGCAGGCCTCGCGCACAACCGATCAGCGTAACGGCGACGCCGAAGCTCGCCGACTTCACGAGGCCGTACTCGACGTCGAAGGTGTTGAAGAACAGGCGGACGCCCTTCGTGAACTCGGGCGTCGACAGATGAAGCAGCAGTACGGATGCAATCCATCCCGCGCCGACGCCGACGATCATCGAGGCGGCGACGACGATTGGAAACATCACGCCGCCCGCGAGCACGCGCGGCACCACGAGATATGGAAGCGGGTCGTAGCCGAGCGTCTCGAGTGCATCGACCTGTTCGGTGACGCGCATCGTACCCAGCTCGGCGGCGATGTTCGCGCCCACTCGTCCCGCGAGTGCAAGACCCGTCAGCACCGGCGCCAGCTCGAGCGTCACCGTCTTCTCGACCAGCGTACCGACGAAATAGAGGGGGACGGCGCCGGTGAACGAATAGCTGGCGAGCAGCGCGAGCACGATACCGGTGAAGCTCGCGATGAACAGCGCGATGGGCATCGACGCGATTCCGAGCCTCCACATCTGCTCGACCGTCTCCGGTAGCCACGTCGAGACGTCGCGCGCAATGGCGAGCCCCGTGTCCGCGACGAATCGTGTCGTCGTGCCCAGGTTCGCGAGGCCGGTCAGCGTGAGCGATCCGATGCCGCCGACCGCGCCGGCGAGCGCGTCGAGCGGAACACGGGCTCCGCGCGAGCCCGGAGGCCGGTCGATCGAAGTCGCGGTTGCCATCGGGTGCTCGAGTCGTCGGTCGAAGTGGTGTTCGCTTCGCAACCTAGGCAACTCTCGGCCGCATACCGTCGGGCGATGAGTGGATGAAAGTCCTCTAATCCCCGACGCCTGCGCGACGCGCCAAGTCACATCTTCGAGCTGGAGGCGATCGGCATTGCGCATGGCACATCGACGTCGCGCACGGGTGTGGATCGGCCGCATCACGGTGGCCGCCATTGCCGTCGGATTGTGGTCGATTTCGACGAGGCAGTCCGGCTACACGTACGTCGAGTTGCTCGTGTTCGCCGGTCCGGCCATGGTGCTCGCGCTCGCCGCAAACTGGGCCGCGGCCGCATTCCGCCGGGACGAGTGGCGCTGGACCAGCGGCATGCGCGCCGCGGGGCTCGGCGCCCTCCTGCTCCCACCAGTGATCGCCGCGTCGATTGCGTTCTTCTCCGCGTGGAACGAGACCGCGGTGCTGCTCACGTTCATCCTGGGTGCCTGGATCGCCGTGGGCGCTGGCTTGCTCGTGGCGTCCGTGCGCGCGCTGTGGCTCGACGTCAGGCGGTCGCGACGCGGAGGACCCGCGCACCTCGCACTGCTCCCCCAGACCCGAGCCACGCGAGCGCGTCGTTCGCCTGCTCGAGTGGGACCTCGTCCACGGTGGGCCGAATATCAGCCGTCGCGGCAAAGGCCAGCATCTCGCGAACGTCCGTCCGCGTGACGTTCGCCACGGTCTTGATCTCGCGTTCCATCCACAGGTCGCGCGCGTAGTCGATCGTCGCGAGCTCGCCCGCGTCGCTCGATGCCTTGCGGATCGCGTTGATCACGAGCCGTCCGCCCGGACGGAGCGCGCGCAGCGCCGCGACCACCGGCTTCCACGCCGGTGTCGTGTCGATCACCGCGGCGAGTGCTTCGGGCGGAGACTCCGTGGTGTCGCCGGCCCAGGTCGCGCCGAGCGAGCGCGCGAACTCGCGCTCCACCGCGCTCCGCGCGAACACGTAGACGTTCGAGCGCGCGAAACGCGCGCGCGCGAGCTGCAGCACGAGATGGCCCGACGCGCCAAACCCGGTGAGCCCGAGCGGCTCTCCATCGCGAAGTCCCGTCAGCCGCAACGACCGCCATCCGATCGCGCCCGCGCAGAGAAGCGGTGCGGCCACGACGTCGGACAGCTCCGGCGGAATCGGGTGGGCGAAGTCCGCGCGCACGGTGAGATACTCGGCGTAGCCGCCGTTGGCGTCGCATCCGGTGGCGCGGAAGTACGGACAGAGATTCTCGCGGCCCGACCGGCACCACTCACACACGCCGCACGCCGAGTGGATCCACGCGACGCCAACTCGATCGCCCTCGACGACTCCACGCGCCTCCCGACCGCACGCGGCGACGACGCCCACGACCTGGTGGCCGGGCACCACGGGATAGTGCGGCGGAATCAGACGGCCTTCGGCGAGGTCCAGGTCAGTCCGGCACACACCGCACACACGGACATGGACCAAGGTCTCATTCGGCCGGGGCGTGGGGACGGGGATGTCGTCCAGACGAAGCGGCGGCGATTGCGCGGCGCTCTCGACCGACCGCTCCAGGAGCATTGCACGCATTCTGCAAATGTATCGTGCGCGGGCGACCTGTAAGCGAAATGCCGACGCGCTGCGCGGGGTTGCCGATGCGCGTGCCGCCGCGTGCGATGACCATTCAGATGATCGCGGACGTTTGGGAGAGGGGCAGCGTCATGATTCGCACTCACCGCAAGCTTGGAAGCGGCGAAGGATCGGAGGGGCTGCCGGTGGCGTCGCCGGCGGCGGTCAGCTCGAACGAGCTCGCGGCAGAAATCCTCGAGGGGTTGGCCGAACGTCTGGGCCGTGGCCGCGGCAGTGTCAAACGCATCGCCGCATATCGAAAGGCCGCCGCGGCGATTCGGAGCTCGCCCTACTCGATCGACGAACTGTGGAATCGCGGCGACGGGCACGCGCTCACGGCGATCGCGGGCGTCACGCCGGCCGTTGCGCAGGTGCTCACGGAGCTCATTACCTCCAAACGCATCCCGATCGGATCGGAGTGAGCGCGCGGCGCGTGGACTCGAGCCACTTTGGACCCGCGACCGACAACCTGATCCGAGAGACCACGCCGGCGCTCACGCGCCGGCGGATCCACGTACCGGGCACCCTGCGCTACTTCGCGACGATCTCGACTTTCCGCGTCTTGGCCTGCGCCTCTGCGGTCTTGGGCATGTGAATCTTCAGCACGCCGTTCGCGAACTCCGCAACGATCTTGTTCGTGTCGACCGAACGCGGCAGCGTGAAGGCGCGCTGGAACGCACCGTATGTGCGCTCGAACAGATGATAGCGCTTCTCATCGCCTTCCTTGCGCTCCTCTGCCTTCTCCCCTTTCAGCAGAAGCATGCCGTCCTGGATCGAGATCTCGACGTCCTTCAGCTCGAGGCCGGGTAGCTCGGCCGTGAGCGTCAGCTCGAGATCGCTCTCGGTGATGTCCGTCGGCGGCAGCCAGCCAATCGGCTGGGCGAAGAACTCGGTGTCCAACGCGCCGAGGGGCGAATCGAACATGGCCCGCATCCGGTTTTCCAGGTCCTCGAACGAGGGCAGTGACGGGAACTTGCCGACCGTGAATGGCGTAAACGGACGGCGCGATTTGACAATCGCCATATACCCCTCCATGAATAACGGTGTGGTCGGACTGGCAAATACAAGGTAGGGTTGCGCGATTCGACGACTGTCGGTAAGTCCTACGCGATTCGCGGAGCGCCGTCCGGACGCTGTGAACTTTGTTTCCTTATTGAAACCTCAACCGGACCGACTGGATGCGCGTCAACCGCAATCGCTGCGAGACATCCCTGACATCGCCGTCGGTCAAACTACCGACGCCGGGCTCGACCCGGCGCACTACTCTTCCCGCCATGCCGTGTCGCATTCCCGGGTGATGCCGAGTCGCACAGGGCTGGCCGAGGCTGTCGAGGAGCTCCGTGAGACCCCGACGCTGAGCTGCTACGTGGACACCAGCGGGCTTCCGCATGGTCCTCGGGGCCAGCGGATGTGGCGCGGGCAGGTCAACGAAGTGATCGAGCGGATCCGGGAGCGCTACGCCGATCTTCCACGCGCCGAGCGCGACCTGATCGACCGCAACGTTCGGCGACTCGAGCTGCGACTGCGTGGCCTCGTGCACGCCGCCAAGGCGCCAGCCTGGATGATCTGCGTGGCACGGGGCGACGTGCACTGGTCCGCGCCACTCCCCAATCGCGTGACTACGGAATTCGCCTGGCGTCAGGGGATCTGGCTCGATCCGTACGTTCCGATCCTCCAGGCCAGTGCCCCCAGTCCGTTGCGCGATCTCGTCCTGCGCACCGTCGAAGTGGAAGCAGCGATCTGAGGGAAGTGGGAAGGGGGACGGGGGAAGCGGGACTGCGGCAAGATCGGTAAGAGGACAGCGTGAAGAGGTACGGTGCTGCGCGCCATCCCACCCCTTCCCCCTTCCCCCTTCCCTCTTCCCTCCCCTCACATTTCCGCCCCCGTCACGACGCGCCACGTGTCGCGCGCGATCAGCAGCTCTTCGTCGGTCGGAATCACCCAGAGCTCGATTCGAGAACTGTCGGCGTCGAACCGCCCTTCCTTCCCGACCAGCGCGCTGTTCTTCGCCGGATCGAAGGCGATGCCCAGCCACTCCAGGCCGCGACAGATTCGCGCCCGCACGTCCGGAGAGTTCTCGCCGATCCCGGCGCTGAAGACGATGGCATCGGCGCCATTCATCGCCGCGAGATACGCGCCCAGGTACTTCTTGACGCGGTAGGCGAAGAGGTCGATCGCGAGTCGTGCGCGCCGATCAGCGTTCTCCGACTCCTCGGCGAGGAGCTCGCGCATGTCCGCGGTGAGACCCGAAATGCCGAGCAACCCGGACTGTTTGTTGAGCATGGTGTCCATCTCGCGCATGCTCAT
>DATJIZ010000061.1:0-22630 GCA_035492735.1 Gemmatimonadaceae bacterium | reverse complement strand
CTGGTGACCTCTCACGCGACGAGCTGATTTCGCAAGGGCGGGCGATCCTCGACTGGATCGCCGACTACCTGGAGCACCCAGAGCGGTACCCGGTGCTCTCGCGCGCGCGCCCCGGCGAGATCCGCGCCGCGCTGCCCGCGTTGCCGCCGGCGGCGCCGCAACCGCTCGCAGACATCGTGCGCGACTTCGAGACGACGATCATCCCCGGCATCACGCACTGGAATCATCCGGCCTTCTTCGGCTACTTCGCCACGTCGTCGTCGGTGCCGGGCATTCTCGCCGAGATGCTGATCGCGACGCTCGACGTGAAGGCAATGCTGTGGAGGACGTCGCCGGCCGCGACCGAGCTCGAACAGCTCGCGACCGACTGGCTGCGCCAGATGCTCGGCCTGGGCGAGGGCTGGTTCGGCATCACGACGGACACGGCGTCGATCTCGTCGATGCTCGCCCTGGCGGCGGCGCGAGAGGCCAAGCCCGAGTTGGCGATTCGGGAGCGCGGCATGAGCGGCCGAGCGGATCTGCCGCGGCTCCGCGTGTACGCGTCGATTCACGCGCATTCATCGATCGACAAGGGCGCGCTCGCGTTGGGGCTCGGACTCGAGAACGTGGTGCACATCGAGGCCGATGAGGAATTTCGCATGAGGTCCGACGCGCTCGCCGCCGCCGTCGCGGCGGACCGCGCTTCGGGATTCTTGCCGCTCGCCTGCGTCGCCACGGTCGGGACGACGAGCACGTCGAGCATCGATCCGGTGGTGGCGATCGCCGACATCTGCCGCCGCGAGGACATGTGGCTGCACGTGGACGGCGCGTACGGCGGCATGCTGGCGATCGTGCCGGAGTACCGGCGCGTGCTCGCCGGCGTCGAGGGCGCGGATTCGCTTGTCGTGAACCCGCACAAGTGGCTGTTCACTCCCTTCGATTGCTCGGCGTTCTTCGTCAAGCGGCCGGACGTGCTCAAGCGCGCCTTCTCGCTCGTGCCGGAATATCTGGTGACGCGCGAACAGGATGAGGTCGTGAACTACATGGACTACGGCGTGCAGCTCGGGCGGCGCTTTCGCGCGCTCAAGCTGTGGATGGTGATCCGCGCGTTCGGCGTGGACGGGTTGATCGCGCGCCTGCGCGAGCACTGCGCGCTGGCGCGCGAGCTGGCATCGTGGATCGACGCGACGGAGGACTGGGAGCTCATGGCCCCCGTGCCTTTCTCCCTCGTCTGCTTCCGCTACGCGCCCCGCGGCACCACGGAAGCGGAGCGCGACCGATTGAACGAAGCGATCATGCACGACGTGAATGCGACGGGCGACGTGTTCCTGTCGCACACCAGGCTGCACGATCGCTTCACATTACGCGTGGCGATCGGAAACCTGCGCACCGACGAGCGCCACGTCGCGCTTGTCTGGGAGCGCCTTCACTCGTGCGCCGCAAGCTTGTCCGTGTAGAACTCCGGAAATGCCTTCTTCAGATTCGCGACCTTGGGTAGATCGTTGATCGCGATGTACGGCTGGTCCGGGTGCAGCTCCGCGTAGTTCTGGTGGTAATCCTCGGCGCGATAGAACGCCTTGAGCTTCTGCACCTGCGTGACGATCGGCTTGGCGTAGAGGTGCGACATCTTGAGCTGCGCCACGTACGCTTCGGCCATGTCGCGCTGCTCGTCGGTGAGATAGAAGATGGCCGACCGATACTGCGTGCCCACGTCCGGGCCCTGCCGGTTGAGCTGTGTCGGATCGTGCACGACGGAGAAGAAGACGCGCATCAGGTCGGCGAACGACACCTTGGACGGATCGAACACCACTTTGACCGATTCGGCGTGTCCGGTGCGACCGCTGCTCACCTCTTCGTAGTCCGGGTTGTTCGCGGTGCCGCCGGCGTAGCCCGACGTCGCGCTGATCACGCCTTTGACGTGCTGGAAGACCGACTGCACGCCCCAGAAACAGCCGCCGGCAAACACGACCGTTTCCGTTTTCGGCGGCGACTCGATGCGTTGACGGGTCGCCCCCGACCCGGCGACGATCAAGCCGGTCACCGCCAACCCACGCACGACACTGCGCATCATGACCAACCCTCCGTTCAATGGCTTCATGGTACCATCTCGTCGGTCCGGTCCGCGGCCGGCAGCTCCGCGGTATCGCCGGACGACAGCACTTCGACGACCTCGTCTTCCACGTGCCGCTTGTGCATGATCCAGAACACGACCGCCAAGACCAGAATGATCAGCGCGACCAAATAGTTCTCGTAGCGCCGGACGTGACCCAGCATGATCAGCGTCGTGCGCCCGAATGCCCAGCCGAGCAGTGTGAACACGATCGACCAGGTGGCGCAGCTGATCGCACTGCCAATGAAATACACCAGCTGCGGCACGCGCGCCGCCCCGCAGGCGATTGGCAGCGTCAGCCGCAGTCCGAAGGCCCAGCGCACCGCCATCGCCGCGCGCCATGGATGCCGCCGCACGACCTTGAACGTTCTGATGATCCACGTTCGAAGGTGCGGCCAGCGTTGCCGAACCCAGTGGCCACGCCACCGGCCGACGTAATACAACCCCAGATCGGCGGCCCACGTTCCGCCGGAGACCCACAGCGCGACCAGCGACAATCGGAGATAGCGCTCGTGCGCCGCGAGGCCGCCGATGAGCGGCGTCGCCTCCTCGGTTACGATGCCGGTCGCGGCCAGGGTGATGTACGCCCAGAGCCGGTGGAGTACCGCGGCCGCCTGCGGATGCCGCGTCGCGATCTGCAGCAGCGCGTGAATAGTCGGTCCGTGGCGAATGGTCTACGGGTAACCTGCCGCGCGCCCCGCACCGCCCATGGTCGCCGATGCACCGTCGAGCCGTGCCCGGATCTCGGCCTGCAGCCGCCGCGCGATCGGGCCCGGTGCGCCCTCGGCGATCGGCCGGTCGTCGACTCGCACGACCGGCATCACGTCGGTCGTGGTGCCGACCAACAACAGCTCGTCGAGCCTCGACAAATCACGCTCGGTGAACGGCTCCTCGCTCACCGGCAGCTCGATCTCTCGCGCGATCTCGAGCAGGACGGCGCGCGTGACGCCCGCCAGGATGTGATGATCGGCTGGATGCGTACGCACCGTGCCGTCGAGCACGCCGAGCACGTTGGCGTGCGAGCTTTCGGTGATCACACCGTTCCGCACCATGATCGCGTCAAGCGCCTCGCGTTCGGCGGCTGCCTGCTTGGCGAGGACGTTCGGCAGCAGCTGGATGGTCTTGATGTCGCAGCGCGCCCAGCGGATGTCGGGCGTGGTGATGCAGGCCGCGCCGCGCGCGCGGACGGACTCGGGCGGCGTAAAGCGATTGGCGACCGCGAAGACCGTCGGCGCCGTGCCGACCGAGGGAAACTGATGCGTCCTCGGCGCCGCGCCCCGCGTGATCTCGACGTACAGCGTTGCCTCGCCCTCGAGCAGCGACGCCTCGCCGAGTAACCGCTTGGCAACGGCCGCCAGGACCTCCGGTTGGACGATTTCCGGCGCAGCGATCCGAAGCTCGCGCAGCCCGGAGGCGAGGCGCGCCCGGTGTCGCTCGGCCTCGAACAGCACGCCGCCGACCACGCGCCACACCTCGTACACGCCGTCGCCAAATACAAAGCCGCGATCGTCGACCGGGATCGAGGCCGTGGCGCGCGGAACGAATTGACCGTTGAGGTAGGCGAGCACGACGAGGCGCCTTGCGGAACGATGGATTGAACCTAACGGCGCGGTCGCAGCAGGCGGGAGGGTCGATGCCGGCGGTGCGCCGCGCGACGCATGAGCGGAGCGCGGGCGATCGCCGTATCTTCGCAGCCCATGCCACGAACCCGATTTCGGCCGTATCACCTGCTCGCGCTCTTGCCGACGCTCGGCCTGCTTGGCGGAATGTGGTTCGCCAATCGGGCCGAGCCGTTCGTGCTCGGCCTGCCGTTCTTCTTGTTCTGGATCGTTGCCTCGGTCGTCGCGACGTCGGCGATCATGTGGGTCGTGTGGACGCTCGATCGGCGCCAGCCGATCCGCGGCGGAGCGGATGATGACCCGGCAGAAGAGGAACCCTCGCCGTGAGTACCGCACTGGCGGTGCTCACCGCGTTTTTTGTGGTCGCCATCGGACTCGGTCTGCTCGCGCGCCGCGGCCGCGACATGAATCTCGAGCAATGGAGCGTGGGCGGTCGAGGCTTCGGGACGATCTTCGTGTTCCTGCTCATGGCCGGCGAGATCTACACGACGTTCACGTTCCTGGGCGGCAGCGGCTGGGCGTACGGCAAGGGCGCACCGGCGTTCTACATCCTGTGCTATGGCGCCATCGCGTACACGCTGTCGTACTTCCTGCTCCCGGCGGTCTGGCGCTACGGCCAGCGGCATCAGCTCCTCTCGCAAGCGGACTACTTCGCCAAGAAATACGAGAGCCGCGCGCTCGGCGTCGTGGTCGGGATCGTCGGCGTTTCGGCGCTCGTGCCATACCTCGTGCTGCAGCTCAAGGGCCTTGGCATCATCGTATCCGAGGCATCGTATGGATCGATCGCGCCATCGACCGCGGTCTGGGCCGGTGCCGCGGCCCTCGTGCTGTACGTCGTCGTCTCCGGTGTGCGCGGTTCGGCCTGGACCGCGGTGCTCAAGGACGTGATGATCCTCGGCGTCGTCGTGGCGATCGGCGTCTACCTGCCGATCCACTACTATGGCGGCTACGGTCCGATGTTTCGCGCCATCGAGCGCGCGCACCCAGGCTTCCTCGTGCTGCCGGCGAGGGGAATGAGCCCGGCCTGGGCGATCTCGACCATCATCCTGAGCGCACTCGGTTTCTACATGTGGCCGCAGTATTTCGCCAGCGTGTTCACGGCGCGCAGCGAAGACGTGTTCCGCAAGAATGCGGTGGTGCTGCCGCTGTACCAGCTCGTGATCCTGTTCGTGTTCTTCGCCGGATTCGCCGCCTTGCTCCTTGTGCCGGGACTCGCCGGCGCCGATGCGGATCTCTCTCTTCTCCGCGTGTCCAAGGCGACGTTCGGCGAGGGCGCGGTCGGCGTGATCGGCGGAGCGGGCCTGCTGACGGCGCTCGTTCCCGGCTCGATGATCCTGATCGCCGCGGCGACGATCCTGGCGCAGAATGTCTATCGCGTGGTCGTGCCCTCGGCGACCGATCGGTCAGTGGCGATCGTGGCGCGCGCGCTCGTTCCGGTGGTTGCCGTCGCCGCCGTGCTCCTCACGCTTCGCGGCGGCCAGGCCATCGTGGCACTTCTGTTGATGGGCTACAACCTCGTGACGCAGCTCTTTCCCGCGCTGGCGCTGTGCGTCGGACGGCGACGCTTGATCAGCGCGGGCGCGGCCATGGCGGGCATCGTCGCCGGCGAGCTCACCGTGGCAGCGATCACGATCTCCGGGTCGTCGGTCGCGTCGCTGCTTCCAGCCGCGCCGCAGATCATCAAGGATCTGAACGTCGGAATCGTCGCGCTCATCGTGAACGTGGTCGTTCTCACCGTGTTCACACTGGCACGCCGATGATCGACGGTGCTCGGCTGCTCGATAGTCTGGCCACGCTCGCGCGGGTCGGCGCCACGCCCGCGGGCGGCGTGAATCGCCCCGCGTACAGCGACGACGACCTGTCGGCGCGCTCGCTGGTGCGCGAGATGATGCGCGACGCCGGCCTGGCCGTACGCGTGGACTCGGCCGGCAACTCGATCGGCGCGCGATCGGGTGAGTCGAACGATCTGCCGCCGATCGTCATCGGGTCGCATACCGACACCGTGATCGACGGCGGTCGATTCGACGGCGCGCTCGGCGTGCTCGCCGCGATCGAGGTCGCGCGGGCGGTGGGCGATCGCGGCATCACGCTTCGTCATCCGCTCGAAGTTGCGAACTTTCAAAACGAAGAGGGTGGACTGATCGGAAGCAAGATCGTCGCCGGCTGGTTCGCGACGGACGCGCTCGCCCTCCGTACCGCCAGCGGATACACCATTGGCGAGGGCATCGTTCGGCTTGGGGGCGACGTGGCGCGGCTCGACGAGGCGCGACGCGCGCCGGGCTCGATCGACGCGTATCTGGAGCTGCACATCGAGCAGGGATGCGTGCTGGAGGACGGCGGCGCCGACATCGGGATCGTGCAGGGAATCGTGGGCATCTGGTATTGGCGCGTCGTCGTCGAGGGCACGGCGGCGCACTCCGGCACGACGCCGATGTCCGGTCGGCGCGACGCGCTGCTCGCCGCGTCGCGCGTCGTCGATGCGGTGAATCGCGTCGTCACTGCCAGGCCTGGCCCACATGTCGGCACGGTCGGCCGACTCGCGGTATCGCCCAACGCGGCGAACGTCATCCCCGGCCGCGTCGAGCTGACGCTCGAGCTGCGCGACATCGACGCGGCGGTGGTGACCGGGCTGTTCGCCGACATCGAGCGTCAGGCGCGAGCGATCGGCAGCGCGACCGGGACGACGATCACCCTTTCGCCGACGCTGGCGAACGAGCCGTCATTGGCGCACGAACGAGTCCAGCGCGCCGCCGAGCGCGCCGCCGCCTCACTAGGGCTTCGGGCGCTGTACATGCCGAGCGGCGCCGGGCACGACGCGCAGAACATGGCGGTACTCGGGCCGGCGGGCATGGTGTTCGTTCCGAGCGTCGGCGGAATCAGCCACTCGCCCGCCGAGTACACGCGTGACGCGGACGTGGTGAACGGCGCCGAGGTACTGCTCGCGGCGGTGTTGGAGCTGGACGCGGAGGATTGAGGCGGAGCGGGCGCGATTCGTTCGGTGCCGCGCAGGTCGTGATCTGGCTGAACGATCGCGCTCGACGTAACATCGTGCCGTCACCCTGAACCCTTGATCAATGCCCATCCGAACGCGTTTGTCCGCGCTCATTCTCGTCGCCTTCGTGCTCCCCGCCCGCGCGCAACAGCCGATCGACGTCCACAAGCTTCAGGACGAAGCTGTGCAACGCGAGCGGGAATATCTCCGGATCAACACCACCGATCCGCCGGGCAATGAGGTGGAGACGATGCGTTGGTTCGCGCGCATCTTCGCACAGGAAGGCATTCCCTTCGACACCGCATCGTCGGCGCCGGGTCGCGGGAACATCTGGGCGAGGCTCAAGGGCGGCAACCAACCCGCGCTCGTGCTGCTCCACCACATGGACGTCGTTCCCGCCGATCAGAAGTACTGGAGCACCGATCCGTTCGCGGCGGCTACGGTCATGGCGGGCAAGGACAGCATGATCGCCGGCCGCGGCGCACTCGATACCAAGACGCTCGGCGTGGTGGAGCTCGAAGCGTTTCTCGCGCTGCACCGCGCCAAAGTATCCCTCGACCGCGACGTCATCTTCATGGCCACCGCCGACGAAGAGGCGGGCGGAAACTTCGGCGCCGGGTGGGTAGTGAAGAATCACCCGGAAGCCTTCAAGGGCGCCGGTCTGCTACTGAACGAGGGTGGCGACGGGACGCTCGGTGAGAATGGCGCAATCTCATTCGCGATCGAGGTGACGCAAAAGACTCCCTTTTGGGTGAAGCTCATGTCGGTCGGCAAGCCGGGTCATGGGTCGACGCCGCCGCCCGCCTCGGCGGTGAACCGGCTCGTTCGCGCGCTCGACCGGTTGCAGACGTACGAGTTCGCGCCCCGCGTCGTGCCGGCGGTCAGGAACTATCTCGCCGCCATTGCACCATCGCAGCCGGAGAAATGGAAGAAGCTGTTCACCGATCCGTCCAAACTGATCGCCGACCGCAACGTGCTGGCCGAGCTGCAGATCGAGCAGCCGGAGATCGCCGGGCTGCTTCGCAACACGTGCTCGATCACGATGCTCCGCGCGAGCAACAAGATCAACGTCATTCCGCCCGACGCCGAAGCGCAGCTCGACTGTCGGCTGCTGCCCGATCAGGATCACGCCGCGTTCATGCGCGAACTGACGGGAGCGCTCAACGATCCGGCGATAACCGTCGACACGATCATCGCGTTCACGGCGGCCGTATCGCCGACCGACAGCCCGCTCTACCGCGCCATCGTCGACCTGATCCACCGCGACTACCCCGCGGCGAGCATCGCGCCGGCCGTCTCGACCGGATTCACGGACAGTCACTGGTTCCGCGACCTGGGAATCGCGAGCTACGGTTTCGCCCCGTTCGTGATCCCGGCCAGCGACGAGGGCGGCGTGCACGGCAACAACGAACGCATCTCGATCGAGAACATCCGACACGGAACGGCGATGATGCTGGATCTGGTCCGCGGCGTGGCAGGAGCAAAAGCAGTCCCGTAGGTCACGGTTCCTACATACGGGCATTCTCGTGATGTTTCGCGTCGGGCTCTCGTCGGCAAATCCGGCCTTTTGCGCCGCGCGACTTGGGAGCCGGCGGCGGCGCGCCGAAAGCGCCTAGCTCTCCTCGCGTCGCTCCGATCGATCGCTTTCACGACGACGACGGTTCGCGCCCGATGCCTGTGCGGCGCTTGCTGGCCGGCCCACCGCTTCGTCGTGGATCGTCCACGCCCGCTCGAGATCCGCCGGCGACACGTAGACGGGCGTTCCCGCCAGGATGCCCGTGACGTTCTTGAATGGCCGGCCGAGCTGCATGCCGTGTTCGTTGATCGTGAGCTCGCGGATGCGCTTGTCGTGGGTCGAGCCGCGCATCTTGAGCACGGTGATCCCGCGCTTCATCTCGCCGAACATCTCCACGTACCGAAGCAGGATGATCGAGTCGGTGAGTGTGGAGATGTGCCCCTCGGTGATCGACGACCCGCCCATGAGCGACGACGTGGTCGACGTGAACAGTCCGGTGATCTCCTGATGCTTGATGAACGACGTGAGACTGATTACGAACTCGCGAAACGCCTTCATCGTCCCCACGCGCTCCAGCGCCGAAAGGCTGTCGAGCGCCACGCGCTGCGGCCTGAACTCCTCGATCGAGCGCTGGATCGCCAGCAGGCGATCCTCGAGACCTTCCACTTCCGGGTAATCGCAGGAAACGCGAAGCAGGCCGTCGCGCTCCATCTTGTCGAAATCCACGCCCCAGCCGTGCGCGTTGCGGAACAGCTGCTCGCGGCTCTCCTCGAAGGCGAGGAGCAGGCACCGTTCACCCGCTTCGACGCCGCCCTTCATGAACTGCGTGACCGTCAGGGTCTTGCCCGTGCCGGTCGCCCCCGAGACCAGAATGACCGAATCGCGAAAGACGCCGCCGCCGCACATCTCGTCGAGGTCCCTGTTACCCGAGGAGACACGCACGTTCGACGACTTCTGACGCAGCTGCATGCCGGAGAGCGGAATGACGACGACCCCGATATCGGGCGCGATCGTCAGCGGAAATTGGCCCTTTTGGTGATCGGTGCCCCGGAACTTGAGGATCTCGATCGTGCGGCGACGGTTCTCGTCCTCGAGCACATTGCGCAGAATCATCACGTTGTCGGCGATGAACTCCTCGACGCCGAATCGGGCGACCGGGCCGTAGTCCATGGTGCGCTCGGCGGTCAGCAGCGACGTCACGCCCATGCTCTTGAGCGCCCACGCGATCCGGAACAGCTCCTTGCGCACGACCGACTGATCGGAGAATTGCGAGAACACCGCGCCGAGTGAATCGAGTGCGACCCGCTTGGCACCCGATCGTTGGACGGCATGCTGCACCCGCGCCAGCAGCGCACTCAAATCGAACGTTCCGCTCTCCACGGTCTCCACGTGCGGGTCCGGTGAGGCGTCGACGACCGCCAACGTGCCGGACCGCTCCCACTCCGCCAGATCCCAACCGAAGCTCAACATGTTCTGGCGAATGTCCTTCGCCGATTCTTCGAACGTCACGAACACCCCGGGCTGTCCGGAAGCGATTCCGGCCGCAAGGAACTGGACGGCGAATACGGTCTTGCCGCTGCCCGCCGTGCCGGAGAGGAGGGTCGTCCGTCCTTCGGGCAGTCCGCCCTTCGCGATGAGATCGAAGCTTGGAATGCCGGTGGCGAGTTTTTGCACGCGCGGGCCGTCGCCGTTGTCACTCATGGAGCGTTCGGATTGTCGACTGACTGTGGAGCGATCGGCCGTACGTCGAGGCCGAGCAGAAGCTTCTCCCGGTCGGACAGGTCGCCGATCACACGTCGGAGCGGCGGCGGAAGTTGTTTGATCAGCGTCGGGGTCGCCAGAATCTTCGCCTCCTCTGCGAGCTCCGGATGTTCGAGGATGTCGATGATCTCGAGCTCATACTGGCCGCGCAACTCGTTGTCACAGAGTTGGCGAAGATTCGTGATCGCCGCCTCCGCGCGCGCGCCCTTGCCGGCGATGTACAGTTTGAGGAGAAAGATCACCGCCGATCGCTCCAGTCGAACAGGCCCGCGGTCTGCCGGCCCGCGCCGCCCGACGGACCCGCTGGCACGCGATGGCGAACGCATCTTTTGGACCACGCGGAAGGGCATGGTCTTTGACTAGCGGGTGGGTCAGAGTCCCGACGTGGAGTCGGCGGTGCAACAACCATCACACGAGGAAAACGCGGTAAGAGATCTCCCATCGGAGGAGGCTCGCCTCAAGTCGATCGTCGACCAGATGGCGGACGGCGTCGTGATCGTCAATCGGGACGGGATGATCCGCTTCGCCAATCCAGCCGCTGAACGCCTGTTCGGCCGATCGCGCGACGAGCTCACGAACCGCGAGCTCGGGTTCCCCGTGATGGCGTCGGCGACCGCCGAGGTGGAAGTGGTTCGCCCGAATCACCAGACGGTAACGGCGGAGCTCCGCGCGGTCGACATCGAGTGGCAAGGCGAATCCGCGCACCTCATTTCGCTCCGCGACATCACGGACCGCAAGCGCGCCGAGGAGCGCGCGGCCCAGCTCGACCGCGAGCGAATCGCGCGCATCGAGGCCGAAGCCGCGAACCAGGCCAAGTCGGAGTTCCTCGCGTTGATGAGCCACGAGCTGCGCACACCGCTCAATGCCGTCATCGGCTACTCGGAGCTGCTGGACCTCGGCGTGGCCGGCTCGCTATCAGCCGAGCAGCGCCACAGCATCGCGCGCATCGCGGCGAGCGGCCGTCATCTCCTGGGACTCGTGAACGAAGTCCTCGACCTGGCCAAGGTCGAAGCGGGACAGCTTTGGTTGCACGAAGGCGTGGGCCACCCGCATCGGGCGGCCGATGCGGCGATCGCCCTCGTGCAACCGGCAGCGGAAGCCCGCGGCATCGAGCTCGCCGCCAAGCCGCCGGCCGACGATGCCGTGGCCTACGCCGGCGACGAGGACCGCGTTCGCCAGATCCTCGTCAATCTCCTCAACAACGCGGTCAAGTTCACGCCGCCCGGCGGACGCGTTTCAGTGGAGTGGGGTCTGACGGCGCGAGCCGACGCCGACGCGCGCGCGTTCGGGCACGGGCCGTGGTGCGTGATTCGTGTCCACGACACGGGAATCGGCATTCCGCCCGAGAAGGTGCGCACCATCTTCGACCCATTCGTGCAGGTAGAAGGCGGACGCTCGCGCAGCAAAGAAGGATCGGGCCTCGGCCTGACGATCAGCCGACGCCTCGCTCGCCTGATGAGGGGCGACCTCACGGTGCGGAGCACCGTCGGATCGGGATCCGTATTCACGCTCTGGCTGCCGGACGCGACCATCGCCGCCAAGGAAACTGCCCGATGGCGAGCCGAGTCGCCGGACACCGCGGCGCGGCTCCTTGGCCTTGGCGAGGTCGGCAAAATGCTGATCCGCGAGCTCGATCCTCTGCTCGGCGCCTTCGTGGCGCGTCTGCGCGACGAGTCGATCACCGAATCCGCACACTCGCTTCGCTACTGCCAGCTCACCGACCATCTCTCGGCGTATGTCGCCGACGTCGCGACGATGTTCGCAGCGATCGAAGAAAGCCAGGGCCAGCCGTCGGCGGTGGTGGCCGACGGCACCAAGATTCACATGCTGCTCGCCGAGTGCCATGGGGTGCAGCGCTCGAGGTTGGGCTGGACGAGCGAGGCTCTGCATCGGGAGTGGACGATTCTCCATGAGGAGATCGAAAGCGTCATCCAGATGCACGTGCGCGGCGTAGCGGATTCCGCGGTGGCGGAGGCGCGGGTCGTGCTCGAACGGATGATCGATCAGGCCCGCGACGCGAGCTGTCGCGCGCTCGTTCGTGCGCTCGGCGCGGAACAAATGCAGCCGCTCATCCGCGAGCAGCCACACCCGCTCTCGCACGCCTGGCGCAGCGCGGACGCCAGCACGGATGCAAGCGCGCCGGCGGACGCGATATGAACCGATGTCAGCGGAGGAGCCCACGATGATTCGCAAGCTCAAGGACGGCCGCTACCGCCTCTACTCGCGAAAGAAGAATCCGAAGACTGGCAAGCGGCGGAATCTCGGCACGTTCAAGTCGCGGGCGGCGGCGGAAAAGCACGAGCGTGCCGTGCAGTTCTTCAAACACGGCTGATTTGCAGCCGCAGGATCACTCCGTCGCCAGCGACTTCACGCGGTCCAGAATGCGCAGCTCGAGCCGTCCGGTCGACGCGCACTCCTTGGGATAGCGGTACGGCCCCGTCGGATCGCGCCCACTCGCGATACTCGCCAAACCCAGCCGCGTGCCCCCGCCTGGCCGCGGCTCGATGTAGGCCACGACCGCGATTTCGACACGATACGAATCCGCGAACTTGCCCGTCGGACCGTCGCCGCAGTCGAATGCCCTGGACAACACCTCGCCAGCGAACACGTGGAACCTGGTGAAGCGCTCGCTCGCGATGATGCCGAGATTCCCGGCCGTGTTGCCGACCGGAACATCCAGCGCCGCGAACGCCTTGAGCGTGGCCTCGTAGACCTTTGCCGGCGGAATGTCCAGGTCGTGGTTCTGCCGGAGCGTGTCCATCAGGATCGGCTCGCGCCACGGCTCCATGTTGACTCGAACGTTTTGCGCGCCAAGCAACACCGGCGCGCCGCACGCCAACAGGGACAGCGTGAAGCAAGGCCGCATGGGTTCGGCTCACGTGAGTGGGATGCTCAATCGTGAACCGTGTTTCTCCGACGCGCAAGACAGCCTGACGACTTCCTTCGTTTACGGACTGGAACGCCGGGTGGTGATGAGGATCACACCATTCCCGCCGCGAATGCCGTACGCAGCCGCGGCGCCGTCCTTGAGCACGTCGATGCGAGCGACGTCGCTGGGACTCATGCCGCGCAGCAACTCGCGCGACGACACGCCGGCGGGAAACGGAAAGCCATCCACGACATAAAGCGGATCGCCGCCGTTCACCAGTGACGTGCTCCCGCGGATGTGCACGGCGTAGTCGCCGTTCGGCAGCGGATCGACTCGTACGCCCGCGATGCGCCCGATCAGCAATTCCTCGACACGACCAGCGCGCGACGCGTCCTCTCGCGAGATCACGATGGATCCGACCGCTGACGTCACATTGCGACGGAGCGTCGAGCCATACGCGATGTTGGCGCTGTCGTCGGACGTCGCCAGCTGCCCGTTATCCGTTCCTTGTCGCGTCGCGTACGAGCATCCGGCGATCGCCGGAAGCACCAGTGCCAGGGCGCGTAGAACTGCGCGCCGACGTTCGTTTCGCGTGACCATGCCACCCCCTCCCCCTCCCCCTCCCAACCCTCACACCCGCACCAGTCTCCGTCGTTCGGCCAGTTCTGCAATCGCGGTCTCGCACGCATGAAGACAGCGCCGGAGACCTTCGACGGAGTGGTCACCCATGTGACCGATGCGCACGGTCGTATCCCTGAGCTGGCCATAGCCGCTTCCGATCGTGAACCCCCGAACCTTCACGGCTTCGGTCACGTCGGCGCCCTTGATGCCGGGCGGAAGCGAGATGACGGTGACAGTCGGCGACCGCGCACCTTCGGGGGCGAGGACGTCAAGATCGATGCCACGTCTCGTCGCGACCGCGTCCACCCAGGCGATCGTCGCATCGCGCATCGCAATGTGACGCTCCCAGCGGCGCTCGATGCCCTCACGGCCAATGTCGCCCATCTGCGCCTCGAGTGCGTAGAGCAGCGACGTGGCCGGCGTGCTCGGCGTCTGATTCTTTTCCGCGTATGCGTCGTACTGCAACACGTCGAAGTAGAACCCGCGGTCGCGCACCGCGCGCGCGCGCTCGACGTATTCCGACGATGCGACGGCGAACGCGAGTCCGGCGGGAAGCGCCAGGGCTTTCTGCGAGCCGGTGAACACGAAGTCGAGACCCCAGCCATCGACGATGATCTCGGCGCCGCCCGCGCCGGACACGCTGTCGACCAGCGCCATCGTGTCGTGCCGATGCGCGAGCTCGGCGACGGATCGCACGTCGGTGATTACGCCGGTGGAGGTCTCCGAGTGGGCAACGGTGACAGCGGAGAAGTGCATCGCATCGAGCGCGCTCTCGACCAGGTTCATGTCGAAGGTCGTGCCCCACGGCACGACGAGTCGCTCGACGCGGCGGCTGCACGATTCGGCGACCTGCGCGAAGCGCTCGGAGAATGCACCGTTGACGAGACAGAGAATCGGTCCGTCGGGTGCATTCCGGATCGCCATTTCCATGAAGCCCGTGGCCGAGCAGGCGCCCACGTAGACGGGGCGAGCCGTGAGCAGCACGTCGCGCAACCCGGCTTCGATGCGCGCGAACATCGCTTCGAACGCGCGCCCGCGGTGGCCCATCATCGGCCGCGTCATGTGCTCGAGAATCTCCGGCCGCACTTCGGTGGGCCCCGGGACGAAGAACGTCCCGAACGTCGCATCGGTCATGAGCTCAAATGTAGCCGGCAACTCACCGCTCCCGCCGGAGCGCGCGGCCACCCGTTGCGCCCGTATACGTGCCGCCGTCGATCGTCAGCACGCCGTTGACGAGGAGATAGCGGACACCCACGGCCGGCAGCGTCGGTTGCTCGTAGGTCGAGCGGTCGGCGAACGTCGCCGGATCGAACGCGACGACATCGGCGTAGTCGCCGGGTGCGAGCACGCCCCGATCCTTCAATCGCAGGATCTTCGCCGTTTCGGCGCTGCTGCGCTCGACGGCGCGCTCGAGCGTGAGTACGTGCTTTTGCTGCACGTACTCATGGAAGAGCTTGGGGAATGTTCCGTACTTGCGCGGATGGCCGTCGCTGCCGTCGGAGCACGTGACGATGAAGTCCTGCTTCATGAAGTTCTGAATGTCCTTCTCGTCCATGTTGAACGACGCCACTCCGGCATCTCCGGCGAGGATGATCCGCATCGCCGCCTCGATGGGCGTCGTGTTCCACGCACGCGCGACTTGGTCCAGCCGCTTTCCGCGAACCGTGCTGTCTCGACCGCCGACGATGAGGAGCGTATTGGGTCCACCGCGCCGGCGCATGTTCTCGGTCATCTCGCTCACGAGGCGACGATGCGTCGCCGGATCTCTGATGCGCCACGCCAGCGAATCGCGGCCGCCGACTTCGGCCCAACGCGGGAGGAGCGATGCGCCAACGCTCGTCCCGGACGCCGTATACGGGTACTGGCACGCCGCGATCTCGACGCCGTCGGCGCGGGCCCGCTTCATGACCGCGATCACGCTGTCACTCAGTCCCCACACGTCGGCGCCGAGCGCTTTGATGTGCGAGATGTGCACGGGCATGTGGGCTTCGCGCCCGATGCGAACCACCTCGTTGACGGACGCGATCAAGCCCACCGTGTACGAGCTCTCGTCGCGAATGTGGGAGTCGTAGATGCCGCCTTTGGCCGCGGCCACCTTGGCGAGCTCGATCACCTCGTCGGTGGACGAGTAGCTACCGGGCGCGTAGTACAGCCCCGTGGACATGCCGATCGCGCCCTCGTCCATGCCACGGGCCACGAGTGTGCGCATCGAGTCGAGTTGCCTGGGCGTCGGCTTGGCGTCGGACATCCCCATCACGGCGCCACGCACCGAACCCTGGCCGATGAACACCGCGGCATTGGTGCCGATGCCGTTCGTCGTCCAGCCGTCGAGCAGCTTGCCGATCTGAATCGACCCGCCGCCGTCGTTGTTGGTGACGACGGTGGTCACGCCTTGCATCAGGTACGCGAGGTTGGCTTTGCGACCGGGGTTGGACAGGTCGCCGGCGGTATGGGTGTGCGGGTCTATGAAGCCGGGAGCGATGATGAGGCCGGATGCGTCGATTGTCTTGGTCGCGGTCAGGTGACTCGCCGCCGCGTCTCCCACGAACGCGATGCGATCGCCGGTGATGCCGACATCCGCGCGGCGGCCGGGCGCGCCCGTGCCGTCCACGACGGTGCCGTTGCGGAGCACCAGGTCGACGTGCTGCTGGGCGGCGAGCGCTACTGGATGGCCAAGAACGATCAGTGCTCCGAGTCGGAGCGCGCCACGATGCAAAGAGTGAATGCGCATGCCGGAAGAATGCAGCACGGTACGTTGCCGCGGGAGGTCATCCGCACAACGGCATCTCGACAGGCTCTGGCTGCGGAGCGAACGCGGTCTGGACGAACCCGCGCATGCGAATGAGCCCTGGTGACCCGTGCTCTTGCGCGACTCGGAAGTCGCGTGAGGATTTGACCCATCGGCCGTCCCCGCCACGCTCCCATGCAATTCAGCGACGTTCTCACCACCGCGCTCACCCAGATCCGCGCGAACAAGCTGCGCTCGTTCTTCACGCTGCTCGGCATCATCGTGAGCGTGGCGTTTCTCGTCGCGGTCGTCGCCGTGATCCAAGGGATGAACGCGTATGTCAAGGAGAGCGTCGCCGACGCCCTCATTGGATCGAACACGTTCCAGATTCGGCGACTGCCGATCAATCTGGGCCTGATCGAGGACGACGATTGGCTGCGCATGCAGCGCCGGCCCAAAATCACGTCGATCGACGCCGACGTCGTGCGCGGTGCGCTGCCCGATGCCGTCGCGATCTCCGTGCAGTCCGGCTTCCCTACGCCGCGCAGCGACGTCGTGTTCGGCGATCGCACCCTCGGCTCCGTACAGATCTACGGCGTCACGCCCGAGTACCAGACCATTCAGGACTACAAGTTCGCGTTCGGCGACCCGCTGACGGAGATCGACGTGCGCGAGCGACGCTTTGTCGCCGTGGTCGGCGCCGACATCACCGACAAGCTCTTCGACGGCCGCAGCCCGGTCGGCCAAACGATCCACGTCCACGGAGTGCCCGTCACGATCGTCGGCACCATCGCGGCCAAGGGGCGAGTACTCGGCCAGTCTTTCGACGGATTCGTGATGCTGCCGATCACGACCTTCGAGTCGATGTACGGTCGCCGCCAAACGACCACGATCTCGGTCAAGATGGCCGAAGCCGCCGAGGTCGCGCCGGCAATGGCGCGTGCCGAGGAAGCGATGCGCGTCGCGCACCGTCTCCGACCGGGCGATTCCGACAACTTCGCCATCGAGACGGCCGACGCGCTCGTCAACTTCTGGAAGCAGCTCACCAAGGTGCTCTTCACGGTGGTGCCGGCGATGGTCGCGATCGGCATCGTGGTCGGCGGCATCGTCATCATGAACATCATGCTGATGTCGGTGCGCGAGCGCACGCACGAAATCGGGCTGCGGAAGAGCGTCGGCGCGCGGCGCAGCGATATCCTCCGGCAGTTTCTCGCCGAGTCGGTGATGTTGGCGGTGATCGGCGGCGCACTGGGCGCCGGCGCTGGCTGGGGCTTCGCGGCGGTGATCGCGGCGGCATCGCCGCTTCCCGCGCGCGTCACGGCCTGGTCGATTGCCGTGGCACTCACCCTCGGCGCCGGCGTCGGCGTCCTGTTCGGCGTCTACCCGGCATCGCGGGCCGCCCGCCTCGATCCCGTTGTCGCCATGAGGGCCGAATGATCGCGTCGCGCTTTTCGCTGGAACGACTCGGCGCGCAGCTCCGCGAGAATGTTTCGTCCGCGATGAGCTCTCTCGCCGCGGCCAAGGGGCGGTCGGGGCTGACGATCCTCGGCGTCGTCATCGGCGTGTCGACGGTGATGGCGATGGCGACGATCGTCTCCGGCATTCGCGATCAGATCGTCGACACGATCCAGATCGCCGGCCCGTCGACCTTCTACGTGATGAAGGTCTGGTCGCAGACGCCGATCAACCCGCAAGATCTTCCGGCGTGGGTGCGCATCCGCCCCGATCTCTCGACCGACGACGCCGAGCTGATCGCCAAGCTGCCCGAGATCAAGTACGCCGCGATCTGGGGCCAGATACAGAACCGTACCGAGTACGCGGGAGTTCGCACCAATCTCGGCGTGGTCATCGGGGCCGACGACGGCTATCCCGAGATCTACGGAGGCGAGCTCACCGAGGGTCGGTGGTTCACGCACTCCGAGCTGCAGAGCGGTGCGTCGGTCGCGGTGATCTCCGCCGACGTGGCGAACAAGCTGTTCGGGAACATTCAGCCGGTCGACAAGTTCGTACGGATCGGTGGCCGGCCGTTCCGTGTGATCGGCATCTATCAGGAGGCGGCCAACATCTTTCAGCCGCCCGGCCAGTCGACCCACGACATCATCCCGTATCGCGCGATGGACCACCAGTTCTTCATCGACAAGACGAACGCGCTGTTCATCCCGGTAAAGCCGCGAGCGAATGTCACCGTATCCGCCGCCCAGGAAGCGGTCACGATCGCGCTGCGCGAATCGCGGCGCTTGCATCCGGCGGATCACAACAACTTCGACATGATCACCCAGGATCAAATCCTGGACACGTTCAACAAGATCACCGGTGTGTTCTTTCTGGTGATGATCGCGCTTTCGTCGGTCGCCCTGCTCGTCGGCGGCATCGGAGTGATGGCGGTGATGATGATCAGCGTCACCGATCGCACGCGTGAGATCGGCATCCGCAAGGCCGTCGGGGCCACGCGGCGGGACATTCTCCAGCAGTTTCTCATCGAGGCCGCGACGCTCACCGGCGCTGGCGG
This sequence comes from Gemmatimonadaceae bacterium, assembly GCA_035492735.1. Taxonomy (GTDB): domain Bacteria; phylum Gemmatimonadota; class Gemmatimonadetes; order Gemmatimonadales; family Gemmatimonadaceae; genus JAQBQB01. Next base: position 3,926 of record DATJIZ010000061.1, on the reverse strand, counting down.
GGCGATTGGCGTGATAATCGGGCTCGCTCTCGGCCGCGTCGCGGGCTCGCTGATGAACGTGCGCGGCGCCACGCCGCTCGACCTCACGCTCGTCGCGCTCGCCGTCTCGATCGGGATCGGTCTGGTGTTCGGCGTGCTGCCGGCGCGCCGCGCCGCGCGGCTCGATCCGATCGAGTCGCTACGCTACGAGTGAGCGCGCGCGAGCTCAGGACACGGCAATCCGATACCCGCTCTTCCGGACCGTGAGAATGTGCCGCGGCTCGGCGGCATTGTCCTCGAGCTTGCGTCGCAACTCGGCCACGTGGGTGTCGACCGTGCGGCTGTACACTTCACCCGAGTATCCCCAGACCTCCTCGAGCAATTCGGCGCGTGATGCGACCTGTCCGCGCCGCTGCAGCAGCGCGATCAACAACTCGTATTCCTTGGGCCGCAGCAGCACCGGCGTGCCGGCACGGTTCACCGTATGCGTGCCCGGGTCGATGTGGACGTCGCCAAAGGTGACCGGCGCCGCGAGCTTCGTCTTGGCTTTCGCGCTCGCCGCGCGTCGGAGCAACGCATCGACGCGGGCGAGGAGCTCGAGCAGCCCGAATGGTTTGGCGACGTAATCGTCGGCGCCGAGGTGAAAGCCGAGGACCTTGTCCGTCTCCTCGCCGCGCGCGCTCAGGATGAGCACCGGCGTGTCGATGCCTTCCTCGCGCAGCGTCTTGAGGACGCGATACCCGTCCATGCCCGGCAGCATCAGGTCGAGCACGATCAGGTCGGGGCTCGACGACCGGGCCAACGCGAGCCCCGCATGCCCGTCTGCCGCAACGTCGACCTGATAGCCTTCGATCTCGAGGTTGTTGCGCAACCCCGTCGCCAGGTTCCGGTTGTCCTCGATGACGAGAATGCGCGTCATGCCTCGGACTCGACCGATGCAACCGCCGGCGTGGCGGCATGTTCGTCCGTGAAGCCGGGGGCGCGCGGCGCCGCCGGCAGCTCGATCACTACCCGTGCGCCGCCACCCGGCGCGTCCTCGATCCACGCATCGCCGCCGTGGAGGCGGGCGAGCTCGCGCACCACGTACAGCCCGATACCGCTGCCGGCGACCGACGAATTCGCGTGCCGCGCGAGGCGGTAGAACGAAGCCCAGACCCGCTCGCGCTCGCGCACGGGAATGCCCTGCCCCTGGTCATCGACCCAGATTCGAGCCCGCTCGCCGCGCTGCGCCGTGCCGACGGTGACCGTCTGCGCGTGCGGGCCGTATTTCACGGCGTTGTCGAGCAGGTTGAGCAGCATCTGCCGGAGCGCGCTTCGATCGGCGAGGGCGTGGACGTCGGCGTCGAACTCGGTGCGAATGCGGACGTCGGCAGCGCCGGCGAGGGGAAGCCAGTCGGCGACGATCTGCTGCGCCGCCCCGTTCAGATCCAGCGGCTCCGGTCCAAGCCGGGTCATTCGCCGTTCGGCACGTGAGAAATGCAGAATGTTCTCCACCAGGTGCATCAGTCGCCGCCCTTCCTGCACGATCACGCCCGTCGCCGTGTCGCGCTCCTCCTGCGTACGCACGCGCCCCAGGTCCAGCGTTTCGGCAAAGAGGAGGATCTGTGACAACGGCGTCCGCAGCTCGTGCGACACGCTCGAGATGAAATCGGATCGCAGGCGCGACAGCTCGTGTTCGCGGCGCAGTTGCAGCACGGTGATCACGACCATGGCCGCCGTGAGCGAGAGCAAACCCATGAGGATCGGCACGCGCGACTGCGGCAGGGCGCCGAGCGCCAACAGCTCGACAGCTCGCGGCCGGATTGCCGCGTGCACCGTCAGCGCGCCGACCTGATCGAGCGGAACGTCGGACGCGTACGGCGAGGCCTGCGCATGCGGCGACTGAAAGACCGTGCGGCCGCGACGGTCGCGCACGATGATGCCGACGATGGAGTCGTTCGGCACGCCGCCGGTGACGGTGACTGGCAGCAGGGCGCGCCGCGTGATGACGGAGTCGAACATCGCCGCACCCACGGCTCCGGCGCACGTACGGAAGCCGTAGGCGGCGATCGGTGCTCGATGCTCGGCGTACTTCACGGCGTAGGCGATCGCGACCGGTGATTCCCCGGGTGGGCCACCGAGCACCAGTGCATACGTCCAGTCCGGCTGATAGACGCTCCGCACCTGCGCGGAGATCGTGTCGACCAGCCACCGTCGCATCGTCGACGACGGCACCGCACCCGACGTCGCGAGCGAGCCGTCGCGGAAGTCGATTCGAAAGTAGAAGCGGGCCGAGTCCTCGGGACTCGTCGCGCAGCGCAGCGCGCCATCGGCGCCGCCGGAGAGAACGGCCGGCGCCGGAAGCAATTCGTATGGTGTTGTCGCTCGCGTGCGCGTGACGGGGGAGAATGCGGCCCCGAGCGCCGACTGGAGCTCGTCGTTCACGCCGGCGACGAGCTCCCATCCGGCGACCGTCGCATAGTCCTGCAGTGCACGCTCGGCGGTGGCGCGGTGGGAGCGGGCCGCGTCGTGCGCCTCGTAGGCAAGCATCGTCGCCAGCACCAGCGTGCAGACCAGCAGGAGCGCGAGGAGCATCGCGCGCGACTGCGGGGCACGTGGAGTTGGCGATGGAGCGCGCGGACCGAACGGCATGTCGAAATGTGCGGACGCGCGCTCGAACGGGGCAACGGCGTGGTGAACGTTCCCGGCGTGATTCTGACACAGCTCTGACACGCCGCACATGGCCGACTTGGCCGGCCCCGGAAAAAGCACGGGGCGCTTCGCGCGAGGCGCCCCGTGTTCGGTCGTTTGGGCGTTCGAATCTCGAACCGCGGGCCTACTGCGGAATCGTATCCCGCTTGACGGTCGTATCCCGCTTGATGGTCGTGTCGCGACGCGCCGTCGTGTCCCGCATCATGTTGCGCATCGTCGTATCACGCATCATGGTCGAATCGCGCAGCATGGTTTTGCTGTTCATCGTGGTATCGTTCGGTGCCTTGTTGACGTTCTCCTTGTGCTCGGCGCTCTCCCGCACCCAGCCGGCCAGGCCTCGCAAGCCGCCGAACTGTTTGGACGACAACACGGCGCCGGTCTGCGCGTCCACGATCACCTTGGTGTGCGTCTTCTTGTGGTTCGGGATGATGTCGATCGCATACTCGGTGCGGCCGTTCGCCACGTTCATCTCACCCGATCCGATCTGCCCCGGCACCGCGCAGAGCGCGATGACTTTTGCCGAGTCCGGCGAGATCATCGTGCCGGACTGGTACAGATCAGTCTTGAGCTGAACGCTGCGCGCCGCGCTCACGTCGACGCTGCTGCACGTCCTTCCCGTCGGCAGGTACCAGAGCATGTCGAGCGTATCCATCGGCTCGGCTGCCGGCGTCGCGACGACGCCCGAGGCCGTTCCGACGGCCGCATCTTTCTGGATGCGAATTCGAGTCTGACTGGTGTCCTGCGCCTGTGCAGCCACCGAGCCGACGACGACGAGCGCGGCGGTTGCAAGTGTCGATTTGAAGTTCATGGTGTCCGCTCCTTCCTGGGTTACGTCTGAGCCCGCCACATACGGCGCGGCCCAAGCCGGTACGCGTCGCAAGCGGCGTGCTTTTGTGGCGGAGAAAGGCGAACGGCGGAGGCGAACGGCGGAGGCCGACGGCGCGGGTTGCCGGCGGAGGCAAACGGCGATGGCGAACGGCGGAGAACGTTGGCCGTCAGCTCGCCACGACTACGCCCTCGCCACCCGAAGCACTTCCTCGATCGTCGTGATCCCCTCTCGCGCCGCGCGAAGCCCGTCGTCGAGCAGCGTTCGCATCCCTTTGGCGATCGCCATTGCCCGCAGCTCTTCCGAGCCGCGGCGACGCTGGATCTCGAGCCGGAGCTCGTTGTCGATCACGAGCAGCTCGTACACGCCGGTGCGGCCGTGATAGCCCGTGCCGCGGCACTGGTCGCAACCCGCGCCGCGCCAGACGCGC
>DATJIZ010000060.1:0-6097 GCA_035492735.1 Gemmatimonadaceae bacterium | reverse complement strand
GCGGCGGCGATCGACAGCGCGCGCTCTGGCTGGCTGTCGGATCGATACGCCGTCGCCAGCCGCGAGTAGAAGTCCGGATCGCTCTGCGATGCGACATCACGCTCGAGCAGCCGCTCGCCAGCCACGACGGCCCCCTTCCAGTCGTTCGCGGCGAGATGGATCAACCATCGCAGCTTGAGCAATGGCAGATTGTCGGCGTGCGCGTCGGTTGCTCGGTCGATGAGCGGCGCGGCCATGGCGGCGTTGCCTTCGCGCGCCAATGCGTTCACGACCTTCTCGGTGAGATCGTCGTTGGTCGAATCGGTGGCGAGGAGTCGCAGCCAGAGCGGCGCCGCCTCCGCCGGCTTGGCCTCGCCATCCAGCGCCTCGGCCAGGTCCTCGAGCGCGATCGGATTTGCAGGCGCGACCGCGAGCGCCGCCTGGGCCACGGCAATCATACTGTCCGTGCTCACGCCGAGGTGGGTCAGCGCGTTGAGCAAGCAAATGCGGGCCGGTACGGCCCGGGAAAAGAGTGCAATCCCGCGCGCGGCGGCCGCGGACGCCTCCGCCGCCCTCCCCTCTCGTGCTTCGTTCTCGCACTGCCGAAGCGGGATGAGCTGCCTCCGCGCGGCGATGACCTCGCGCGCCGCGGCTTCCGCCGCTTCGTTGACGGTGGCGCCGTCGCCAGAGATCGGCTGCGCGAGACGCGGATCGCGGATCAACGCGAGCGAGCCGTCGATGTGCACGCGGCCGCCGGCACGGGTCACGCTGCCGGTGACGCGCTCGTCGGCGCGAAACTTCTTGGCCAGCTCCCGAAGCTCGCCCTCGGTGAGCAACGCGTTCTCGTCGAACCCCGACAGGCGAAGCCAATCGTCGATGTCGCCGCCCGACACCACCCGGAGCTCGTTCCGCGGGAACGCGCCCGAGACGCGGCCGCGGATCACGTCGCTGGCCTTGCCCGCGATGCCGCGGTCGGGCCCGCGGAACGCCGGGACGATCAGGACCTGCGTCGTGAATCGCTGCTGGGCGGCGGCTGGGGCGCTGGCGGCGACCAGCATGGCCAGGGTGGCGGCTCTCAACGACATTGCATACAACGTAACGCGCGGACGCCCCGGAGGGTTGAGTTCGACCGCCGTTGCCGGGGTCGGCAGAGGATCTCATACAACAATGCTCGCGCCTTCGAGCGCGAGCATTTGTCGTATCGGTTGAGCTCGGGCGGGCTTTACTGGACGACGACCTGGCCGCTCATCGCTGCGCCGTGAATCGAGCAGTGATACTTGTAGGTGCCCGCGGACGTGAATGTCCGGCTGTACGTGCCCGAAGACTGGCTTCCGGACGAAAGGTTGCTCCCGTCGTCGAACGTGATGTTGTGCGACACACACGTGCTGTAGCCGCCATATGCGCCTGGATCGCTGCACGAGTCCCACTTCCAGGTGACCGTGGTGTTCGCCGGGACGGTCAGAGCGCTCGGTGCGAACGAGTCGGCCGTGAGCGTGACCGTGTTCGGGCTGGCGTTGTTGCCGCCGCCGGGGTTATTGCCGCCGCCGGGATTTCCCGGCCCGGTGCCATAGGAGCCGCCGCCGCCACCGCATGCGGCCAGGAGCAGCGCCGCTAGCGGAGCCGCCCAGAATCGCGAGTATCGCATCAATCCTCCAGGATCGCGTTCCCCACCACGGGCTGGCGTGGGGCATTGTCGTGTCACATCAGCACGGCGCTCGTTGCGCCGGTGATGGAATCCGGAGGTTGCCCCCGAAGTTTCCGACGCCGTTCGCTACGGCATCACCATCGTAGACGGCTTGGGCGGGACCTTCTTCAGCGATCGCATGTCACCCGGGCGCGTCATGGCCAGCAGGGCGAGGGTTTCGCGGAGCGGCAGGGCGAGGTGATACACGCTCCAGTTCCGTCCCGAGAGCGCCGAAGGCCAGATGTGGAGCGTGTCGGTTTCTGCATCATACCGGAGCGTGCCGCGATACCAGGTCGACATCGAGCGCTCCGTCGCGATGCGCATCCCGCGCCAGAGGATGGGAATCGCGAAGTTCCGCCACGCGATGCCATTCGCGCTGGTCGCGAGCCACACGTCACTGTTGGCGCACGAGGTGCCCACCGGGAATGCCGCGATCAACGCGAGATAGCCGCCGTGCGGCAGTTCGGTCACGTCGAGGTGCCAGATGACGTAGTCCGGAATCGACATGGCGACCGGCGTCGGCGCCGACCACTGGGCGTTCTCGAAGTATTGGGCCGCCGTCAGGTGGGCGGTGCGAAGCTGTACGCTGCTGGCGCTTGCCTGACAGCCCGCGGGTCCCGTCCGGACGTACCACATCTTGCCGACGCGGTCGGGCTCGATGATCAGCGACGGTGAGACGGCATCGTGTTTCGGCTCGCTGAACGCGAGCACCGGCTGCGACCACTGCTGGGCGGTGGCCGTCGACATGAGCATGATGTTGTTCGACGTGCCGGTCACGACGCGGTACACCTGGATGAGCCGGCCCGACTCGCGGTCGAACGCGTGATCGGGGTCGGAGTTGTACTGCCCGGCCCCGGGATACGGGACGATCGGATTGCGAACGTCGGCCGGCGTCGTCCACGTCGTGTCGTTTCCCGCCATCAGGAACGCGGGATTCTCGTACGAGGGATCAGAGTTCTTGTATGGCGTGTAGATCAGCCAGCAGCGGGAGCCGTTCCACGCGGACGGACAGGCGATATCGGGATGGACCGCGTCGGCTGACAGCGAGAACCCGTCGGCGGGTAGCGTCACCGCCGAAAACCGGCGCGTCACGAGGTCCTCGAGCAGGACACCCGGACGCACGTCGACGGTGGTGGGTGCGGGTCCGGGGCGGCGATCGGTGGGAAGCGACGGCGCGGACTTGCGGGTCAGCGGATCCGTCGGCGACTTCGCCTCCGAACAGGCGACGAGTGCGGCACCGCACATCGTCAGGAGCACGACTCGCATCGGATCTCGCTTTAGCAAATGCTAAACGCGCGCCGTCATCGGTATCGGGAGCCGTACATCATTCCCACCGCGCGTGTGGCGACGTCGCCACTTCAGGTCGGGGGCGAATCTAACTCACGCGTGGGGCCACCGCGCGCTTTGTATACTGTTGCGCCCATGGAGCTATGACGTAGTATCCGGCAGTCCTTGAACGAGGAGCATCGATGGGTGGCTTGATTGGGCTCGCAATAATCGTCGCGATCGCCGGCTGGATCTTCACCAGGGCCGTGAAGATCATCGGTCAGGCCGAAGTCATGGTCATCGAGCGGTGGGGCCGATTCAATCGCGTCGGACGCTCGGGCTTGAACCTCCTGATTCCGTGGATGGAACGTCCCCGAACGATCGACGTCCGCTACTTCGAGGCCGACGCGAGCGGCGTGAAACGCATCACGGCCGCGTCGACGTCGCGGATCGATCTCCGCGAGCAGGTACTCAACTTCCCGAGCCAGCCGGTGATCACGAAGGACAACGTCACGATAGACATCGACGCCGTCCTGTACTATCGCATCGCCGATCCACAGAAAGCCGCGTACGCCATCCAGAACCTGCCGTTCGCGCTCGAGACGCTCACCCGGACGACGCTGCGCAACATCGTCGGCGACATCGAGCTCGATCAGACGCTGGCCAGCCGCGACATGATCAACAAGCGGATGCGCGAGGTCATCGAAGAGGCATCGATCGGCTGGGGCGTCGACGTCACGCGAGTGGAGCTGCAGGCGATCGAGCCGCCGCGCGACATCCAGCAGTCGATGGAGCTGCAGATGCGGGCCGAGCGAGAGCGCCGCGCGGCGGTCACCAACGCCGAGGCGTCCAAACGCGCGGCGATCCTCGAGGCCGAAGGCGTGCAGCAGTCGCAGGTGAGCCGGGCGCAAGGCGAGGCCGAAGCGTCGGTGCTGCGCGCCAAAGGCCTGGCCGAAGCGCGGCTTGCGATGGCCGAGGCGGAGGCGCAGGCGATCGAGCGCATCGCCTCGGCCCTGCCCGAGGGCCAGGCCTCGATGTACCTGCTCGGGATGAAGTACCTCGAGGCCCTGCCGCAGATCACTCAGGGCAAGGGCTCGACGGTGTTCTTGCCGGTCGAAGCGGCTGGTGTGATGGGCGCACTGGGAGGGCTGCGCGAGCTCGTGGCGCGGGTCGGCGCCGGTGGCGCGGCGGCCGGCAACTCGCCCTCGGCACCCGGCGCTCCGCCGCAGGCGACGGGTCGCATCGCAGGCACGGTCGGACCGATTCCGCCGAAAGCCGAGGGCCGCTGAGCGTGGCGAAGATCACGCGCGAGCGCGCCGAGCGTATCGCCAAAGCACATGCATGCGAGAACTGTGGTGAGTACAGCTATAAGAAACTCAAAGTGAAGCCGGCGACGGGCTCGGTCACGACCGAGCTGCCGGTCGTGTGGATCGCCAGCAAGACCTGCGGCGTGTGCGGAATGGAACAGGAGCTGGGGATCGACGAAGAAGGGGAAATCCTGTACGTGTCGTGAACGGCCCGCGGTCCGCGGGCCACTCCCTGGGTGAGGACCCGGACATGAAAGCGTTCCTGCTGACGGCGGGCATCGCGTTCGGCTTGATCGTGGTCGCGCACGTCTGGCGAGTGATCGCCGAGTCGTCGGCCCTGGCGCGGGATCCCTGGTTCATCCTGCTCACGTTGGTCGCCGCGGCCATGTCGGCGTGGGCGTTTTATCTCGCGCGGTCACGGGCGCGACCCAAGTAGTCTTTCCTCGCGGCGGCCAGCGACGGCTCAGCGCAGTCCAATCCGCGCCACGAGCTCCGCGTAGCGCGAATCGCCACGCAGCGGCGCGTATCCGGGATCGAGGTGCAGGTAGATGAGGCCCGCCGAGCGCGCCTGGTAGGCCTTTTCCAGGGCCTCGAACGCGCGATCCATGTTCCCGACCGCGGCGTGGCCCATCGCCAGGTATTCGGCGCGGATATACTGCTGGCGGGACTGTTCCTCGAGGCGGGCGAGGATCTCCTCGGCTTCGTCCAGGCGCCCAAGCTCGGCGAGCGCACGGACGATCATCGCGTCGTAGGTGCGCACCGACCGCTCGAGGCTCTGGCCGCGCTTGAACCAGTCGAGCGCCGTCGCGGCGTCGCCCTTGGCGAGATAGGCCGCGCCAATGAACACGAATCCGCGATTGTACTGCTCGTCGATCTCGAGCGTGTCCTTGCCCTGCGCGATCGCGGCATCGTACTCGCCGGCGTAGAGCAAGAAGCGCATCAGCCAGCCGCTGTACTCGACGCGTAGCGGGTCGAGGACCCACGCGCGTCGAATGGCGTCGGTTCCCTCGGCCAGTCGTCCGACCAGCGGCAAGGCGCTCCCCAGCACCCAATGCGCCTCGGTATTGTTCGGGCTGAGCGCCGCGGCGCGCTCGAGACGTGAGACGCCTTCGTCGAACTTCCACTCGTACCAGCAGAGCACCTTGCCAATCGAGATCATGGCGTCGGCGAGCTCGGCGTCTTTCTGCAGGGCGCGCTCGGCCGCCGCCTTCGCTCGCGGGTATGCGTCGTCCGGCGGCACCCAATCGTCGGCGAGGCCACACCAGACGTCGGCGATTCCGGCGTACGCTCGCGCGAATCCGGGGTCCTGGAGCAGCGCGCTCTGAAACAGCTCGAGCGCCTTGCGGAGCCCGGCCTCGGAGAACTTGTTGAAATGGAAGCGACCTTTCAGGTACGTGGTGTAGGCGTCGAGGTTCTTCGTCGGCGCGACGACCTGCGCCGGCGCGTCCACCAGCTTGACCTTGAGCGCCTCGACGATCGACCGCGAGATCTCGTCCTGCAGCGCGAAGATGTCCTCGAGCTGCCGGTCGTATGTCTCGGACCAGAGCTGGTACCCGTTCTCGACGTTGACGAGCTGCGTGGCGATGCGGATTCGAGTGCCGACCTTGCGGACGCTGCCCTCGAGCACCGTGGTGACGCTCAGCTTCTCGCCGATCTCGCGCACGTTTACGTCCTTCTTGCCCTTGAACGCGAACGACGACGATCGGGACGCGACCTGAATGCCAGGCACCTTGGCGAGCGCGTTGATGATCTCTTCCGTCATGCCATCGCTGAAATACTCGTTCTCCGGATCGGCGCTCATGTTGGCGAGCGGCAGCACGGCGATGGCTTTCGGCGCGGTAGCGCTTCTGGCTTCGGGTGG
>DATJIZ010000059.1:0-6388 GCA_035492735.1 Gemmatimonadaceae bacterium | reverse complement strand
GGCTCGGTGTTCTTCTCGCCGGGCTGCTCGCCGTTATCGCAGGCTGCCAGAAGAAGGAAGTCCGGACCGAAGACCTGTTCCAGGCGCAGGCGCTCGGCCTCGGCTATCTCGAGACGGCGCAGCTTCCGCAGGCCGAAGAGCAGTTCAAGAAGGTGATCGATCTCGCGCCCAAGGACCCGCTGGGCTACGCCAACCTTGGCGTGACGTATCTGCGCGGCTCGCATTTCGACGACGCTGAAAAGCAGCTCGACCGCGCGCGTAAGCTCGACCCATCGAACGTCGACGTCGGGCTGATGATCGCGAAGCTGTATCAGGCGAGCGGCCGCGCCTCCAAGGCGCGCAGCACCCTCGAGCAGCTGAAGCAGGCGGCCCCGCGCAACCCGCATGTCCTCTACGCCCTCGCCGAGCTCGATGCACCGCCCGACAGCGCGACGTCGCCGACGCCCACCGACGCGCGGTATACGACGGAGCTCCGCGATGTGCTCGCGGTGTTGCCGGCGAACATCGCCGTGCGACTCCAGCTTGCCAGCTCGATGGTCCGGCAGGGCCAGGCCGATAGCGCCGTGCATCAATTGGAGGAAGTCCGTCGGACCAGCGCCGAACCGCCGGCCGAGGCAACGACGCGGCTCGATCAGTCGGTCGAGCTCCTGCGCGCGGGCAAGCTTGATCAGGCGCGCGAGCCGCTCGACCGCTACCTGCACCTCATGGAGCTCACGCCGGCGTACCAGGCGGCGCTCGACGACGTGAAGTGGTTGCAGGGCCCGCTCGCCGGCCGGCCCGTACTCACGTTCAATCCCAAATCGCTCGTCATGCTGCGCGGCGCCGGACGCGGGCAGCCGGCTCCGGAGCTGGTACGGTTCCTCGACGCGACGACCGACGTCGGGCTTCCCGGCGTGCAGCCCTCGGCCGACACGTCGGCTCGTGCGACGACGCTCGCGATCGGCGATTACGACGACGACGGCACCGACGACGTGCTCGCGTCGTTCGCCGGAGCGGTGCACCTGTATCACGTGCGCGGCGGCCAACTGCTCGACGTGACCCAGCGCGCCGGCATCGCCATTCCCGGCGGCGCCGGCTTCGCCACCTTCGTCGACTACGACAACGACGGCCACCTCGATCTGTTCGCGATCGGCGCCGATCAGCGCGCGTATCTGCTGCACAACGACGGCACGGGCAAGTTTCAGGACGTGACGGCGAAGTCGTCGATCGCGAACGCTGGCGGGGCACGTCGCGGCATCTTCGTCGATCTCGATCACGACGGCGATCTCGACCTGCTGCTCGTCGGCGGGCCAGCGCCGGTCGTGTACCGGAACAATCTCGACGGCACGTTCACCGAGAGCTCGCAGGGTATGGGCTTCGCCACAGCGGGTGCGGCGAGCGGCATGACGCGTGACGCCGCATTCGCCGACTTCGACGGTGACGGGCGCATGGACGTGATCGTGGCGCGCGACAAAGGCAACCTCACGCTCTATCGCAACGAAGGCAATCGGCAGTTCACCGACGCCACGGCGGCGAGCGGAATCAATGTGTCCGGAGCGACCGCGCTCGCGGTTGGCGACTACAACAACGACGGCTATTTCGACGTGTTCGTGGCCGCCGGCCGCGAGTCGAGCCTCTGGCTCAACGACGGGACAGGCAAGTTCAAGCGGGACACGCGCTCGAGCCGGGCGCTCGCGTCGCTGGCCGGCGTCGAGGCACGCGGCGCCACGTTCGTCGATTACGACAACGACGGCTGGCTCGATCTGGTGGTGGCCGGCGCCCCGCTGTTCGACACGGCCGCCGGCGGCCGCGCGGTGGCGCTGCTGCGCAATGATGGCTCCGGTGTGTTTACGGATCGCTCGAGCATCCTGCCGTCGACCACCCGGTCGGCCAGCGCCGTGGCGGCGCACGACCTCGACGGCGACGGCGATCAGGATTTGCTCATCGCCGAGCCGGGCGGCGTGCGCCTGCTGCGCAACGACGGTGGCAACGCGAGCCTGGCGATGCAGGTGCAATTGATTGGATTGCGCACGGGCAGCGGCAAGAACAACGATTTCGGTATCGGCGCCAAGGTCGAAGTGCGAGCCGCGGAGCTGTACCAGACGCGCGTGGTGACCTCGCGCGTCACACACTTCGGCCTGGGGCCGCATCTCAAGGCCGACGTCGTGCGCATCGAGTGGCCCAACGGCGTGCCGGAGACGGTCTACTTTCCCGGCAGCGATCAGGACGTGATCGAGAACGAGGTGCTCAAGGGCTCGTGCGCCTTCTTGTACGCGTGGGACGGCACGCGCTTCCGCTTTTTGACCGACGTGATGTGGCGCAGCGCGCTCGGCATGCCGCTCGGCCTGCTCGGCAGCAGCACGGCGTACGCGCCGGCCGGCGCGTCGCAGGAGTACCTGCGCATCCCCGGCAGCGCACTCCAACCGCGCGACGGCAAGTACACGCTGCAACTCACCGAGGAGCTATGGGAGACGGCGTACGCCGATCACCTCAAGCTGCTGGCCGTCGACCACCCGGATTCGGTCGATGTGTTCGTCGACGAGAAGTTCGTCCCGCCGGGACCGGTACAGCTGCGCCCGTACTACGTGTCACACCCACAGCTCCCGCTGTCGGCGGTGGACGACCGCGGCAACGACGTGCTGCCGGCGTTGCGCGACAAGGACGACGTGTACGTGTCCGATCTCGTGCCGCTCGAGTATCAAGGCGTGGTGAAGCCGCACGATCTGATTCTCGATCTCGGGTCGGAGGCCGGGCGCGACAGCACGTTCCTATTCCTGCGCGGCTGGATCTATCCGACGGACGCGAGCATCAACGTCGCGCTCTCCCAGCAAACGGCGCTCAAGACTACGATGCCGTCGCTGGAGGTGCGTGGTGCCGACGGCCGCTGGAAGACGGCGATCGCGAGCATCGGCTTTCCGTCGGGGAAAGACAAGATGCTCATCGTGGATCTGTCGCGCATCTTTCCGACGAGCGATCACCGCGTGCGCATTCGCACGAATCTGCAGATCTACTGGGACCAGGCGTTCGTCGCCCGCGACACCCGGCGCAGCGACGTGCGCGTCACGCCGCTCGTGCCGCTCGCGGCGGATCTCCACTTCCGCGGCTACTCACGCACGTATCGCAAGGGCGGCCGGTACGGTCCCTGGTGGTTCGACTACGATAGCGTCACGAAGGACTCGCCGTGGCGTCCGATCGAGGGGGCGTACACGCGATTCGGCGACGTGCTGCCGCTGCTGCGCGCCTCCGACGACATGTACGTGATCATGGCCCCGGGCGATGAGATGACGCTGCAGTTCGACGCCTCGTCCGCTACGACGCTCCCGGCCGGCTGGAAGCGCGACTTTCTGCTCTACACCGACGGCTGGATCAAGGACTCGGACCTGAACACCGCGTACGGCACCACCGTCGAGCCGCTGCCATTCCACGCGATCAAGCAGTACCCGTACGCGGCGGGCGAATCGTACCCGAGCGACTCGGCGCACCTGGCATATCGGCGAGAGTTCAACACGCGCGTCGTGACGCGGACGGTTCCGACGGTCGCGGGCCGGCGTTAGCGCGTCGAGAGAGTGCTCGAGTGCGCCCAGGCCGGTCTCAACGCTTTGGCCACGGAGCTCACGGCGTTGACGGAGCGCTCCGTGTGGCGCTCCAGGGAGTCGCGCCGAAGCAGGCCGTAACGACTTGAAAACGGGCACAAACGGACAAGGAAACGGGCACAAACTGCACGTCCAATCTGGCGAGAGAGCGCGACGCGCCACGAGCCCGGACGAACTTTTCTTTCGCACTGCCGCTCGGGGCAGCCACCAGGTGCGTCCCGAGCGGTTGTTCCAACACAAAGTCCCGGCTCGTTGCAACATGAGTGTGTCCCGCTCGTTGAAGCACCCCGTTCGTGCCCGTTTCACTGTTCCGTTGGTGCCAGTTCCCAAGTCGTTACGACCTGCTGCGGCGCGACAGCCTCGAACGCCACTCGGTGTGCTCCGTGCCCTCCGTGCACTCCGTGGCCAAACTCTCGTGGCCAACTTCTCGTGGCCAGCCTCGCCGCGAGACCTTCACGCCGCAACGTCCGTCTTGGCCACCGGCAGCACGACCCGGAACTCCGTCCGTCCGGGACGTGACTCGAGCGCCATGTGTCCGTCGAATCGTTGCACCACGCGCCGCGCGATGTCCAGGCCGAGTCCCGTCCCCTGCCCGATCGGCTTGGTCGTGAAGAACGGTTCGAAGATGCGCTCCCTGATCTCGGCGGGCACTCCTGGCCCATCATCGATCACCCGCACCACCAACTCGCCGCCGTCCTGACGCGCCGACACCGTCACGCTGCCACCCGCGGACACGGCGTCGATCGCGTTCTCGATCAAGTTCGCCCACACCTGATTGAGCTCGCCGGCATTTGCCATGACACGCGGGAGTGTGTCGGGCGCGTCGAGCTCGATTCCAACGGACTTCTCCTTGGCTTTGGACCGCAACACTGCCACCGTGTCGGTCAGCCCCTGCGCCACGTCCACCAGTTCCGGCGCGGCGGCGCGATCCACGTAGGTGAAGCGCTTCACCGCCGACACCAGATCGTGAATGCGCGTGGTTGCGCGCTGCACCTCCGTGGCGAGCGTGCGCGCCACGTACTCGGCGCCGATCCAGCGCAAGACCACGTTGAGATCGTTCCCGGCGAACTCGTCGGCGAGCGCGTCGAGCGACTCGCGCGTCACTCCGCTGTCGGCGAGCGACTCGGCGGGCGCGTGGTCGGCGTCGTGCTCGTCGAGCCAATCCGTGACTTCCTCTTCGAGGTCGGCGCGTTGCAATGCGGAGTACACGCCGGTCGTCGCCGGCATCAATGCGCCGCTCGCTACTTCGTCGATCAGCTCGCGCTGTTTCTCGGTCAGCCCGAGCGCACCAAGTGCCTCGGCGGCGCGATGCGATTCGGCGAGCGCCTCGACAAGCTGCTTCGCGCTGCGCGATGCTGCCGAGGCGGGATTGTTCAATTCGTGCGCGAGCCCCGCGGCGAGCCGGCCCAGCGACATGACCTTCTCGTCCTGCGCGGTGGTTGACGTCATCGCGCGTACGCGATCGATCGACACGTGGACGATCGAGGCGAGGATCGTCGGGCACTCGCGGATCAGCTCCGGGAAGAGATCGCGATGGAGGAACAGCGCTTCGACCGGTTCGAGCACCGTGACCTCGCCGATCTGCGTTCCGCCGCGCGAAAACGGCAGCACGGCCGTGATTTCCCCGCCCCGAGTCTCGAGCACGAAACGCCGGCCCGTCGGACGGTCGACGTACGTGGAAACGCGCCCGGTGAGCTGCACGACCATGTGCTCGGCGTGCGTACCCTTTGCCTGTGGGACCTCGCCCACCTCGTAGCGGCGCAGCTCCCCGTGTGCCGCGAGCCATTCGAGCTCGTGACGGGGCGCATTGCCGATCGCGCGATGCGCCGCCAGCCGATCGATGAGCGCCGGCGTCTTCTCGAGGATCTTCACACCGTTTCCAGATACTCGTGGATCATGCTCACCGTCGCCGATCCTTCACCCACCGCCGCCGCCACGCGCTTGCCCGAGCCGCGCCGCGCGTCGCCCGCGGCAAAGATCCCCGGCACGCTCGTCTCGAACAGGAACGGATCGCGAACGAGCGGCCAGCCGCGCGGAGGATGACCATCGATCATCAGATCGCGCCCGGTGAGGATGAAGCCGTGCGGATCGCGCTCGACCAGCTCGCCGACCATCTGTGTGCGCGGCGCCGTGCCGATGAAGATGAACATCGCCGATGCCGGGAACTCGCAGCTCTCGTTCGTCACGAGATTCTTGAGCGTGATCGCCTCGAGCCGCCGGTCGCCGCGCACGCTCTCGACGACCGTGTTGGCAATGACTTCGACGTTCGGCGTATCGGCAATCCGGTCGACCAGGTACTGCGACATCCCGGCGCTCAGCTTGGCGCCGCGAATGATCATCGTGACCTTGCGCGCGTAGCGGGAGAAGAACATCGCGCCCTGCCCCGCCGAGTTGGCGCCGCCCACCACGAACACGTCGCGGTCGCGGTAGGTCGCCGCTTCGGTGAGCGCCGCGCCGTAGAACACGCCCGCGCCCACGAAGGGCTCGATCCCCGGAACGTCCAGTCGTCGCACTTCCATGCCCGCCGCGATCAGCACCGTGTAGCCGCTCAGCTCGGACCCGTCAGACAGAACGACGGTTCGGTACGGATCGTTCCTTTTGATCTCGACCACGTCCTGCGCCGTGAGAATCTCGGTGCCGAACCGCTTGGCTTGCGCCGTGGCGCGCCGCGCCAGGTCAGCGCCCGTCACGCCGCTCGGGAAGCCGAGGTAGTTCTCGATGTTCGAGCTGGTGCCCGCCTGTCCGCCCGTCGCGTAGCGCTCGACGAGAATCGTGCGCAATCCCTCGGACGCGCCGTACACCGCCGCTGCGAGCCC
>DATJIZ010000058.1:0-6139 GCA_035492735.1 Gemmatimonadaceae bacterium | reverse complement strand
CGCCAGCTCGCGTTGCAGGCGCGGGCCACGTCGCTCAACCTGCGCACGCTGGCCGCCGAGCGGTTGCCGGCGCTCTCCGGCACCGGGCTCGCGCAATACCAGTCGGCCGTCACGCATGTGGCGCTCGCCGTTCCCGGCCTGACCGTTCCCACGCCGCCCAACAATACGATCGACGCGCATCTGAACGCACAGCAGACCATCGTCGATCCCACATTGAAGCCGCGCGAAGCGCTCGAGCAGGCGCGCCTCGACGAATCACGCGCGCAGGTGGGTACCACGCTGTACGGGCTGCGCCAGGACGTGAACGAGGCATTCTTCTCCGCGCTCCTCGGCCAGGAGCGCGCCGCGCAGGTCCAGGCGACCATCGCCGATTTGGTGGCGCGCCTTCGCGAAACGGAGACGCGACGTCGCGAGGGCGCCGCGACGCCCGGCGATACGGCGGCCATTGCCGCGACGCTGCTCCAGCGACAGCAAGACCTCGCGCAGATTCATGCCGACCGCCACGCGGCGCTCAATCGTCTGAGTGACCTGATCGGACGGGCGATCGCCGACTCCACCCCACTCGCGATCCCGCTGGTGGATTCCACGATCGCGCGCGCGCTCCCGCTCTCCATCGACTCGCTTCGTGCACGGCCCGAATACCGGCAGTTCGGCGCGACGCGCGAGCGCCTCGCCCGGCAGGAAGCGATCACCGCCGCGCAGGACAAGCCACGGTTGTCGGCGTTCGGGCGACTCGGCTACGGCCGTCCCGGGCTCAACATGCTGAGCTCCGAGTTCCAGTCGTACTGGATCGCCGGTGTGCAGGTGCAGTGGGCTCCGTGGAACTGGGGCACCACCGAGCGCGATCGGGAATCGCTCGAGATCCAGCGGGACATCGTCTCGACCAACGAAGCGGCTTTTACCGCCAGCCTGCGGCGCGGCGTGCAGCAATCGCTCGCCACGATGCAGCGGCTCGACACCACGTTGGCCCTCGACGATCGCATCGTTGCGCTGCGCGAGCAGGTCGACCGCGAAACGGCGGCGAAGCTGCGCGAAGGCGTGGTCACCGCGGCCGAATACGCCGATCGCGCAACCGAGCTGCTGGCGGCGCGGCTGCTGCGCGCCCAGCACCGGGTCGAGCTGGCGCAGGCGCGCGCCGCCTACCTCACCACGATCGGAGTGGATGCACCATGATGCGCATTTGCTCATTCCCGTTCTTCCATCGCCTGACCGCCACTCTTGCCGCGGCCGCCGTCATCGGCTGCGGACGCGGCCCCAAGCCCGATGCCTATGGCAACATCGAAGCGACGGAAGTGGTCGTCGGCGCGCAGGCGGCTGGGCAGCTCGAGACGTTCACGCCGGCCGAGGGCAACGTCCTCCCGCTCGGTGCGACGGTCGGCATCATCGACACGACCACGGAGTCGCTTCAGCTCGAGCAGGCGAGTGCGCAGCGCACCGCCAGCGCGTCCCGCGCCAACGAGTCGGCCAAGCAGATCGGCGTGCTCGAGGCGCAGCGATCGATCGCGCAGCGCGTCTACGAGCGTACGCGGCGCCTGTTCGATCAGCAGGCGGCGACCGCCCAGCAGCTCGACCAGGCCGAGCGCGACTATCGCACGCTCGTCGCGCAGATCGCGGTCGCGCGCGCGCAGCACGCGACGGCGCTGCACGACGTCACGGCCAGCGACGCGCGCGCCGCTCAGGTCCGCGATCAGCTCCGCAAGAGTGTGATCACGAACCCGGTCGGCGGTACGGTCCTCACGACCTACGTGCGCAAGGGCGAGCAGGTGCAGGTCGGCCAGCCGTTGTACAAGATCGCCGATCTCGATACGATGGAGCTTCGCGCGTACGTAACGGAGACCCAGCTCGCGAACTTCAAGGTCGGCCAGCGGGTCACCGTGTCCGTCGACGCCGGGGCAAGTCGCCGCGCGCTGGCGGGCATCGTCTCGTGGGTCTCGCCCACGGCGGAATTCACGCCCACGCCGATCGAGACGCGCGACGAGCGCGTGAACCTCGTCTACGCCGTCAAGATTCGCGTGCCGAATCCCAACGACATGCTCAAGATCGGCATGCCGGCCGACGTCCAGCTCGCGACGGTCGCCGTGCGATGACGACACCGTTGGTCGCTGGAGCGCACGCCGAACCGGCGATCGTCGCCGACGGCCTCACGAAGCGGTTCGGCGACGTCGTCGCGCTGAGCGGCGTCTCGTTCGCCGTCGCGCCGGGCGAGACGTTCGGCTTCATCGGACCGGACGGCGCGGGAAAGACGACGCTGTTCCGGATCCTGGTGACGCTGCTCGTCCCCGACGCGGGATCGGCGCGCGTCCTCGGCATGGACGCCGTATCCCGGCTATGGGAGCTGCGGCGGCACATCGGCTACATGCCGGGTCGATTTTCGTTGTACCCCGATCTGAGTGTGGAGGAGAATCTCCGCTTCTTCGCCTCGGTGTTCGGAACGACCATCGAGCGCGAGTACGAGCAGATCGCTCCCATCTACTCGCAGCTCGAGGCGTTCAGCGACCGGCGCGCGGCAGCGCTCTCCGGCGGGATGAAGCAGAAGCTCGCCCTGTGCTGCGCGCTCGTGCACCGCCCGCGGATTCTGTTCCTCGACGAGCCCACGACCGGCGTCGACGCGGTGTCGCGGCGCGAGTTCTGGGAGCTGCTGGCGCGGTTCAAGGCGACCGGTCTCACCGTGATCGTGTCCACCCCCTACATGGACGAAGCGCGGCGCTGCGATCGGGTCGCCCTCATCCAGCGTGGCCAGCTTCTGGCCGTCGACACGCCGCGCGCGATCACCGAGTCCTTCGGCCGCACGTTGTTCGCCGTCACGGCGGCGAATCGCTATCGCGCCCTGCAGACGCTGCGCGAATTCCCCGAGACCGCGAGCGTCTATCCATTCGGCGAGACGCTGCATTATACCGACCGGCGGGTCGAGCGTTCGCCCGATGCGATCGCCGACGAGCTCCGCCGGTTCGCGTCCTCACGCGGCCTGGGCGAGCTGACCGTGACGCCGATGGCCCCGACGATCGAAGACGTGTTCATGGCTCGCATGGGTGCGGCCGAGCAGCCCGACGCACCGGCGTCGCGTGGTGCCGCATGACCGACGCAACGATCCGGGCGACCAAGCTGACACGCCGGTTCGGGAGCTTCGTCGCGGTCGACGGGATCACCTTCGAGGTGCGATCGGGTGAAGTCTTCGGCTTTCTCGGCGCCAACGGCGCCGGCAAGACCACGGTGATTCGCATGCTCACCGGGCTGCTGGCGCCGAGCGCCGGGCAGGCCAGCGTCGCCGGTCACGATGTGTATCGCGAGAGCGAGGCGATCAAGCGCGACATCGGCTACATGAGCCAGCGCTTCTCGCTGTACGACGATCTCAGCCCGCTCGAGAATATCCGGCTGTACGGCGGGATCTACGACATCGAGCGGACGGAGCTGCGCCGCCGAACCGACACGATGCTCGAGCGGCTCGGGCTGACGCGCGTGCAGAACGATTCCGTCGGCTCGCTGCCGCTCGGCTGGAAGCAGAAGCTCGCGCTGTCCGTTGCCCTGCTGCACCGGCCGCGCATCGTGTTTCTCGACGAGCCCACGAGCGGCGTCGATCCGATCACGCGCCGGCAATTCTGGGAGCTCATCTACGAAGCGTCGCACGCCGGCACGACGGTGCTCGTGACGACGCACTACATGGACGAAGCGGAGTACTGCGACCGGATCTCGATCATGGTGGCCGGGCGCATCGCCGCGATCGGCACGCCGGCGGACCTCAAGCAGGCGGCCGGCGCGGAGTCCATCGACGAGCTGTTCGTCCAGCTCGCCCGGCCGGCGAGCGATCAGGCCGCCGCTGGAGCGCGATGAACGCGCTCCTCGGGCTCCTCCGCAAAGAGTGGTATCACATTCTGCGCGATCGGCGCACGCTGTTCGTGATCGTCTTCTACCCGATCGTGCAGGTCATGTTGTTCGGCTCGTCCGTGCGCACCGACGTGCGCAACGTGCGGCTCGCGATCGTCGATCCGACGCCCGATGCGACGACCCTCGAGCTCCGCAACCGCTTCAGCGCGAGCGGCGTGTTCCGCATCGTGTCGGTGACGCCGACCGATGCACCGCTCGATCACCTGTTCCAGACCGACACCGCACAGGTGGCGGTGGCATTTCAGCCTCGCTTCGGCGAGCGGCTGTCGCGCGGTGAGCCGGCGCAGGTGCTCGTGTTCAGCGACGCCACCGAGCCGAATAGCGGAACCAGCCGACAGATCTACGTGCGATCGGTTCTCCAGGCCTACCAGAACGAGCTGGGACTCCGAGCCGGCGCCCTGCAGATCGTACCGCGCGTGCGATCGCGCTTCAACCCCACGCGCGTGAGCGCGAACCTGTTCGTGCCCGGCCTCATGGCGATCATCCTGACGATCATCGCGGCGCTGATGACCGCACTGTCGCTCACGCGCGAGAAGGAAACCGGCACCATGGAGGTGCTCCTCGTCTCACCGCTGCGGCCGTGGCAGATCATCGTCGGCAAGATCTCGCCGTATCTCGTCATCGGGTTTCTCAGCGTGCTGAGCGTCTATGGCGTCGCCCGCATCGTGTTTCACGTACCGATGCAGGGCAGCCTGGCGCTCCTGATCGCCGAAGGAATGCTGTTCATCCTCGTGTCGCTCTCGCTCGGCATTCTCGTGTCGGCGCGGACGTCCTCGCAGCGCGTGGCGATGCTCGGCGCCATGATGGCCACGATGCTGCCCACGCAGATGCTGTCTGGGCTCGTGTTTCCGATCGAGAGCATGCCCCGCGCTCTGCAATGGGTGTCGCTGATCGTGCCGGCGCGCTGGTTCATCGTGATCGTGCGCGGCATCATGCTCAAAGGCGTGGGGCTGTCGTACGTCTGGCAGGAAACGATGATCCTGGCGGCGATGGCGCTCGTGCTGCTCGTGGCGAGCACCCAGTCGTTCAAGGTGCGCCTGCAGTGACGGTTCCGCTGCCCGGCGGGGCGTTCGTGCGCCGCACGCTCGCGTTGGCCCGCGCCGAGGTCCTGCACGTCACGCGCGATCGCGCGACGCTCGTCCAGATCGTGCTCGTGCCGCTCATCCAACTCCTCCTGCTCTCCAACGCCGCGACGTTCGCCATCAAGCGCACGCCGGCCTACGTCGTCGACTTCGACCGCACGAGCACCTCGCGCACCCTCGTCACGCACCTCACGTCGTCCGGCCTGATCGATGTGGTCGGCCAATCCGCGTCGCCCGACGCCGCGAACGATGCGATGCTCACCGGCCGCGCGACCCTCGTGCTGATCGTGCCGCACGAGTTCGAGTCCTCGCTCGTCCGCACGGGCAGCGCGATGATCGGCCTGGATCTGAACGCCGAGAAAGGCTCAGCCGCCGGGATCGTTCAATCGTACGTGGTGCAAACGATCGAGGCGTACTCGCGCGAGCTGGGCGTCGAGATTCATCCCACGCGCCGATCCGTCGTGGCGCGATCGGCGGAATTCGTTCCGCCGCGACCCGGCGCGGGGTTCATCGACGTGCGCACGCGCGGCTGGTACAACCCCGGCCTCGACTACACGGCCTACATGGTGCCGGGGATCCTCGTCGCGCTGGTCACGATGATCGGGACACTGCTCACCGCGCAGAACATCGCGCGTGAAAAGGAGATCGGCACCCTCGAGCAGCTCAACGTCACGCCGATCTCGAGAGCGGAGTTCGTGACCGCCAAGCTGCTCCCGTTCTGGGTGCTCGCGCTTCTCGACCTGGCGCTCGGGCTGATCGTGGGCAGGCTGGTATTCGGCATTCCGATCCGCGGCAGCCTGCTGCTCCTGTTCGGATCGGCCGGGATCTATCTCGTCTCGGCGCTGGCGATCGGTCTGCTGATCTCGACGGTCGTCGAGACCCAGCAGCAGGCGATGTTCATCTCATTCTTCCTCATCATGATCTATCTCCTGATGAGTGGACTGCTCACGCCGATCGACAGCATGCCACGGTGGATGCAGCTCGCGTCGGAGGTCAATCCCGTGCGTCACTTCGTGGCCATCGCACGCGCCGTGCTCGTGAAGGGCGCGGGGGCGTCCGAGGTCGCGGCACCGCTCTCCGTGCTGACCGTGTACGCGGCGGTCACGATGACCGTGGCGATCCGGCAGTATCGCAAGCGCAGCGCGTGAGCCGTTTCCTCGGTCGCGCCGCGCCAG
>DATJIZ010000057.1:0-6573 GCA_035492735.1 Gemmatimonadaceae bacterium | reverse complement strand
TCGCCGCCTCGATCACCCGGGCGTTCTCCGGCGCGAGCGCGTTCCGCACCACACGCCGAATCTGCGGCTCGTCGTCGACGACGAGAATGACGTCCCCTGGCATGTGTTGAAGTGTGATTGGCCACCGGGAAATGTCCAGGTCGCCCGCCACGGGGTGTTCTTCCATCTCCCTGCATGCGAGATTATCGGACCTTCCAACCGAGGGCCCGATGAGATTCCCGCGCGTGAGTGCCGTTCTGCTGGCCGCCAGCGCTCTCGCAGCGCGCGGCGCCGCTGCTCAGACCTCGGATCGCGATGCCATCCTTGCGACGGTCCAGAAAGTGTTCGACGCCATGCGAACGCGCGACACGTCGCTCTTCTCCCAGGCCTTCGACACCAGCGCGCGTCTGCTTGGCGTCTCGAACCGCGGCGGTTCGCCGTCGGTCACGCTCACCACGCCAGCCCAGTTCGGCGCGGCGATCGTGCGCGCTCCAGCCGGCAACGTCTGGAACGAGCGCATCTACGATCCCGAGGTGCGCGTCGACCTGCCGGTCGCGCAGGTGTGGGCATACTACACGTTTCACCTGAACTCGACCTTCAGTCACTGCGGGATCGACGCCTTCATGCTCGTGAAGGTCGGCGACGCGTGGAAGATCACGCAGATCGCGGACTCGCGCCGAACGGTAAACTGTACGCATCGCGAATGAGGCAGTGAAAGCCGTGGGGTCAGATTCTCCCGGGCGATGAAGTCTGACCCCAGTTGCCGCTGGTTAGCTTTTCGACCATGCAGACCATCGACGCCATTACAGCGCGCCGCTCCGTCAAGCGCTTCACGAATCGTCCAATTCGCCGCGATGAGATCGAGCCCCTGCTCGAGCTGGCGGTCCTCGCCCCAAACCACCGGCTCACCGAACCGTGGCGGTTTTACATCCTCGGTCCCGAGGCGCGCTACGGCTACGGCCTCGCCCTTGGCGAGCGGAAGGCGAAGAAACAGCCCAACGCGGATGCCGCCCGAACGCTGCGCGACGCCGTCGCCGAGGAGCATCGGGCGTTGCCGTGCATGATCGTCGTGGCCGTGGTGGACAACGAGAATCCGGAGATTCGCGAAGAGGACTACGCGGCCACCATGATGGCCATCGAAAACCTGGCGCTCGCCGCGGTGGACCGGGGCTTGGGCACGCATCTCAAGACTGGCGGCGTGATGCGGGACCCCGCCGCGCGACTTGCCGCCGGGGTCAAGGACAATGAGCGCATCGTCGCCGTCGTGAACCTGGGCGAGCCGGCCGAAGTGCCGCCTGTCAAGAACCGCCAGCCAGCGACGACCGTCACGACCTGGGTGCCCTGAGCGGAATCCGTCCGGCACGCCGTGTGCTTAACGGACGAGCGCGCATCAGAGCCAGAATCGCTCTGCGCCCTTTGAGAACAACCGATCAACCGCACGACCATGACCACCTCAACTTCTGAACCCGAGGCGGCCGAGACACGAGCGTCCGTGGACGCCGCCGATGCGCCCCTCGTCAAGGCGCGCACGGGTATCCCGGGATTCGACGAGATCACGAACGGCGGTCTGCCTGCTGGCCGCACGACCCTGATCGTCGGCGGCCCGGGCGCCGGCAAGACGGTGTTCGCCCTCGAGAGCCTGGTGAACGCCGCGCGGAAGTTTCGCGAGCCGGGCATCTTCGTGGCGTTTGAGGAGAACAGCCGGCAGATCGTCGGCAACGCCGCGACCTTCGGATGGGATCTGCCCGCGCTCGAGAAGGAACGGCTGTTCTTCCTCGACGCTCGGCTCTCGCCGACCACGGTCCACTCTGGCGACTTCGACATTACCGGCATGCTCGCCGGGCTGTCCGCGAAAGCCAGCGAGATGGGCGCCCGGCGCATCGTCTTCGACGGCATCGACGTCCTGCTGACGGTGCTCGACAACCCGGCGAAGGAACGGCGCGAGATGTTCCGGCTGCACGAGTGGCTCCGGTCGAGCGGTCTCACGGCGGTGATGACGGCAAAGGCCAGCGAGTCCGACCGCTTCTCGACCGAACGGTACGCGTTCATGCAGTTCATGGTCGACACGGTCGTCGCGCTCCACCATCGCATGCTCGACCGCGTATCGCTGCGCAGCATCAACATCATGAAGTACCGGGGCTCCGGATTCGCCGAAGGCGAGTTTCCGCTCGTCATCTCGTCGACCGGAATCGAGGTGGCCACCTTCGGATCGCCCAATCTCGACTTCGACGCGTCCACCGAACGCGTCTCGACCGGCATTGCGCGCCTCGACACGATGCTCGACGGCGGGTACTACCGCGGTTCGGGCGTGCTCATCTCGGGGGCGCCCGGTGTCGCGAAGACAACGATCGCCGGCGTCTTCGCGCGCGCCGCGTGCGGGCGGGGCGAGCGCGTGCTGTACGTGAGCTTCGACGAGGCCGGCAGCCAGATCGTGCGCAATCTCAAATCCGTCGGCGTCGAGCTCGATTCGTACCGCGAGACCGGCCTGCTCGAGATCTACTCCGTGCGAACGGAGGCGCGAAGCTCCGAGGATCATCTGATCAACCTCAAACGACGGATCAGGGAGTTTCGTCCGCAAAACATGGTGATCGATCCGCTCTCGGCGCTGAGCAAGACGGGCGGCCACATCGCCGCCGTGCACGCATCGCTTCGCCTGCTCGACCATGCGCGATCCCTCGGCATCACCACCGTGTGCACGAGCCTCGTCGCCAACGAAGCGTCGGAGGAAACGACCGCGACGCAGATCTCGACGATCGCCGACACGTGGATTCATTTGGCGTACCTGATTCACGGCGGCGAACGCAATCGAACGCTCACGATCGTCAAGTCGCGCGGCATGAAGCACTCGAACCAGGTCCGTGAGTTGTTGCTGTCGGATGACGGACTCACGCTGGCCGACGTATACACGGCTGGCGGCACGGTGCTCGTGGGCACGGCGCGTTGGGAACACGAGGCACGGGCGCGCGAGGCCGATCTGCTCGAGACTATCGAGCGTCGCCGGCGCCGAAAGCTGGCTGAGAATGCGCAGGCCAGGATTCGCGCGCAGATCGCGGCGCTCGAAGCCGAGTTGTCGGCCGAGGAGCTGGAAAGCGAGCTGCTCGCGCAGCATGACGAAGAGGCTCGCCGGCGTCGCGACCGCGATCACTCGGAGATTCTGCGGCTCCGCCACGCCGATGTCGACACCGCGCGCGAATCGGACGCCGACCCGGCGCGGGCCTCGGCGTCGCGGTAGGCTCGATGTCGCACCTGGTCATGCGGTTGTACGTCGCCGGCGACGGACCAAACTCCGTCGCCGCCCGCAACAACCTCCAACGCCTCCTCGCGCAATACGATTCCTCGACGCACACGCTCGAGATCGTAGACTGCATGCAGGAGCCGTTGCGCGCGCTGCACGAAGGCGTGCTGGTGACACCAACGCTGGTGCGGCTCGAGCCGGAACCAACACAGACGATCATCGGCAGCTTGAGCGACACCGAGCGCGTCCTCGGGGCGCTTGGACTGCCGGCGCTGGCAACGTCCGTCGGAGGCGTCAGGTGACCGCTGGCGTCCCCGACACCGACCGACGCCGGCAGATCGAGCAGCTGATCCAGCGGCTGATCGAGACGGACAAGGCGCTCCAATCGCTCGCCGAGGGAGAACTGGACGCCGTGCTCGATCCGTCGTCCGCCGCGCCGATCCTGCTGAGCCACGCGCAGCGCGCCCTCGCCGAGTCCGAGCGGCGCTACCGCGACCTCGTGACGCGATGTCCCGCGCTCGTGTGCGAGATCACACCCGACGGACGCACCGTGTTCGTGAACGAAGCCGTGCAGAAGATCCTCGGCTTCGAGCCGCAGGCGTTCAAGAGCCAGCCCTGGTGGCACACGCTGGTGCCTCAGTCGCATCGGGCCGTCGCGCGGCGATTGGCGGCGACGGTACGCCGCCACGACGTCACCGGCTTCGAGCTCCCGCTGCTCAATTCGCGCGGCGAGATGTGCTGGATCCTGTGGAACACCGCCAATGGCTACCGCGCCGACGGTCTGCTGCAGCAGGTCGTCGCCTTCGGCGCAGACATCACCGGGCGCAAGCGCGCCGAGCAGACCGAGCGCGACCTGCTGGAGGCGCACCTGGCGCGCGCGCGGGCCGAGGCGGCCAATCGCGCCAAGACCGATTTTCTCGCCGTGATGAGTCACGAGCTCCGCACTCCGCTCAACGCGATCAGCGGCTACACCGAACTGCTCGAGATGGGGCTGCGCGGGCCGCTCACCGGCGACCAGCTCCACGATCTGGGCAAGATCCGCCGGAGCCAGCGTCACCTGCTCGCCCTGATCAACGACCTCATGAACTTCGCAAAGCTCGAGACCGGACACATCGAGCTCGAGCTCGAGCACGTGCCCGTCAACGAGCTGCTCGCCGTTCTCGACGCGCTCACCGAACCGCAGGTGACGGCCAAGCAGATCGCGTACGAGCAGGCCCGCTGTGACCCGGGACTCACCGTGTGGGCGGACCGCGAGAAGACACATCAGATTCTCGTGAACCTCGTGTCCAACGCGGTGAAGTTCACCAAGCCCGGTGGACGAATCGCCATCGAGTGCGAGGCCGACACGGACACCGCGCGCTTCCACGTATCCGACAGCGGCGAAGGGATCCCCGAATCCAAGCTGTCGCAGATCTTCGAGCCGTTCGTGCAGGTGAAGTCCGGCTTCACGCGGGAGCACGAAGGCGTCGGTCTCGGACTGTCGATCAGCCGCAATCTCGCGCGGATGATGCGCGGCGATCTGACGGTGACGAGCAGGCTGGGTATGGGCTCGCGCTTCACGCTCGCCCTGCCGCGCAACGCGCCGGTCTGACGAGCCTTGCGCGCACCGAGCGGCGCGCGCATGCTCGTGGCCATGCGCACCCTCATCTTCGTCGCGCTCGTCGCCGCGACCAACGCCGTCGCTCAGCAGCCCGACAACGCTCAGCGGTACGTCAAGACGAACGCCATGGTCGTCATGCGCGACGGCGTACGCCTCAACACCGACATCTACGCACCGCGCGATCAGAGCGGTCCGCTGCCGATGATCTTTTTGCGGACGCCGTACGGGATCGACAGCCGCGCCGCTTCGCTCAACGGTTCCTTCAAGGAGCTGGCCGACGATGGCTACATCTTCGTCTTCCAGGACATCCGCGGCCGATACAAGTCCGAAGGCCGATTCGTCATGCAGCGCTCGGCCCGGACCGCGGCACAGCGCAAGGACGCGAAGGCAATCGACGAGGCCACGGACGCCTACGACACGATCGATTGGCTGGTCAAGAACGTGCCGAACAACAACGGCCGCGTCGGCATGCTCGGCGTGTCGTACGACGGGTGGACCACGGCGATGGCGCTCACCGATCCGCATCCGGCGCTCAAAGCCGCTTCGCCCCAGGCCTCACCGGCCGACATGTGGATTGGCGACGACTTTCATCACAACGGCGCGTTCCGGCTGAGCTACGGCTTCGAGTACGCCGCGATGATGGAGACGAGCAAGGAGAACGAGCAGTTCAAGTTCCCGGTCTACGACACATACCAGTGGTATCTGTCGCTCGGGAGCTTGGCGAACGTGAACAAGAATGTGCTGAAGGGAAAGATCCCCACGTGGAACGACTTCGTCGCGCACCCGGACGACGACGAGTTCTGGCAGCGGCAGACGCTCATTCCCACGCTCACCCAGGTCACCGTGCCGACCCTCAACGTCGCCGGCTGGTGGGATCAGGAGGATTTCTATGGTCCTGTCGCGATCTACGAGCGTCTGGAGCAGTTCGATCGAGACCACAAGAACTTTCTCGTCGTCGGTCCGTGGAACCACGGCGGCTGGAACGCGCGCGAGGGCCGGATGCTCGGCAACATCGATTTCGGCAGCGCGACGTCGAAGTACTTCCGCGACAGCATCCAGGCGCCTTTCTTCGCCTACTATCTCAAGGATCGCGGCACGCTGCGTCAACCGGAGGCGTACGTGTTCGAGGGCGGCGCCAATGCATGGCGGGCGTACGACGCGTGGCCGCCCAAACGGAACGTGTCGAGCCGCCAGCTCTTTTTTCACGACGACGGCGTGCTGTCGTTCGACCCGCCACCCCGGCAATGCGGCGGCACGGCGAAGGCGTCGTGCGCGGACGCATACGTGTCCGATCCCGCGCATCCGGTTCCCTACCGCAACCGGCCGATTCAGGCAACCTACGATCCGCGCGGGTCCGGATGGTACACCTGGCTCACCGAGGATCAGCGGTTCGTCGAATCGCGTCCGGACGTGCTGAGCTGGCGCACCGAACCTCTCACTGAAGACGTCACCATCGCCGGCGACGTCATGGCCGACCTGTTCGCCGCGACGAGCGGCAGCGACGCCGATTGGATCGTCAAGCTGATCGACGTCTACCCCGAGGACATCAAGGACAATCCGAAGATGGGCGGCTACGAGTTCATGATCTCGAACGAAGTCTTTCGCGGTCGCTACCGAACGAGCCCTCAGCACCCGTCGCCGCTCCCGCCCAATCGTGCCGTCGAAATCAAGTACAGCCTGCACGGCCAGAGCTATCGGTTTCAGAAGGGCCATCGGATCATGATTCAGGTGCAGAGCACCTGGTTCCCGATCATCGATC
>DATJIZ010000056.1:0-13096 GCA_035492735.1 Gemmatimonadaceae bacterium | reverse complement strand
GGGCCCCGGCCTGCCTCGCGATCCACTGGGGCACCTTTCGTCTAACCGACGAGCCGGTGGACGAGCCGCCGCGGCGCTTCGCCGAACGGTGGCGGGAAGCCGGTCTTCCCGCGAGCGCGAACTGGACGCTCGCTCACGGCGAGACCAGGCGATTCTAGCGCTGCGCGATCCGCGCGCGGATAGCCGCCGCGAATCGATGCGCGGCATTCGGGTGGTAGGACATGAACACGTTCGGCTCGATGAGCTCGAGCTCCATGACCAGCAACGCGCCGCCGCGGATGATTCCATCCACACGCGCGTAGAGCGGCCGCTCGTCGAGTAGCTGGATGACGCCACTCGCCTGGGCGACGATCATCGGGTCGACCGTCGTCGCCTCGACCGTTCCGCCGTGCTCGGTCTGGACGCGGAACTCGCCGGCGCGCGCACGCTTGACGGTCGCATGGCTGAATACGCCGTCGAAGAAGGTCAGCGACAGCTCACCGGTTTCCGGAACTTCGTTGGCAAATGGCTGGACGAGCACGTCGCCGATTGCCGAAACGCGCGCGATCGCGGCGCGCGCCGCCGCGTCGAGCGGCTGGTGGAGCGCGTAGGTCTCATAGCCGCTCGCCGACACCGCGGGCTTGATCACGAACCGTGGCCACCCCTCGGCGGCGGCGATCGACTCGACCGCCTCGGGGCGGCCGCGCACGGCCAGCATCGTCGGAATCGTGGCCGCGCCGCGACGCGCCAGGTCGAGCAGGTAGCGCTTGTCGGCGTTCCAACGCACCGTGCCCGGCGAATTCCAGAGTCGAACCGCATCGTGCTCCAGCGCGGTGAGCCAGGACCGGAACTCCTCGAACCGGAGGTGATAATCCCAGCACGAACGGAGGATCACGGCATCGTATCGCCGCCAGGAGGCCGATCGGTCGGACCACACGATCGGCGTTGCCTCGACGCCGACGTGCTCGAGCGCCGGAATCAGCCGGCGATCATCAGGCGCGAGGTCCGGGGCGCCACCGTACGTTGCGAGCGCGACGCGAGGCGGCACGCGTTACTGCCGGCAGGGCACGTGCGCGTTGACCGGCTTGGGCGCATCGAGTTGCGGACGGTGATCGGCATTGGCCACGAACACCGCCGCGTCGAGCACCATCTGCACGAGGCGCGCGTAGTCCGGGTAGTCGATGTACTGCGATTCGTCAGTGACCTGGTGATAGTCCCGGTGGCTGCCTCGTGACAGCGATACGCTGGGGATGCCATACCGGGCGTAGTTGTAGTGATCGGCGCGACAGTAGTACTGCTGTGGATGCCCTGGTGCGTCGTACTCGTAGTTGAAGACGAACGGAACCGGCTCCCGGGCATTTGCCGTCTCGAACCAGTCGCCGAACTCCTTGGAGAGTCGCCGTAAACCGACGACCTCGAGGTAGGTGGGTCCGCCCTTCGCGATGTCCGATGCGGCGCCGCGGCCGATCATGTCCACGTCAATCTCGGCGACGATCGAATCGAGCGCGACCGTCGGATGGTCCGTGAACCACGCGGAGCCCAGCAAGCCTTTTTCCTCGGCGGTGTGCGAGACGAGCAGTATGGAGCGGCGCGGTCTCAGTCCTGTGCGAGCGAACGCTTGGGCGATCTCGATCAGGCCGATCGTTCCTGAGCCGTCATCGTCGGCGCCATTGTATACGGAGTCAGCGCGAGCCCCGCGAACTGCTCGAAGCGAATCAAGTATCCGCCGGATTCGAAGCTCCTCCGCCGCCGAGGGCGCATGTGGCCGGCTGTCGGCGCCGAGCGGACGAATCACCGCGTTGAAGGCACGGAGCGAGTCGTGGTCGACTGGTCGGTGATTGAAGCCGATATGATCGTTGTGCGCCGTGATCGACACGAATTCGCCTCGGAGTGCAGGATCGCTTCCCCGAATGATGCCGATGACGTTTCGTGACGCGCCACGGCGAACTGTCGCGTCACGGGGCGCGATTCCGGGCACGAGTTGAAAGTATGTTCCCGACTCGCCAGCGGGCTCGACGCCGAAGGCGCGAAATTGCGTCGCCACGTAATCCGTTGCCCTTTCGTTCCATATCGTTCCCGCCTCGCGCCCCATCATTGTATCATGGGCGAACGCGGCGAGGCGCGCCTGCAGGCTTCGCGCACTGACTGCCGTCCTCGGAACTGGAGGCCGG
The DNA here is from genome assembly GCA_035492735.1 of Gemmatimonadaceae bacterium. Taxonomy (GTDB): domain Bacteria; phylum Gemmatimonadota; class Gemmatimonadetes; order Gemmatimonadales; family Gemmatimonadaceae; genus JAQBQB01. Next base: position 10,946 of record DATJIZ010000056.1, on the reverse strand, counting down.
CTGGGCGAGCAGGCTGCTGTGAGCGCCGCCATGAACGTCGCAGCCGCCCGACCAAATCGCATTGATGGAAGCTCGGCCGAGCGGAAAAATGCTCGACCTGGCCGCCAAGTGATGGTGCAACGACCCATAAACGTTTGCATATGGCCTCAGAAGAGTCTCAGATGCGGATAAATGCGCTCTCGAGCATGGACTTCGCACGTTCGGGGGCGGCCATTGTCTGAGGATTCACTGATCCAACTTTGCTCATCGGTCCAAGTTCGCGTCCCCCGCGACCGCGGCAGCCGCCGCGGCCGTGCGGGCGTGACGGTCGTCACCGAAGCGACGGGCGCAAACGGCGACGGCGGCGCGTGCGAGCATTCTGATCGATCGCCCGCGAGTCCCCGAGATCACTGTCGCGCGATCGCGCTCGCCATTGGACACAATCTCCGAACGACAGAAACGGGCACAAGAAATTCTTATAGGGGCCTTTCGCGAATTGAGCGTCTCCGTAATATTAAAGCGCTCTAAATGTCCCCGTTGCTCCCTTTCTCCCTTTGACCCAACCCACAGTGGCTCGAGCGATGCAGCGCCGCCCCCGGGCGGTCCCGGAATCCGTGATCCCGAAGAATGTGCTCGCCAAGGAAATCGCGAACATTCTCGACGATCAGCAGCTCACGCAGACCGAAGCCGCCTACATCATGCGTGACGCCCCGTCGCAGATCTCCCTCGTCGTCACGGGAAAGCTGCGCGGTTTCTCCACCGAGCGTCTCCTGCGCATGTTGGCGCGCCTGGGCCGCGACATTGACATTGTAATCCGGCCCGCCAAGGGTAAGACGGGGCGAGTCACCGTGACGAGACGGTAAGACCCGAACCACTCGCGAGCTTGGCGACGCCCGCCATACGCGGGCGTCGCCAAGCTCGACATCGCGGTCTGCTGCGGCGACTGCTCGAGCTAGTCGCCGACGCCTGCCGAGTGTGACAGTCCGTACGGCGGCGTGAGTGTGAGTGCGATCTTGTCGTCCCACACGCGAACCCGATCGCGTCCGGCCCGCTTGGCGGCGTACAACGCCTCGTCCGCTCGCTCCTTGAGATTGGCGCTCGCGGCATCGCTGCCGACCGTCGCCATCGACACGAGGCCGACGCTGATCGTGAGATAGAGCCGCTTGCCGTTCACCATGAACTGATGCGAGCGAACCGTGTCGCAAATTCGCGTCGCGGTGTGCAGCGCGCCCTCGGGATCGGTATCCGGCAGAAGGATCGTGAACTCTTCTCCGCCCGTGCGCGCCACCATGTCACCGGCGCGCGCCGTCTTCTTGAGCAGCTCGCCGAATTCGCGCAACACCGCGTCACCCGCGATGTGGCCATAGTTGTCGTTGACGTTCTTGAAGTGATCGAGATCGAGCGCAAGCAGCGACACCGTGCTTCCGGCCCGCGCCGCGCGCGCCATCTCTCGCGCGAGCGTCTGGTCGAGGCCGCGCCGGTTGAGACAGCTCGTGAGCGGATCGATGAGCACCATGCTCGCCAACTGCACGCGCACGCGGTTGTAGGCGCGGCCGACCCGCGTGATGGCTCCCGGGTGCTTTTCCTCGCGGACGTCGTAAACGCGCGTGAAATCGCCGTCCTCCGCCCACTCGAACAGCTCCACGACGTGCTCCAGCCGCCGCTGGAAACTGCCGTACTGCGCGATGAACATCAGCGCCGCCGTCGCGAACAGCGCCACCGACCAGAGCTCCTCGGCTCCCATGACCGCCGCGCCCTGGGCCGAGGCGTGCCAGGCCAGCGCGAGATAGCCCGCGATCACCGCGAGCAGCGCGGCCGTCGCATGCGTCCGACCGAAATACGACTCGGTCAGATGCAGCTCGAAGAAGGACAGCACGAGGATCCGGTCGTACGAGGCGACCGGTGAGCAGGCGATCGTCGATACGAAGATGAACGAGAGGTCGGCGAGGACGGTCGCGCCGATGATCCAGTTTCCCGCACTCTCTCGCCGGGATATGCGCCAAGCGAGGAGCTGTATCACCGCGATGTAGGCGACGACGGATCCGGCGAGCCACAGCTTGCTGCCGTGCAGCGCACCGCCCAATTGGAGCACAAGCTCCAATCCACCAAGCGTCATGGCGACCGCGCTGCGCCAGCGCGCCTGCCAGCGGAGCACGCGCGCGTTCGTCCGCTCTGAAGGCTCGAGGTCGACGTTCACAGGAGGGAGTGGTTGCGACGCACGGGAGTCCGGGCGTTCGCCACACTATGGTAAAATCCGGACCAGCGCGGTTGCCGACCCGACCAGCGGCGCAACCGATTACCCGGTATACGCTTGGCATGTTTGCTCGGATCCGCGACCGCGGTGCGGGCTCTGGCGCCTTGCAACTCCTCTGCGTTCTGCGACACCCGCGAAACGCCCGCCCCGCCGCCTCGTCGAACAGACATGCGAAAGCTCCTCATCTTCGTCGGGGCAATGCTTGGGAGCACGATCGGGTGGTACCTCGGCGCGCCCGTCGGAACCATGACGGCGTTCATGGTGAGCACGCTGGCCAGCGGCGTGGGTATGTACGCAGGCGCGAAGGTCGCGCAGCACTACGGCTGACGACCTCCGCGCCTGGCGGACCCACTTCGACGTCAGCTACACCCGCGCCGAGATCACCTCGTCGGCGAACCGTTCCATTTCCTCGAGCTGCGGACTGCACTGCAGCAAGAGAAGATCGACGCCGGCGTCGGCGAACTGCGCCACGCGTTCGGCGACCTGGTCGGCCGTGCCCGCAAGGCCAGCGCGCAAGCCGCGATTCGACACCGAATAGTCCTGCAAGCTCACTTGCTGCTCCAGCTTGGTGTTCGCGATCCAATCGCGGTAATTGCCGTAGCCTGGCGAGCCTTCGGCAACGTTGGTGATGCGATCGATCTCCGCTCTCACATCCTGCTCCGAGTCTCGCACGATCGTGTAGGCGGCCACGCCGAACTGGAGGGGCGGTAACTCGACCCCGAGTGCTTCGGAGGCTTGTTCCCGACGCCGTCGCATGTCGGCGATCTTGGGGGCGATCCGCTCCGGCGGGTCGCCGTGCATCACGTACGCGTCGCACTGCCGCGCGATGAGCGTCTTGGCCGCCTCGGACTCGCCGCCGGCGTAGATCGTGGGGCGCGGGCGACCTGGGCGAACGACCGGCTTCGGCTCGAGCACGAGGTCATCATGTCGATAGAAACGACCCTGATAGTTCAACGCGGACAGTCGCCAGGCACCATCCACGACGTCGAGCCACTCTTGCGTCCGGGCGTAGCGATCGTCGTGCTCGTCGAACGCCGCGCCAAATCGTCGCGCTTCATCTTTCCACCACGCCGATACCACGTTGAGCGCGAGCCGGCCGTTCGAGATGCGGTCGATGTTCGCCGCCTGCTTGGCGAGAATGGCAGGCGGGTGAAATGACGGCCGCACGGCCACCATCAACTCCAGGCGCTCGGTGATCGCGGCGAGCGCCGCCGCCGTCGACCAGGCATCCAGCGATGGCGCGTTGATGCCTTTGATGTCGTTCAGCAGCAATTCGGCGACGAGGGTGATGTCGTAGCCGATCTCCTCGCTGCGCTTCGCCAGCCGCTGCACGTACTCCCAGCTCGCGCTCATCCCTTCGTCTTCGACATTGCGCAACCAGCCGCCGAAGACGGGGAGCCAGTAGCCGTATCTCATAGGGGGGAGGAGGGAAGGGGAAAGGGGGAAGAGGGGGAAACGCGGGGAGAAGCGGATCGCGCGAAGGAACCGACGTTCGCAAACGCGGCGCGTGTCCCACTTCCCACTTCCCGCTTCCCTCGTCCCTCCAGGTAGTCGACGAACCTCGGCCACGGATCGAAGCCGATCACGTTGACTGGATCGGCCACGAAGTTCGACAGCGCGTTGATGTCGTAGAAGTAGTGCTTGCCGTCACGATCATCGACGAGGTATTCGATGCCGCCGACGTCGAGGCCGGCGCGCCGCGAGATCGCTTCGACCTGTGCGATGATATCGGCGGGCGCATCGTACCCTTCGACACGCAATCCCGTCTTGGGCGCGTCGACGGCGCAGGCGCCACGCACGAGTTCCACGCCGTTGGTCGTCTGGCAGGCGTCGGCGGGACACAGATCGAACGACCCGATGGCCGGATAGACCTTGATGGCGTAGAGGTAGTGGCCGCCGAGCGTTTCGACGCGGACGATGTGTCCGTTGCGCAGCGGCGCCGATTCCTGAACCAGCGCGACGCCGTCGACGCCGAGATCGACTTCGCCGCGCGCGACGGCGCCGGCCAGCGCCGCTTCGGACTCATACCGCACGATGCCCGCACCGCTGCCGCCGATGTTCGCCTTGATGAGCACCGGGTAACGGAGTGTGTTTGCCGCGTCCACGGCGCGGGCTGGATCGTTGATCACCCGCGCGCGCGGATATGGCAGCCCGAGCTCCTCGAGCAGATCGAGTTGCGAGGCTTTAGAGAGCTCATACGAGTATACCGTCGAGCCGTTGACGACCGGAATGCCGATGCGCTCGAGGTGGCGGAGCCAGTGGAGCGTATGGAAGGTCGACTGGCGGTGCCCGCGCAGGTAGGCCGATGGGCTCGCGCGATTGACGACGAGCGAGTATGGGACGTCGTCCTCCGACGGATCGAAGCTGTGCGACGCCGCGTCGAGGCGCACGTACGGCAGCTCGCGTCGCTCCAGCTCGGTGAAGAGCGGCTTGAACCAGTCGGGATGTTCGTGGTAGACGGCGATGGGTTGCATGGTCGATCCGGGTGAAGGTCGCTGAGGCGCGACGTCGTCCATCTCACGCGGATCGTGCGCGGGCCGGCTCAAACGAAAAGCGCCCCGATCCGTGTCATGAGGATCGGAGCGCGAGTCGCGAGTCGAGGAATGCTGACTACATGCGAACGCCCGAAGCCTCAGGTGTCGGTTGACACATGAGACAACACATGCAGCAGCAACAAATGGCTTGGGCGAGCGTCATGCCGAAAAACCTAAGGCGGGCGGCAATGCCGTCAAGAGCGGTATCAAAACCTTTGCATTGAATTTCTTACCTGCCCAGCCCAGACCGCCCTAGAATTTCGATTCCAGGTACAGGTCCACGCGGAATTGCTTCCGCGGATACAGCCCGCGCGCGACGTCGAATCGGAAGAGTCCGTCCAGAAACGATACACCCGCACCCACGCCACTCATTGGCCGCCCCACGTCGCGCAGCTTGTTTCGGTCGCCGACCCACCCGAGGTCGGCGAATACGGCCGGCCGCACGCCAGCACCGCTTTCTCCCAACTCGGCTCGCGTGAGCCAGAACGCGTTGCCCGTCTGCGCCGTGTCCGGACTCTGGCCGCGCACGGTCTGTGATCCGCCCAGGTACCATTGGCGCTGCGGGGGTAGCGAGCCGATCGAGCTGCCGCCAGCGACGGTGAGCGCACCGGCGAGCAGCCCGAATCCGTGCGACATCGTCACGTCGAGCGCCGCGCGGCCGTACATCGAATCACCCTTCGCGGCCTCGAGTCGCAGATCGCTGAACACCCGGAAGCCTTGCGGGTCCAGGCCGCGCTGATCGTTGAGCCGAAGCCCGACTCCGTAGAAGGACCTGCGCTCGGCGACCAGATTGGGCGGGAAATCGGCGCCGTTGACGGCGAAGTTCGTCTCGACGATCGCGCTGTGCTGCCATTCGGCGAAGGCACGCCAGTCGATTCGCGTTCCGCCTTCGATACCTGCTTCGCGCGTCCCCGACAACTCGGCGCCGCTCGCGCGATAATAAAAGCCTTCATCGCGGCCGAACATCAACGCCGAAAACGAGCTCCCGAAGCTGAGCGGACGTCCCCAGTCGCTCGCCGACACGAGATGGTTGTATCCCGAAACGCGAATCGTCTTCGTGAGATTCGTTCGCGCGCCCGTGAGCTCGACGTTTGGCTGGAGATCGGCAAGGCCGAGGCGTCCGAGAGCCGTGACAGTGTAGCCACCGCCGAGTTCTTGCGCTGCCGAAATGCCGGCCGAGAACCCCTCGACGCGGTTGTACCGCATCATCGACGGCCCATAGGCGATGGTCGGTGGCGGCAGAAAATGCATTCGGAACGAGAATGGCGCCTGCGCGGTCATCGACAGCGCCTCGGTCTTGAGCGCCTCGAGCTCCTTGCCGCCGAACAACTCCTCGCCCGGATCATATATCGACTTTGGCAAGTCAGGCGAGTTCACGAGCGACAGTGTATCGCACGGGATCCGCGTCGCCACCCGGAGCGCGCCGTCGAACCGACGCTGCGTCATGAGTCGCGCGTCGGACGTGTCGCACTGGTTGACCATCGCCGACCGCTGCTTGAGACCGCGCCGGACCGAATCCCGCTCTGCACGCATTCGCGCACGGCGCGCCTCGCGCACCGAATCACGCCATTCCTCGAGCTCACGACCGCTCAGCGAATCGGGCGGATCCTGCGTCGCACCAGCGAGCCGGATCGTCGGGAGTGTGTCGGTACCGTTCACGCTCGTGTACTTGAAGCTGTTCTCGAGCTTGAACGGCACGTGCATGAAGCTCACTTGTGCGCTGCCTTCCGCCAATTGCAAGCGCGGCAGCCAGAAGCGGCCTTCGTGCAGACCGTACTCCACGGCCACCGCCGACACTTCCGCTTTCATCGGCGTGATCATTGGCTTGACCCACACCGGCACGTCGTCCATCGACTTGGGATCGTCTTCGGTGGCAACCTGCCATATGTCGATCGGGACCGAGAGTCGGTACGCCGCGCGCACGAGCTGCCCGGATTGCACGTCGAACCACAGCGAGCCGACCGCGAGATTCCACTTGGGCTGGCGCGGTCGAAACTTCAGCTCGCGGAGCCGAATCACCTTGCCGTCGGGCAGTTTGATGCTCAGCGAATCTCCGGTCTCGTACGTGTAGTACGCTTCCGCGCCTTCGGCGATCGGATGGACGATCTCCGTCTCGTCCACCTGCGCCCGCGCCAAGTCGCCGCCGATCAACATCGGTTCGTACCCTGGATAGTACGGAATCTCGCCCATCATGTCCGGATCGGTCATCTCGTCGTCGAGCTCGACTTTCACACCGGCGCCCGACCCTGATGCCATCGGCATCGCCGATCGCGAGCCCTTGACGTCTACCCAGGCGCCGACGCCCTGGCGCCAGCGCACGCGCGAGGCGGCTTCGTGGCGAAACAGAAGTCGATCGCGCCCAATCCGCCCGAAGCCCAATCCGACCGACACTCGCTGGTACGACATCGCGTCGTAGGCGACGAGCGCGGAATCCTGTGTGAGGCGCGCGACGCGCGCCCGGAGCAGCGTCGACCGTGCCGCGGGATCCTTGTACGCCGTGGCAAGCAGTTCCGCGGTAACGGGTTTGCGTCGCCCCTGATGGCGCCGCCTCGAGCTGGACGCTGTATCGGCCGCGCTGTCCCGCACGACCGGCAAGCGGCGATGCGCCGGGTCCGGTTGGGTGGCCTGGAAGTTCAGCGCGAGAGCAGCGCCGAGGAGTACGAACATGGAGTGCCTCGAGGTCCTGCAGCCGAAGAGAGATACGGCTCAGGGATGCGGCGGGTTTCGAGCCGGGACCGGAATCTTTGCGACCGGCCGCCGCTCGCGGTGATTGCGCATGAGCGCGCGCTGGACCGCCTCCCGCTGATATCGCTCGGCAATCCGCTCGTGGGCGTCCGGCATCGCCGTCAGGATCATTGTGAGCGCGATCAGGGCCGCGCCGGCCAGCGCCAGCGGCGCGCCCGGAATGATCCGCGGGCCGGGCGCGCGCAACCGCTCCTGCAGGTCGGGGAACCGCCGTTGGAACCACACGGCGAGCAGAATGATGACGAGGCCGCTGGTCGCCAGGAGAATCGGGTACCCGAGCGTCTTCTTGAAAACGTCGAACGTCAGGTAGGCGAGGTAGCCCAGAAACCCGATGGTCGCGGCAACGAGGAAGAGCTTGCGGCGAAGCCGGAGCGCCGCGACGGCGAAGAGGAATGACAGGAACAGCATCGCGTGGGCGGCAATCGCCGTGGACTTGCCGAGGAATCCCACGATGCTGATCGCCGTCCAAACGAGTCCGGCGGCGTAGAACCACATGGCGTAGTCCTCGCCGTCCGAAACGCGTCGATCGAGCGCGTAGCCGATCGAGAGCAGCGCGACGGCCGGCGCCATCGCGAGCCGCGGCCCGAGCTCGTTCGCGATCTCGAGATCGAGAATCAACGAGACGCCATGCGCCGCGACGCCGGCCAGGGCGACGGCAATCGGCAGCGCGAGCACGCCGAATCGCACCTGTCGCAGCGCGATCAGCGCGGTCAGGATCGTGGCCAGATCGATCGGCAGCCAGCGAACGTTCTGCCAATCGAACTCTCCGACGGACGGCGCGCCGCGGGTCAGTTCGGGGAACTGGTGCCACCATCCTGTGATCGCGAGGAGCGACCACGTTGCGATCGGTGTCATCCCGACGGCGAGCACCGTGGAGACCGCGGCGGCGTGACGAAAGCCGTTCGTCCAGAACACGCGCGCCATAGCGACGAGCAGCAACGCGTAGGCGAGCGAAACGCCGAGGACACCGGCGGGTCCGAGCGCGTCCCAGCGATTAATCAGGTACCATGCGAACGCGGCAAGGACCGCGATCCCACCCGACCAGTACGCGACGGTGACGGCGTTGAAGCCGCGATGCGCCTCGATCGCCATCGGGAGTTCGTCGGCGTCCATGGCGAGCAGCGCGGCCCGCTGCTCGGGGCTGATGATGCCGCGCGCCACACCGCGCTCGAGCAGCGAGCCTTCGAGCAGCGAGCCTTCGAGCGGCGATCCATTGCGGGCGACGGCGGCATTCGATCCATTTAGCGGCGTCTCTTCGCTTTCGCTCATGACATTCTCCTCGACGTCCGCGCGTTGGATGGAGCGCCGGTGACCGACGCGCTTCTCGTTCGCGATTTGCGCAAATACTACGGCAATGTTCGCGCGGTCGACGGCCTCGACCTGACGGTTGCACCGGGCGAATGCTTCGGCCTTCTCGGCCCCAACGGCGCCGGCAAGACGACCACGATCGAGGTCTGCGAAGGTCTGCTCATCCCAGACGCCGGCCACGTCGAGCTACTCGGCCTCACGTGGGCTCGTGATGCGCGGGAGCTCCGCCAGCGACTCGGCATTCAGTTGCAGGAAACGCAGCTTGCGGAAAAGTTAACCGTCGCCGAGACGGTCCGCCTGTTTCGCAGTTTCTATGATCGCGGGCGCGCCGTCGACGAGGTGATCGCGCTGGTGCAGCTCGGCGAAAAGCGCGAGGGACGAGTCGGCAAGCTCTCGGGAGGTCAGAAGCAGCGTCTCGCGCTCGCCTGCGCGATCGTCGGCGAGCCCGACTTGCTGTTTCTCGACGAGCCGACGACCGGACTCGATCCGCAGTCCCGGCGGCAACTCTGGGATCTGATCACGGACTTCAAGGCGCACGGCCGAACGATCCTGCTCACGACGCATTACATGGACGAGGCCGAAGTGCTCTGCGATCGCGTGGCGATCGTCGACCATGGCAGGGTGATCGCGCTCGGCACGCCGCGCCAGTTGATCGGCTCACTGGGCGCGGAACACGTGGTCGAGTTCGCGCTCGCCCCCGGCGCCACGCCGCTCGACGAGCCCAGCCTCCGCGCGCTCGACGGCGTGCGCGTGGCGCGGCCGCTTGCCGGCGGATGGGAGTTGCAGGTCGGCGAGCTGCATCGCACGGTGCCGGCGCTGCTCGCCTTTCTCGACGCGCGGCGGTTGGAGCTCGCACAGCTCACGACGCATTCAGCGACGCTCGAGGACGTGTTCGTGTCGCTCACCGGGAGGCAGCTCCGCGATGAGTGAACGATTCGGCGACCGCTCGCTCGTGCAGCTCGTGTCCGTGCGATTCAAGGAATACACGCGCGAGCCCGAGGCGCTGTTCTGGTCGTTTGGCTTTCCGATCCTGCTCGCGATCGGGCTGGGGATCGCGTTTCGGAGCAAGCCGCCGGACGTCGTGCATGTCGCGGTGTCGAACAGCGGAGCGCGCGCCAGCGCGTTGACGGATGCGCTGCGACGCGACCGGGCGATCGCGGTCGAGCAACTATCCGCCGACAGTGCCCAGGCCGCCCTGCGCACGGGCCGCGTAGCGCTCGTCGTCACGCCGAGCGGCGACCGCGGCGTCCAGTACGACTACGATGAGACTCGTCCGGACGCGCGCACGGCCCGGCTCATGGTCGACGACGCCGTGCAGCGGGCTGCCGGCCGCGGTGACGTGCTGCAGGTGGCCGAGCGACACGTGCGAGAGGCGGGCTCGCGCTACATCGACTTCGTGGTGCCGGGGCTGCTCGGCATGACCATCATGGGCGGCGGCATCTGGGGACTGGGCTTCTCGATCGTCGATCAGCGGCGCAAGAACCTGCTCAAGCGGCTCGTGGCGACGCCGATGTCGCGCGCCGAGTATCTGGCGTCGTACGTGATCTCGCGCCTCGTGCTGCTGGCGGTCGAGGCCGCGGTGCTACTCGGCTCGTCGGTGCTGCTGTTCGGAATTCCGGTGCGAGGATCGGCAATCGCCATGGTGACGATCATCATCGTGAGCGCGCTCGCGTTTGGCGGATTGGGATTGCTGATCGCATCGCGGTCGCAGACCATCGAGGGCGTGTCCGGCCTGATGAATCTGTCGATGCTGCCGATGTGGGTGTTGTCCGGTGTGTTTTTCTCGTCGGAGAATTTTCCGCGCGCCGTACAGCCGTTCATCAAGGCCCTGCCGCTCACGGCAACGAACGACGCGCTGCGCGCGAGCATGTTGCGCGGCATTCCCTTGGCCGGCCTGTGGCCGCAGCTCGCCGTGCTGCTGGTGTGGATAGTCGTATGCTTCGTCGTGGCGCTCAGAATCTTTCGCTGGCGGTGATCGCGAATGACTGGTGACCTCTCACGCGACGAGCTGATTTCGCAAGGGCGGGCGATCCTCGACTGGATCGCCGACTACCTGGAGCACCCAGAGCGGTACCCGGTGCTCTCGCGCGCGCGCCCCGGCGAGATCCGCGCCGCGCTGCCCGCGT
>DATJIZ010000055.1:0-9080 GCA_035492735.1 Gemmatimonadaceae bacterium | reverse complement strand
GCGGTGAGCTGGTCCGAGGTCGCGATCACTCCAAGGATCAATCCTACTTTTTGTGGGGCATCGACCGCTCGGTGCTCCAGCGGATGATCCTGCCGGTCGGCGCGCAGACCAAGCCGGAGACGCGCGCCGTCGCGCACCGCCTGGGGCTCGAGGTGGTGGCCGAGAAGCGCGAAAGCCAGGACATCTGCTTCGTGCCCGACGGCGACCACACGGCGATCATCCGCCAGCGGCTCGGCGACGACGCGCCGGCGCTGGCTCGCGGGCCGTTCGTGTTGTCCGATGGCTCGGTCGTCGGCACGCACGAGGGCTTCGCACGCTTCACGATCGGGCAGCGCCGCGGCCTCCCGGGCGGCTACCGCGAGCCGATGTTCGTGGTGGCGATCCGGCCCGCGGATCGCGCCGTCGTCATCGGACCGCGCGAGGAGCTGCTCGGTCGCGGCGTGACCGCGCGTTCGGTGAATTGGCTCGTCGATCCGCCGGCCGTCGGCGCGAGCGTCGAGGTGCAGGTTCGTCACCGCGCTCCGCCGGCGCGCGCCGAGATTCTGCGCATCGAGGCCGACGAGGTCGAGCTCGCGCTCGACGAGGCCGTCGCGGCGATCACGCCCGGGCAGTCGCTGGTGATGTATGACGGTGATCGAGTGCTCGGCGGCGGCTTCATCGAGCGGGCGCGCCCGGCGCGCGCCATGCTGCCCGTGAGAGCCGCGTAGCCTCAGTACTTCATCGCGGTCTTCTCGGCGAACTCGCGCATCGCGTTTTCCTGCTCTTCGCTCAGCTTTTCGGGCACGCTCACCTGCACTTCCACGATCAGATCGCCCGTCTTGTCGTCCCTCGTGATGCCCTGACCGCGGACACGGAAGCGCTTGCCGTTCGGAGTGCCCTTTGGGATGCGGATCGCGACCTTGGTCCCGTTGAGGGTACCAACTTTGATCTTCGACCCCAGCGTCGCCTGCGCGATGTTGATCGGTACCGGTGCGATGACGTCGAGGCCTTCGCGCCTGAAGAAGCGGTCCGGCTCGACCTGAAAGGTCAGCACGAGATCGCCGGCCGGCCCGTCACGCAGTCCGCGTCCGCCCTGGCCCTTGAGGCGGATCTTCGTTCCCGTGTCGACGCCCGACGGTACCGTGATGTTGACCTTCTTCCGCGACCGCACCTCGCCCGAGCCGCCGCACGTGGGGCAGCGTTCGCTCGGCACGGTGCCCTTGCCCAGGCACATCGGGCAGGGCCGCTGGACGGCAAAGCCGCCCTGGCCAAACGAGATCGTGCCCCGGCCCGCGCACTCCGGGCACGTCTGAATCTTGGCTCCCGGCGCCGCGCCGGAGCCGTGACAGGTGGGGCACTCCTCGTTCACCTCGAGCTCGACCGGGATCTTTCCGCCCAGGGCAGCCGTCCGGAACGGGATCTGGAGCTGCATCTCGACATCCTGGCCACGCTCCGGGCCGCGGTTTCGTCCTGCACCGCGGGCTCCGCCGCCGCCGAACATCGAGCTGAAGAGGTCGCCGAGCCCGCCCAATCCTCCCACATCGCCGAGGTCCTCGAAGCGGAATGACTGACCGCCGGCGCCGAACGGCGCGCCGGCCCCTGGTTGGGTACCGCCTCGACGCTGTCCGCCGCCGCCGAAGCCGCCGAACGCGCCCAACTGACGCATCTGGTCATACTGCTTGCGCTTCTCGGCGTCGCCCAGGACCTGGTAGGCCTCGGAGATCTCCTTGAAGCGCTCGGCGGCCTTGGGATCATTCGGATTTTTGTCCGGATGATGCCTGGCGGCGAGCTTCCGATATTGCTTCTTGATCTCGTCCTGCGTCGCCGACGCAGGCACGCCGAGGACGGAGTAGTAGTCCCTCGTTTGAGCCATATCGATCAGTACGTGCTCAGCCGTTCCACTGCTTCACAACCACTCGCGCTGGTCGCAAGAGTTGGCCGTTGAACAGGTACCCGGCCTGGAACACGCGGGCGACCACGTGGTCGTCTTCGGGCGACAGGGCAGGCTCGGTCGCCACGGCTTCATGGACTTTCGGATCGAAGGTTTGGTTGATCGGATCGATGATCTCGAGCCCGGCCGCGCCGAGCGTCTTGAGCAACTTCCGCTCGACCATGTCGACGCCCTGCACCACCGTGGCCGCGTCGACCGTCGCCGGATCGACGTGCGCGAAACGTGAGAGATCGTCGAGCGGATCGAGAAGCAGGCGCACGAGCTCCGCCTGCGCGCGCGAGGTCTGCTCGCCCCGCTCGCGAGCCGTGCGCTTGCGGAAGTTGTCGTACTCCGCGGCGAGCCGCAGATACTTGTCCTGGTGCTCGGCCAACTGCCGCTCGAGCGCGATCTGCGCAGTCGTCGGCATCGCGCCGGGATCGCCATCGGCCTGCTCGTCAACGTCGAGCTGCCCGTCGTCGAGCTGATCGTCGCGCTCGCCATCGTCCTCGTCGCCGGCGCCATGGTCGCCGCGCGCAAACGTATTCTCCGACTCGGGACTGCCGTCGCCCGCGTCGGTCTTGTTCCTGTTTCGAGGTCTCATGATGTTGAATGTTCGCTGTGACCTGCACGCGGTGCAACGGGTATGCCCCGCAGCCTCTGCCGAAAGGGCAGCGATTCGAAGCGGCTGGTGCTGAACCGAACGGCGATCGACGGAATCAGTCGAGCGCGATGAGGCGCTCGCGGAGCAGACCGAGCGTCCACTGCGCCGCGCGCTGACGGACCTCGTCGCGGTCGCCCCACAACTTGAGCAGCCGGGAATGAACGTCGCCGTTCACATCGGCGGCGATCCACACGGTTCCCACGGGCTTGTCGGGCGTGCCGCCGGTTGGGCCGGCGATGCCGGTGATGGCGAGACCGACGGTCGCGTTCGTCGCGTGTCTCGCTCCCGCAGCCATCTGGCGAACGACTTGGTCGCTCACCGCACCATGCTCGTCGAGCGTGGCACGGCTGACGTCGAGCAGGTTGATCTTGACGTCGTTGTGATACGCGATCACGCCTCCCTGCACCACGGTGCTGGCGCCGTCGATCGCCGTGAGACGCGCGCCAAGCATGCCGCCGGTGCAGCTCTCGGCGACGCCGATGGTCAGTCCGCGCGCACGGCACAGATCGAGCACGACGGCCGCGAGGTCGTCGTCGTTCTCACCATAAATCGCCGTGCCAAGCAGCGCGCGCAAACGCGCTGCGTCACGGTGCAGGATGGCGTCGGCTTGGGAAGGCGACATGTCGCGGGCAGTGAGGCGGAGATCGACGCCGGCGATCGACGGGAGATACGCGAGACTGGCGCCGAGCGGCCCCCCAGCCATGGAGTCGATGCGGTCCGCGAGCAGCGATTCGCCGACGCCGGTGGTGCGCAGGGTCAGGGAGCTGACGACGGTTCCGGTTCCGACGCGGTGTTCCAGTCGCGGGAGCAGCGTGTCCTGCAGCATGCCGCGCATCTCGCGCGGTACGCCGGGCAGCATCGCCACCCAGCGGCCGCGCTCGTCCTCGAGCCAGATCCCCGGCGCCGACCCATGATTATTCTCTAATTTGACGGCGCCGGCGGGGAGCATCGCCTGCTGTCGATTCGCTGCCGGCAGCGGGCGATTGAACCGCGTCTGCCAGCGCTCGGCCATCCACCGCAGATGGCCTTCGTCCAGCTCCATCGCTCGGCCGAAGATCGCCGCGATCGCCGGCTTGGTCAGATCGTCCGAGGTCGGCCCCAGGCCGCCCGTCGTGATCACGGCGCCTGTGCGGTCGAGCGCTTCCTGCACGGCGCGGGCGATCGCGTCGGACGCGTCGCCGACGGTCGTGCGCCGCACGATGTGCATGCCGATCGACGCGAGTGCCCGCGCGAGATGCGCGGCATTGGTGTCGATCGTGAAGCCGAGCAGCAGCTCGTCACCGATCGTCACGACTTCGACGCGCGTTTGCGCGCGCGCTGGCGCCGCCGATGGTGCCGTGGCCGTCATTTGCTCGGCGACGCGGCGAAGACGCTGCCGAAGCTTCGCAGATACAGCGCGAACGAGTAGACCGTGAGCACGACCGCGACGATCATCATCAGCGTGCCGACGCTCCCGTTGAACAGCGCGAAGCCCTGCCACACGTCGTTCGTCCACCGGCGAGACGCCGCGAGCGTCGCGGCGAAGAACCAGAAGTACGCGCTGCCCTGCCATACGAGCTGAAAGCCGGTCTTCCACTTCGCCGGTCCGATCGCGGCGATCACGACGCCCCGCTTCGCCGCCGCCTGACGGAACAGCGTCATGAACGCCTCGCGGCCGAGCACGACGACCAGAATCCACCACGGCAGGCCGACGTCGCCGAACGGCGTGCGAAACGGGAAACGCGACGCGAGCAAGTACATCGGGATCAGCGTGCCGAGCAGCAGCAACTTGTCGGCAAGCGGATCGAGGAGCTTGCCCAGATCCGTCACTTCCTTACGGGATCGCGCCAGCATGCCGTCGACGTAGTCGGTGAGCCCGGCGAGCGTGAACAGGATGAACGCAAGCAGCCGCAACTCCCACGAGTTCGCGAATGGCAGAATCGCGATCAGTGGCGTCACCGCGATCCGGGCGACGGTGAGAGCGTTGGGCAGGTTCATCTGAACGGCCGGGAGTTCCGAGGCTGGAGGGCTGAAAGAAAGGTATCATCGGAGGTGAGGGGGAAGAGGGAAGGGGGAAGGGGGACGACAGAGAGTCGTTTCCTCTTCCCCCTTCCCTCCCTCTTCCCTCTTCCCTCTTCCCCCTCTACGCCAGCGCCTTCAGCACCAGCTTGCTGACCGCCTTGAGGGTGTCGAACACCCCGTCCCCGGTCGTCGCGACGGCCTCCAGGTATGGCGCCCGTTCGATCCATTCGCCGGTTGGGAGCTGCTCCGTCAGATGCTCGCCCGGATGGAACGGATCCGGGGCAGGCCGCATGCGCGCCGGGTCGCTGATCTCCCAACCCGGATTGAGCGCCGCCTGGAGATCTCGAACGGGCGAGGCATTCGGGAGATCGCGCTTGTTGTACTGGATCACGAACGGCATGGTCGTGAGATCGTACCCGTACTCGGCCATGTTGTCGTACAGGTTCTGCATTGCTTCCTGATTGGCTTCCATGCGCTCGACCTGCGAGTCGCCCACGAACACGATGCCGTCCACGCCCTTGAGAATGAGCTTCCGGCTCGCGTTGTAGTACACCTGGCCGGGGACGGTATACAGGTGAAAGCGCGTCTTGAAGCCGCGGATCGTGCCGAGATCGACCGGCAGGAAATCGAAGAACAGGGTGCGCTCCGTCTCGGTGGCGAGCGAGATGAGCTTTCCGCGCGTGTCCGGCTGCACCTTGCTGTAGACGTGCTCGAGATTCGTCGTCTTGCCACCCAATCCCGGGCCGTAGTAGACGATCTTGCAGTTGATCTCGCGTGACGCGTAGTTGATCATCGACATGGCTGTGCCGTCCTATTGAAACAGCTTGTCGATTTCATCGTCCGCGCCGGCCAGGATGTTCGGTGCGTTGGGCGCCGCCGCGGCGCGCGCAAAGACCGCCTCGAAGAGCTGCGTGAGCTCGAGCACCGTTTGTCGCAGCTTGAGGCGCACGAGCCCGAGCGTCGTCCGGTTGTCGAACAGCACCACGAGGATCACTCGCCGCGCGACGTCGGCCAGATACATCGATTCTTTTTCGCCTTGATGGAACAGGGAATTGAAATCGTTCTCGCCGATCAGCTTCGCGAGCTGGTCGTTGGCGCTGAAGTCTGCCGCGGTGAGGGTCGCGAACGCGGTGGGATCGAACGTCGGCCGCTGGCCCACGGTCGCCACGAGTTGCCCCGTGCGATCCACGATCAGCGCGCAGCGTGCGTTGCAGTCGGTGAGAAACCGCTCGAGCGCCTTCGTGATCGCGCCAAAATCTTCCTCGCTGAACGACCAGCTGGCGGCGCTCACGGGCATGTCGATCGGTCCTAGTCGAAGTGGGCGTGGACGCGGCGGAGGAGCCGCTCCCCCCTTTTTCGTAATGCGGGGTCGCGCTCCCACCGCACGTACTCGGTGAGAATTCGGGCGGTGTCGAGCCCCGGCTGCCCACTCAAGTACCCCAGGGCCGCAAGGCGGCGCACGGGATTCCGGCTGAACAGCTCGCGGCGCGACCGTCGGATCTGGGTGCTCCAGACGACGGCGCCCACTACTAGACCGCTCAGAAAGCCCGCCGTCACCGCTTTGGCGTGCATTTGGACACGTCCGTTGCCCCTCACATCACCCTCCGTGCGGTGATGGCCTGGGCAATCGTCACACCATCGGCGTACTCGAGGTCACCGCCAACGGGTAGCCCACGCGCGATCCGCGAAACCGTCACACCGCGATTGGCCAGTTGGCCCTGCACGTACAGCGCCGTCGCGTCGCCCTCCAGGCTCGGGTTGGTCGCCAGGATGACCTCCCGGATGGGCACTGGACCCGCTCCTCCCGCTCCCCCGTCCCTGCCTTCGCTCGACGTCCCATTACCGGCGTCCGGGCTGCCGCCCGACACCCGGTCGACGAGGGCCCCGATGGTCAGGTCGTCCGGGCCGATGCCGTCGAGCGGCGAAAGCCGACCGCCCAGCACATGATACAGTCCGCGAAATTCACCCGCGCGCTCGATGGCGCCGATGTCCGACGCCTGCTCCACCACACAGATCGCCGACGCATCGCGCCGGGGATCCCGACAGATCGAACAAACCTCGTCCTCGGTCAGGTTGAAGCAGCGCGCGCACGGGCGCACCCGCTCGCCGAGCGTGAGCAGCGCCTGCGCCAGCCGCTTGCTTTGATCCGCCGGCTGCCTGAGGAGATGATACGTCAGCCGGAGCGCGGTCTTTCGGCCGATTCCCGGGAGCCGCGAAAGCTCGGTCGCGAGATCGTCGATCGCCGACATTGCAATGCGATCAGAACGGCAGCTTGAACGGCAGCGACATGCCGCCGGCAAGCTTCCCCATCTGATCCTGTGCCATCGCCTGCGCTTTCTGCTGCGCGTCGGCCACGGCGACGACGACGAGGTCCTCGAGCATCTCGATGTCCGCGGGGTTTACCACGCTCGCGTCGATCTTGACGTGCTTGATCTGACCGGTTCCGGTGACTTCGGCGGTCACCATGCCGCCGCCGGCCGACCCGGAGACGGTCAGCTGCTGGAGCTCGTCCTGAATCTTCTGAAAGCGACCCTGCATCTCCTGAGCCTGCTGCAGGATCTTCATGAAATCTGGCATGGCGAAAGCTACCGGGCGTGGTCCGCGGTGGGCTAGTCCGAGACGTCGAGATCCAGCTCTTCGATGGCCGCGCGCAGCACTGGGTCGCGCTTCTTGAGCGATGCGATGCGTTCAGCGCGCACCATCTCGTCGGTCAACCGCTTGGGCGGCGCGGACGACGCCTGATCGTCGCGACGCAGCTCCAGCCTCGTGACAGTCGCGAACCACTCGCCCAACGCGGCGACGACGTCCTGCCGCGCCGTCTGGATCGCGTGCGCGTAGATGTCGTTCGCCTCGTCGAGCTCGATCGTGATCACGCCCGACGCGGTCACGGCCAACGGCGACGCGTGGCTGAGCGCCGTCGCCAGCATCGGCTTGCCGCCGACTCGCATCCGTTCGACGAGCTCGTCCCAGCGACCGACCACCCGCGCCACCTCGAGCGCCTCGGCCCCGCCGCGAGGCGCCGGTGGTTGCGCGGTGCGCGGCGCTCGTTCGGCCGACGTATCGTGGACAGCCGGGCGCGCAACGGCTCGCTCGACGCGTTCGACGGGCGCTGGGGGCGGCGCGAAGTCGCGCCGTGGTGCCGGTTCAGCGCGGGGAGCCGGTCGCGACGCTGGACGGCCGGAAGGGCCCGACCGCTCGCCGCCAAGCGATCGCAGCACGTCCTCGATCTCGACCGTGCGGTCGAGCAAGGCGAACCGAACGAGCAGCGTCTCCACGAGAAGCTGTTGCTGGCCGCTCTTGCGGAAGCGCGGCTCGAGCTCGCCGATCGCCTGCAGCATGCGAAGCAGATCCGCCGGCGACAGGCGCGTGCGACGCTCCTCGAGCGCCTCACGCGCGCGCTCCGATACGTCGGGCGCGCCGCCACCGAGCGCGATCGCGAGCTGCGCGCGGATCATGTCGGCGAGGCCAGTGAGGAATCCGCCGAAGTCGATCCCGGCTTCGGCGAGCCGTGACACCGTCGGAAAGACCTCGGCGGCACGCCGGTCGGCGATCAGATCGAGCACGGCGATGAACTCGTCTTCGGGTACGAGGCCGAGCGCATCGCGCACGCGCTCCGCGGTCACCGCGCCTTCGCCCATCGCCAGCACCTGATCGGTGAGGCTGAGCGCATCGCGCATCGACCCATCGGCGGCGCGCGCGATCGCGGCCAGTGCCTCCGGTTCGGCTTCGATCTGCTCCTGCTGGAGCACCATCGAGAGCCGGGCGCGAATGTCGGCCGGTCCGATGCGCTTGAAGTCGAAGCGCTGCAGGCGGCTCAGTACGGGCGCGGCCGCCTGCGCGATCTTCTGCGGCTCGGTGGTCGCGAACACGAACACGACGCGCGGCGGCGGCTCCTCGAGAATCTTGAGGAGCGCGTTCCACGCCTCGCGCGTCAGCATGTGCGCTTCGTCGATGATGTAGACCTTGTACTGGTCCTCACCCGACGGCGCGTACATCGCGCGCTCACGAAGGTCGCGGGCGTCGTCGACGCCACGATTCGATGCCGCGTCGATCTCTACGACATCGAGACTCGCCGCGCCGCTCCAGATGCGCCGGCAGGAGGCGCACTCGCCGCACGGTTCGCTCGCTTCGCTCGCCAGCCGCTCGCGATCGGCATCACTGCCCCCGCCGTCGACAGTGCCTGCTCCGATCGCCGTTTCGAGCTCGGCCAGGCGTTTGGCTGCTGCTTGACGCCGCTCGCAGTTGAGTGCCATGGCGAGCACACGGGCCAGCGTGGTCTTGCCGACCCCGCGAGGGCCGCAGAGCAGATAGCCATGCGCGACCCGTCCCCGAGCGATCGCTCCCTTGAGCGTCGACGACACGTGCGACTGCACGGCGACGTCGGCGAAGCGCTTGGGGCGGTACTTTCGGGCGAGGGCGAGTGACATGCGCTGTGCGCGGGAGACGGATTGCGGCGGGGAGTTGGAATGTACCGCGAATCGCAGGCGAGTGGAAAGCCGAAAAAAAACG
>DATJIZ010000054.1:0-15765 GCA_035492735.1 Gemmatimonadaceae bacterium | reverse complement strand
GGATCGATCGAGAGAAAGCCATACAGCTTTCCGTTCACCCGGCCGATCTCCGCCGTGTGAACACCTGGGTCGGTGTGCGCGTTGGTGAAACGGGAGAGGAGTCGCGGATGGCGCGGATCGGCCAGATCGAACACGACGATCGAGCCGCCGGTGCGCTCGGTCGCCACGACGAGCAGTGCGCCGTCGTCCGACACGGCGACGTCGCCAAGGGTCGTGGCGTTGTTCACGATCACCGAGTCGATCAGCGTCGGCGTGTTTCCGCTCACGTCCCAGACGTTGATTTTGTTGCCCGGATTGCTCCCCCGGAAGCTCCACGTGGTAGTGTACGCGATGTTGCCGCGCGCGGCGATCTCGGCCGTGTAGCGTCCGGTTTCGACGCCGTTGCCCAACACGGACAATTTGCCCGGATTGGTCGTGCCGACGGAGAGTGGCGCCGGCCGCGCACCGAGGTCGATCCCCGTGCACGATGGGGGATTGAACGATGTGTTGCCCGGCCCGGGACTCGTCGCCGAGTCGCCGCCGCACGCCATGATCGCCAACGCGAACGGCAGGAGCGACAAGAGCGACAGCAGTAAGGGTCGCGTCGCTCTCACATCGCGCATCGGCTATCGGCGGCAGAGTGGCTCATCGGCATCGCTGTCGGCATCGGCATTCCGGGCATCGAGTCGGACGCCGCGGCGCGGCCCGCTGTTCCCATGGCCATAGCGGGCAGGGCTACGCCGTAACGTCCCATGCGGTCGTGCATCATGCCGGCATGGAGTCGAATGCCGGCGGTGAGCATCCACATGCTGCTCGAACCGTACCGCAGCACCGCATCGAAAATTCCGGCGGGCGTACCTGGCGAGACGTGAACCCGTTCGACCTCGACGAACGGACGCGCCGACAGGACGCCGGTTCGCACGGGCGGACTCGAGAGCGAAACGGTAAACGTCGTCCAGCGTGACACGCCCAGGTTCGACAGGTCGGTCGAGGGACGGGGCGTTCGGAACGGATCAGCAAGTGGTTCTTCCTCCGGGCGATCGGTGTGCTCGATTCGTCCGGCGACGATCGTACCGGCACGGCAGTACGCGCCCTCGCCCAGCACGCTGCCGAGTCTCGTCGTGGTGATGCCTCGAGTCATCTCATTCGTGTGCGCCCACTCGACCAGCGCGTAGTGCCAGGTGTCGTTGGTCAGACGATCGAAGCGCGCCACGGCACTCGCCTTGTGCTGATCGAGGCCGTGCCCCACTCGCACCTCGGGGGATGCGACCCGGGCGATGCTTGCGCTCAGCTCCGCTCCCTCGACGGGCAGCACCGTGACGCGCGATGACCAGGAATCCGCGAACCGGTCGAAATTGGGCGACGACCCCGGCGAGATCGGCTCGTCGCCATTGAACACGCCGAACTCGCCGATCACCGGGCCGGCGCGAACGGCGCCGATGGCGACGACGCGCTCGAGGATCTGCGCGAGGTGGTGGTTCACCGGATACTTCTCGAAGGGTCGCACCATGGGATCGTCGCTGCCGAACGGCGCGAACCCGCGCCCCGCGAACAACGAGGCGCTGACGCCGGACCGTGCGCCCTCGACGCCGGCCAGCAGCTCATGCACGTACGAGTGGGGGTGTCGGCGATCGACGTAGCCTTCGCCATAGCCACCGGTGGTGAGCTCGCCGCGCTTCAGCGTGAGTCCCTCGAAGTTGAGCGTGGCGATGCCCTGCAGCTGCTTCCACATCACGTGGCCCATCGCGGCGGGCTGCGTGAGGTAGCCCTCGTCGAGTGCCGAGCGAGTTGCCGTCGGATCGGCCCGCGTCACGACCGGAATCGCCTGCACCATTCCGGACAGTTGCTGCGCGGCGGAGTCGCGCCGCGCGACCAACGCCGCTAGCGTGACGAGATGCCAGATTCGCATGTTCGCGAAAGGTAGCGACGCTCGCGCGGAGCTGCGGGCGACGGTGGCGCTCGCCGTGCCGGTGGTGTTCGTCCAGCTCGGCTTCATGGCGATGGGCGTGGTCGACACGTTGATGGTCGGCCGCGTCTCGGCGCGCGTGCTCGCCGCCGTCGCATTGGGGAATCTCTATTTCTTCAACGTGTCGATCTTTTCGGTCGGTACGTTGATGGCGCTCGACCCGATCGTCGCGCAGGCGGTGGGCGCCGGCGATGACGAAGCCGTCGCGCGTGCCATGCAGCGCGGGTTGGTCATCGCCATCGCGCTCTGCATCGCGACGACCATCCTGCTCGCGCCGGCACGCGCCGTGCTCGTCGCATTTCGGCAGCCGGCGGAGATCGTTCCCGACGCCGCGGCATACCTGCACATCTCGATCATCGGCGTGCTGCCGTACTTCCTGTTCGTGGTGTTCCGCCAGACGCTCCAGGCGATGCATCGCGTCGCGCCGATCGTGTGGACCGTCGTTGTCGCCAATCTCACCAACGCCGGCTTCAATTGGGTCTTCGTCTACGGACATCTCGGGAGTCCCGCCCTTGGCGTGGCGGGCAGCGCCATCGCGACGGCGATCAGCCGATGGGTGATGCTGATTCTGGCGCTCATGCTCGCGTGGAAGGAGCTGCGCGCGCCGCTCGTTCCGGTGCGATCGGGCATCGCGAGCTGGCCCGCGGTGGGGAGAATGCTGCGCATCGGCCTGCCGATCGGCGCGCAACAGGCGCTCGAGGCCGGCGCATTCGGCGCGATCGGGTTGCTCATGGGCGTACTCGGCACGATCGAGATGGCGTCGCACCAGATCGCCATCACCCTCGCCGCGTTCACGTTCATGGTTCCACTTGGCGTGGGCTCTGCCGCAGCAGTGCGTGTGGGCCACGCGATCGGCGCCGGCGACGAGCGCCGGGCACGCGCGGCCATTGGCGCGGCCTATCTGTGCGGCGTCGGCTTCATGGCGACGACGGCGATTGCGTTTCTCGCGGCACCGCGCGTGCTGGCGCAGGCCTTCACGGGCGACGCGCGAGTGGTGGCACTCGCAGCGGTGCTCATTCCGATTGCCGGCGTGTTTCAGGTGTTCGACGGCGGTCAGGCGGTGGGCGCCGGCGTGCTGCGCGGCGCCGGCGACACGACGGCGCCGCTGTTCGTGATGCTCGGAGCATATTGGCTGCTCGGTGTACCCGTGAGCGCATATCTCGGATTCCGGACGCCGATGCGCGCCGCGGGATTGTGGTGGGGCTTCGTGGTGTCGCTCGCCGCCGTCGCGATTTTTTTGGCGCTGCGCATTCGCGTGGTGTTCGGCCGTGGGATGGCGCGTGTCGTCATCGAGGGCAGCCAAGGGTGACTCGCACTGGCGCCCCGCGCCGAGCGAATGTCAGCTCACTTCCCCACCAGCACCAGCGCGTCGATCGCATCCACGGCGCGCTGGAGCCGCTCGCTCCAGTCACCCGTGATCACCACGGTGGCGATGCCCGTCTGGCGCACGGCATCGCGAAAGAGCTCCTGCATCGCCTCGCGCATGTGTCCGCGGTCGCGTACGCCGTCGTGCACCCAATCGACATCGATCTCGCACAGCAGGTAGAGATCCGGCCGCCGTGCGGCCGCGGCGTCGCGAATCCACTGCGGGCACTTCCCGAAATAGTGCTCGCAGTACACCACGGTGCTCAGCAGGTCCGTGTCCTGCACCACGAGGCTCGTCGCCCGCGCGATGTGCTCGTCCTCGAGCGCCATCTGCCCGCGCGCGATGGGCCCGTGGTCCTCGAAGTCGACGATGCCGCCCTTCGCTTCGGCGTAACCACGCACGAACTCCGGCACGAGCTCGGCCCCGTAGTACCCCACGAGCCGGCCGGCGAGCGTCGTCTTACCCGTCGACTCGGAGCCGGTGAGCACGACACGCATCATACCGCGACCTCCGCCGCGGTCGCCGCCGCCCGTGATTCCCGCAGCGATCGCCGCCACGTGACGAAGCCCATGCAGGCGAGGCCGAGGTACACCGCATAGTTGAACGCGGTGAGGTTGAGGCCCTTGAATGCGAGCATCCCCACGTAGACAACGTCGACGCCGATCCAGAGCGCCCAGTTCTCGAGATACTTGCGGGTCATCATGTACTGCGCGACCAGACTGACCGTCGTCGTCCCCGCATCGACGTACGGCAGCGCGACGTGAGGCAGGTGCGACGTCGCATAGCCGTCGACGACCCAGAAGGCTACACCGATGGCAACGAGCACGATCCAGACCTTGCGCGGCGTACGTGAAACGGCGAGCGCCGTGTGCCCCTTGCCGCCGTAGAGCCATTCGTACCAGCCGTACAGCGACAGCGCGAAGTACACGACCTGCAGGCCCATGTCGGAATACAGCCCTGTCTTGTAGAACAGCACCGTGTAGAGCGCGACGTTCACCAGCGCCGTCGGCCAGCTCCAGATGTTCTCCAGGACACTGAGCAGCACGCTCACGATGCCGAACGAGACCGCGACGACCTCGAGGCAGCTCGTGCCGTGCGCCGCGAGCCAGGAGCAGAGCGCGGCCACGTCAGCGCGCCAGGGCGGCAACGCGGGCGTCGCCCGCCCGCTTCACTCGCGATGCCGCGGCATCGATGGCGGCGACGGTCTGCGCCGACGAGCCGCCCACCTCGATGTCGGTCATCGTGTGCAGCGCCGCCACATAGTAGTCCGTCCAGGTGCGCAGGATGTCCTGTTGTTCCGCGCGATTGCCGCCTGCGCCGAGCACGGCGCGACTGAGACCCAGCTCGGTATCGAGCCGCGCGGTCGCCGCACGCTCGATCTCGCCAACGAGGGCCCGCGCCGTCGGGCCGTCGGCCGACGCGAGCGTGAGCACGGACGACAGCGCGGCGATCCCGACGTTCGTGAGTTCCTGCTCCGACACCTTGTCCAGACGATCGCCGTCGGTGTGGTAGTACACGTCCGTGAAGTGCCAGAACAGCGCACCTGGCTTCTTGAACTCGAGGAACGGCGTATGGTCGCTGCCGCCCTCGAATGGATTCGCGCGAACCACCCAGCCCGTCGTCGCCGCCTGGTCCAGGCAGCGCGCGATCAGGTAGTCGTTGTAATAGGTCGGGATCAGGTCGGCCTTGGTGAGCGGCCGACCGCCCCAGTCGGTGTGATGATCGTCGCCGCGCGTCCAGATCGCCGAAGGATCCGGCATCTTCTCGATCAGGAACGTCCCGCCCGTTTTTTTGGTATCCTCGCCGGTCATGTCGAGGCTGAGTCCCCAGCGGACGCCCTTGGTCCTGATCGAATCGTCGCCGAGGAAGTTCCGCGTCTGCGCGATCTCGAGACCAAACAGCATCGTGATCGTTCGCTTGGGAGCGATCGAGCCGCCGCGGACGAGCGACCCGAGCACGCGCGCCATCTCCGTGAGATCGCCGACGCCGGACGCGTTGTCGTTGGCCCCGGGTTCCTGCACGTGCGCACTCAGCACGTAGCGCTCGCGTGGGGCCGCCGAGCCGTGTACCTCGGCCACGAGCGTGCGCTCGTCGGACGAATACATCCTGGACTGCGTCCTGACTCGAACCCGCATCTCGCCCTTGGCGAGCGCTGCCCGGAGGCGATCCACCGCGTCGTGCGACAGTGCGATGCCCCACGACTTGTGACTTGAATCGTAGGGAATCGATCCGAACTGGATCGACGTTCGATGCGTTTCGGGCTGCGTGTACGCCGGCAGGTTGTACGCGAGCACGCCGAGCGCGCCGCGCTTCTGGACCGCCTCGCCGAAGGCGCGGCCGACGTTGGCGTCGACCAGCACGATCGCGTCGCGAACGGGGACGCGATCGTAGTCGGCGGCAGTGCCCTTCCCCACATCGACCAGGCGCGCCACGATCCCGCTGTCGGGCGTGGAGTAGGAGTTGATCGCGAGCATGTTGCGGTTCGTGGCGAAGCGGAGCACCGGCGCCGGCTCGCCGACGAGCGTGACGCTCGCGTCGACCGGCTCCCAGGCCGGCTGCTTCATTGGGCGATGTTCAACGCGATAGGTCAGCACCTCGCCGGGCTTTGCCGCTGATTCCTCGACGTAGCCCGCCGACTTCAGCACGCCCTCGACCCGCTCGATGCTCGCATTGAAGCCGGTGTTCCCCGGCCAGCGGAAGAACTGATCCATGAACGCGACCTGCGCCAACGCGTTCGCGCCGGAAAACGCGGCGCGGGCAAGCTCGAGGTAGTGGCGCACGGCGGGTGGTGTGCCCGCACGCTGGGCCCGCACCGATGCTGGCACCGCGAGGAACGCGACGATGGCGCTGCCCTTGATCAATCGCACGAAGTGCTCCGGGATGAGCTGACACTAAACTATCGGCCGGCGCGAACGACGTGAACGATTCCGCTAGTTTGTCTGTCGAGATGGAACTGTTGCGCGTCGATCCCAGCGATCCCGATCCGAACGCAATCGCGCGCGCCGCGGCCGTGATCCGGCGCGGCGGCCTCGTCGCGTTCCCCACGGAGACGGTCTACGGCCTCGGCGCACACGCCCTCGACCCTCGCGCCGTCGAGCGCATCTACGAGGCGAAAGGTCGGCCGAGCTACAACCCGATCATCGTGCACGTCGCGAGCGCCGAGCGGGCGCGCGACGTGGTGCAGGAATGGAACGAGTTCGCCGAGCAGCTCGCGCACGCGTTCTGGCCCGGACCGATGACGCTGGTGCTGGCCAAACGCCCGGAGGTGCCCGACGCCGTCACCGCAGGGTTGCCGACCGTTGGTGTCCGCGTGCCAGCACATCCGGTCGCGCGCGCGCTGCTCGAGGCCGCCGACGTGCCGATCGCGGCGCCGAGCGCGAACCGGTCGATGCAGCTCTCGCCGACCATGGCGTCGCACGTGGTGGCGTCGCTGGGCGACGCGGCGGACGTGATCCTGGACGGCGGCCCGACCTGGGTCGGCATCGAGTCCACCGTGATCGACGTGACGGGCGGGCAGGTCGCGGTATTGCGCCCCGGAACGATCACCCTCGAGCAGATCGGCATGGTGACGGGCGCGCCGGCGACGATCGGGCCATCGGCCACCGGTGACGCGGCGCGCCCGTCGCCCGGGATGCTCGACCGGCACTATGCGCCGCGCGCGCGCGTCGTGCTCGTGGAGGCATCGGACGTCGGCATCCGCGTGGAGCTCGAACGCGCCCGAGGCTACCGGACCGGCGCGGTGGTCATCACCGCGTCCATCGAGTCGGGTCCGGACGTCGAGCGGTTGCCGAACGATCCGGCCGTCTATGCGTCCCGGTTGTACGCGACGCTGCACGCGCTCGACGATGCTGGCTGCGACATCGTGGTGGTGGAGCGGGTGCCGGACGCCGGCGCGTGGTTGGGCGTGCGCGACCGGCTCGAGCGCGCCGCGCGTTGAACGGGGATCGCTACCAGAGACCCTGAAATGCGATCAGCGCAAACGTGCCGTTCGCCGCGGTGCTGGCGATGTTTGGAAAACTCTGATTGACGATGTTGATCGCGAATTTGGCATTCCCGCCGTCGAGCAGATAGCTCGCTCCCGCGGTGATCTGGCGCTCGTACGCGTCGAACACGGTCGCGTCGGCGGACAGGTCGCGGTCCCACGAATCGTAGCGGCCGACGACCTGCAGGTTTCGCGTCAAACGCCAGGCGCCCAGCCCATACCATCCGAACCGGTGCAAGCCGCCGTCGCGCGCCGCCATGGACTCGGCTCGGAAAGTCGCCGCGGAATGTTTGTACTGGATCTCCGCGCCGGCGCGTTCGCGGCGCTGCTCGAACGGTCCGGGCTCGAACGCGCCCGAGCCGCCGAACTGGAGTCCGGGGACCGCCCGCAGGTGGTACGCGACGCGGCCGATCACGGCCTTTTGATCGTTCCGGTCCGTCGTGCCCTGGCTCTCGCCGGTCTCGTTGAACAGGCCCGCGTGATACTCGAGGCCAAATGGCAACGCGCCGTTCGTCGACGCGCCAACGTCGCGCACGTCGCCGAGGCCAACGGCGCGCGAGCGCTCAGTGATGAACAGCGTGCGCTCGATCGTTTCGATGAACGCGCTCGAGATCGTTCCCTCGAGGCTGAGTGGAATGATCTGCTGCCCGATGTCGAGCGACGCGAACCTGTTGACGAACACGGTCAGCGCCGCATCCTGCAGAATCCGCGTGCGCTGGTCCACGGTCGCATCGCGCAGCGCCGTGGAGTCCCCGACCGCGACCTCGCTGGTGGAAAGCGTGAGTGCCTTGGCCGCGTCGAACCCGACGCGCCAACGCACGTGGGGCGAGATGTCGCCGCTGAATTTCACATCGGCTTTGCGGAGTCGATACCCGTCCTTGGTCGTGGGATCGCCGGTGCGGTAGTAGACCTGCACGAACCCGTGCACCTCGATCGGACGTCCTGCGTGTCCGGTGGTGTCCTGGGCACTGGCGATCGAGGCGGGTATGATGAAAACGGCTGACGCAAGAAGGACAAGCGCCGAGCGGGCGCGCGCGAGCGGCATTCGTGTGAGCGTGATCGGGGTGGAGGCAGGCAGGATCAACAGCGGGAGGCAACGGCACCCGCGCGCAGTATCTTAATGAGACGATCGTCCGAAATGAGAGCCACTCACTTACCCGTCACAATGCGATTCACGTCCCGGATTCTCTTCGGCGCCTCGGCCTGCCTCGCGTGTACCGCGTGTCGTCCAGCGCCTTCGCGGTCGGCAAATGTCGGGGATTCAGTCTTCGCGTCGCTCGGAAATCGGCTGCCGACCGGCGTTCGCATCGATCCCGCGGCTCCGCTCACGACGATCGGGCCGATGCCGCTCACGATGCGCCTCGCGCCGGAGGGCGACCGCGTGGTGCTGTCGCTCGGTGGTTACTCCAAGCAAGGCGTGGAGATCGTCGACGTCGCGAGCGGCCGCGTGCTCGCCGATGTGCCGCAGGCGTCGGCGTTCGTCGGCCTGGCGTTTACGCGCGATGGCCACACGCTGTACTCGTCTGGCGGCAATCAGGACGTAGTGTATCGATACGACTGGAACAACGGCGGCGCCGCCTTGCGCGACAGCCTCGTGCTCGCGGTGAAGCGAGGCCGTGGATCGGGCACGCGATATCCGGCCGGCCTGGCGCTGTCGCCCGACGGCGCGATGCTGTACGTGGCGGAGAACCTGGCCGACTCACTCGCCGTGATCGATCTGGCGAGCGGCCACGTGGTGCAGCGGCTCGCCACGGAGCGCTACCCGTATGACGTCGTCGTCGACTCCCGGGGCACCGTCTACGTGTCGGCGTGGGGCGGCAGCACGGTCTCCGCATTCACGTCCGAGAGCGGCGGGCGGCTGAGCGACGCCGGGCGCATTCGCGTCGCACGGCATCCGTCGGCGCTTCAGCTCAACGCCGACGGCAGCCGCTTGTTCGTCGTGTCGGGAAGCACCGACCATGTGGCGGTCGTCGATACGAGGACGCGGCAGGTCGTCGCCCGTCTGCTCGATCCGCCACCAGCTGGACCGAACGAAGGGTCGACGCCCAACGCGATCGCCTTGTCGGCCGACGGCGCACGCCTGTTCGTGGCCGAGGGCGACGCCAATGCGATCGCCGTGTTCAATCTGACGGCCGCAACCTCCGGTGTCGCCGCCGCGCATGGCGACGACAAGCTCGCCGGCCGCATTCCCACCGGCTGGTACGCGTCGGCCGTGCTCCCGGTGGGCGACGCGCTGCTCGCCGTGAGTGGCAAAGGCCACGGATCGCGCGCCAACCCCAACGGGCCGAACCCGGCAAAGGGTCGCAACGACGAATACTCGCTCGGCATCATCACGGGCGGGTTCATGCGCGTGCCGCTCTCGGAGACGACGGGTGAGCCGTTGGCGCGACTCACCGCGCGCGTGGCGGCGGCCAACGGGTGGTCGGACGCGTCGCGTCAGCATCGCTATCCACCGTTCGAGCACGTGCTGTACATCATCAAGGAGAATCGCACCTACGACCAGGTCCTCGGTGACGACAACAAGGGCGACGGCGACAGCTCGCTCACCTTCTTCCCACGCGCGATCTCGCCGAATCACCACGCGATCGCCGATCGGTTTGGCGTGTTCGATCGGTTCTTCGTCAACGCCGAAGTCAGTCCCGACGGCCACAACTGGTCGACCGCGGCCTACGCCACGGACTATCTCGAGAAGACGGTGCCGTCGAACTATTCCGGTCGCGGCCGCAGCTACGATTACGAAGGCACCAATCGTGGCCGCATTCCGGATGACGACGTTGCGGAGCCGGCGAGCGGCTATCTGTGGAACCTCGCCGAGAAAAAGGGCATCAGCTATCGGAACTACGGTGAGTACGTCGTGCCGAGCGGAGGATCAAATGACGATCTTCCGGCGGGATACCGAGGGAACAAGCCGTTCCTGCGCACGCATACCAACCCGACGTATCCCGGTTTCGACCTGGAGATTCGGGATCAGCATCGCGTCGACGTGTGGGTCTCGGAGTTCCAGCAGTACGTCGCCAGCGGCCAGTTCCCCGCGCTCGAAACCATCAGGCTTCCGAACGATCACACGTCCGGGGCGCGTGCCGGCGCTCCGAGTCCGCGCGCGGCGTTCGCCGACAACGATCTCGCGCTTGGCCGCATCGTGGAGGCCGTGTCGAAATCGCCGTTCTGGAAGAACACCGTGATCTTCGTGCTGGAGGACGACGCGCAGAACGGGCCCGATCACGTCGACGCGCACCGCTCACCGCTCCTCGTGATCTCGGCGTACAATCGCGGCGGCACGTTCCATCGGTTCGCGAACACGACCGACGTGCTGCGCACGATCGAGGAGATCCTCGGCCTCCAGTCGATGTCGCAGTTCGACTACTTCGGACGTCCGCTGCGGGAGATCTGGGCGGATTCGCCGGATCTGAGGCCCTACGCGCCGTTGACGCCGGCCGTCTCGCTCGACGAGGTGAATCCGAGCGGCACGCGCGGCGCTCGAGAATCAGCCCGGCTCGACCTCAGGATCGAGGACGCGGCCGACGAGGCGTTGTTCAATGAAATCTTGTGGCAGTCCATCAAAGGCCCCGGGGTGCCCTACCCGAGCGTGAGGCGGGCGTCGGCGCAGGAGCTCAAGATCGGACGCTGATGGCATCGACCGCGACGCAGGCCGCGATCGCCGGAGCGATCAGCTCTTGTGTCGGAAGATGATCCGACCGCGCGTGAGATCGTAGGGCGAGACTTCGATCGTCACGCGGTCGCCCTGCAGCACGCGGATACGAAAGCGGCGCATGTTGCCGCCGAGCGTCGCGAGCACGTTGTGCCCGTTCGTCAACTCCACGCGAAACGTCGCATTGGGCAGCACTTCGGTGACTTGTCCTTCGAGCTGTATCGGCTCTTCCTTGGCCATGAACCCTCGGGCGATATGGGGCCGCTGAATTATAGGTATCTCGGGTCGTCGCGGTAAGACGATTGAGCGATGAACGAGTGACCCGGCCCGATACAAAACCGGGAGGCCTGGCTGGCCTCCCGGTCGTCGTCGTTCAGTGGTCGAACGCTCATTGCGGCTTTTTCTTTTTGTCGACGTTGTTGCCGATGACGCCGCCCAGAATGCCGCCCACCGCGGCTCCGATTAGGCCGCCCTTGACCTTGTTCCGACTCGTCGCGGCACCGATCACGGCGCCCGCCGCGGCGCCGATCGCGGCATCACGCTTGGTATGCTTCACGACCGTGCCGCTGCTGGTCGCGGTGCTCGTACTTGCGCTCGAGCTGCGGACGACTTCACCGCCGCTGCTAGCGCGGTGCGTCGTGCTGGTACGCGACGTCGTTCGACGCGCGGCGGCGGCCGTGCCAGTCGTCGCGTTGAGTGCGTTCGGCTGCGCCGCCCGCTCCGCGGCCGACAAGCTGTCGAACGGCTGATTGGACTGCGCGGCCAGTGAGAGATCGCGGTTGAGCGTCGTATCGCCTGCCTTGTTGTCGCTGCGTCCGCACGCCGAGACCATCGCGGCGAACGCAAGCGCGAATGTCGAGATCGTTCGCTTCGTCATCACTCCTCCAGGCTGAACCGTCAGGTTGCCTGCTGAGGGGCAGGCTCCATGCCGTGGAGGCGGACCCAGCGAGGTATTCCGGCTTAGCCGGACAACGTCGCTCGCATCGCGCCGTGTTAGCTTTCGCACTTGACCGGGGTGCCTGCCCACGTCGGGCGCAGGCTGAGAGAGTCCCGCTGAACCTGATCCGGTTCGTACCGGCGTAGGGAGTCAACATGCCAATCCGCACCGCGGCGCGTCTGCGCCGCCACCGCGCGGTCGCATTCGCGATCGCCTCCGCATTCACGACCCACATCGCCGCCGCCCAGGTCGCGCGGCGCGACAGCTCGCGCAGTGATTCGACGCGCGCCCAGCGGCTCGAACGCGTGATGATCTCCGCGGTGCGAGGCTCGGGCGAAGCGCCGATCTCGCAAAAGACGCTCACGTCGGCCGATTTGCAGCCACGGTACTTCGGGCAGGACGTGCCGCTGCTGCTGCAGGGCGCCGCACCGTCGCTCACCTCGTACGCCGAGACCGGCAATTACTGGGGGTACAGTTACATCCGGCTTCGCGGCATCGACCAATCGCGCATCAATCTCACGCTCGATGGAATCCCGCTGAACGATCCGGAAGATCAGGTCCTGTACTTCGCGGACTTTCCCGATCTCGCCAACAGCCTACGCTCGGTCCAGGTGCAGCGCGGCGTCGGAACGAGCAGCAATGGAACGGCGGCGTACGCCGGTTCGATCAACATGGAGACGATCCCGCTCGCCGGCTCGCCGCGCGCTGGCACCGTCGACCTGCAGGGTGGCTCGTTCGGCTCACGGCGATTCAGCGGCGAGTTCCAGAGCGGGCTGCTGCCGAACCGATTCGCCTTCTACGCGCGCGCGTCATCGCTGCACACCGACGGCTATCGATACCACTCCGGTGTCGACGGCAAGTCGGTGTTCGTGAGTGCCGGTTACTTCGGCGATCGCGACATTCTCAAGTTCACGGCGACGAACGGCACGATGCGCGACACGATGGCGTACCTCGCCGTGGCCGTCACCGACCTGGACACCAATCGCCGAATCAACCCGCTCACCCCACGCGAGCGCGACGGGTTCGGCGAGCGGCTCACGTCCCTGTCGTACACGCGACTGCTCGCGCCCACGGCGTCGCTGTCGCTCACCGGCTACCGCATTGCGAGCAGCGGCGACTACGACGTGCAACTCGACTCGCTCGAGCAGTTCAACCTCAACGCGGCGTGGGGCGGCGTCACGGGAGATCTGGCCATCCGGAACGGCGGCTTTCGATTGGACCTCGGCGGGAACGCAAGCAGCTACGCCCGGCATCACTTTGCGTTTCAACACCCGGACCTGCTGCATCCGCTGTACTACAACACGGGCCACAAGGACGAAGCGAGCGGATTCGCCAAGCTCGCCTACACCGCTGGCGCGGCGACGCTCTTTGGCGACCTGCAGCTGCGGCATACGAAGTTTCGTTACACGCCCGATGCGAGCGCGGGGATCGCCGAGCAGTCCATCGAGTGGTCCTTCGCCAATCCGAAGGTCGGTGTCAGCTACGCCGTGTCGCGGGCGCTCTCGCTGTACGCATCGTACGGCTCGAACTCACGTGAGCCCGCCCGCAGCGCCATGTTCGCGGGCTTCGACAATCTGGATACCTCCAACGTGGCCTTCGTCGGCGACCTGCGCCGCGTGCGTCCCGAGACCGTGCATGACCTGGAGGCCGGCGTGGTGCATCGTGGGACCGCGTTCGATCTGCAGGCCAACGTGTACTCGATGAATTTCCGCAACGAGATCCAGCCGATCGGCCTGCTCAGCTACATCGGGACGCCGCTGCGGCAGAACGTTGGCGCGAGCTACCGGCGCGGCATCGAGGCGGACGCCACGTATCGTGGTGTTCGTCGGCTGCTTCTCACCGCGAACGCGACGGCGAGCACAAATCGAATCGAGAGCTACACCGACGCCACCGGCGACACGCCGGTCATGTATCGAAACGTCGAGCCGCTCCTCACGCCGCGGTTCACGAGCTTCGAGCGCGCGGCGTTTGCCGCGACGCGACACACCTGGCTCGCACTCGAGGGCCACTACACGAGTCGCTCCTTCCTGCAGAATACGAGCGATCCGCGGTTCGTGCTCCCGGCGGCGTTCACGCTCGACGGAAGCGCGTCGTGGCACGCTGGGCCGTACGAGCTCGTGGTTCGCGCGAACAATCTCACCGACAGCAGAAAATACGGAAGCGGCTACGCGAGCGGCGACGTGTCCTACTACTACGTGCTTCCGCCGCGGAACTTCTTCGTCGAATTGCGGCTCGCCCTGTAGACCGAACGGACGCAAGAATTTCCGCGGATCCAGAAGCGACGCGGACGGTCCTGAGGATGGGGCCGGAATCCATGGCCGTTCGATAGGCGAATGTCGGCCGATCCCGAGATGCTCGCGCAGCCGGGACCAAGGTGTACGGTCGCGCCCGGGCGAGCGTCCATTCGCGACGGTACGCATTCTGCCGCGTTCGGTCCTGCACATCACGGGAGACGAACATGGCGGAAACCGGCCGGCGCGGTGATGTCGAGTTGCACGAACATGCGGACGAACAGACGCACGACGACCTGCAGGAGTGCATCGAGGAGTGCCTCAACTGTCACGCCGTGTGCACGATGACCCTGCAGCACTGCCTCGCCACCGGCGGCGATCACACCGAGGTCAACCTCGTCGGCGTACTGCTCGACTGCGCCGACATTTGCCGCACGAGCGCCGATTTCATGCTGCGGGGTTCGCCGTATCACGTGATCACGTGCGGTGCGTGCGCCGAGCTCTGCAGGGCGTGCGAGGAAGCGTGCCGGGCGGTGAACGGCGACGAACAACTCGCGCATTGCGCCGACGTGTGCGCCACTTGCGCGGAAGTGTGCGACCGGATGGCGCGAATGGGGAGCGACGAGTGACCGGCCGGGTACTACTACGGATGACTCGTATCCTACGAACACTCGCCATGGCGGCCTCATGCTTTGTCGTCGCCGTCACGACCGCGCAGGCACAGTCCTCGATGCGCGGCCAGCCTCGAACCCCGTTCGGTGCAACGGACTTTGCGCATCTCCGTTGGCTGGAGGGGAGTTGGATCGGCACAGCGCCCGGACAGTCGTCGTTGTACGAGCGCTTTCACTTCACCAGCGACTCGACCGTCGACATCACGTTCTACCGTGATTCGGCCTTCACGCAGGCCGCGGGCACCGGACGCGTGTATCTGACGGTGGGACGCGTATATCACACCTACGGCTCCGGCCGGTGGGCCGCCACGCGCCTCGACAGCGCCACCGTGTACTTCGTTCCGCAGCTGAACGCGCACAACACCTTCGAGTGGGCGTACCAGTCGCCCAACGCGTGGACGGCGACGCAGCGTAGCGGGATGGCCGGACACGAGCACGTCGTCACGTACCAGATGCGGCGCGCGAGCCGCTGAACCCGGCTCGAGTGGACGCGATGCCCGAACACGAGGCGGCCCTCGACGCGACGCGCGACTCCGGCGCATCGGAACGGCGCCGCGGGCCGGACCGGCGGCACGACGCCACAGCGGGCCGGCGTGTGCCGCGTC
The DNA here is from genome assembly GCA_035492735.1 of Gemmatimonadaceae bacterium. Taxonomy (GTDB): domain Bacteria; phylum Gemmatimonadota; class Gemmatimonadetes; order Gemmatimonadales; family Gemmatimonadaceae; genus JAQBQB01. The sequence goes on along the minus strand of DATJIZ010000054.1, from coordinate 379 downwards.
GCGGGATGGCGTACTGGCTGGGTGTCGCGGGCCGTGATCTCGCGATCATCGTCGTGGCGGTCGGCGCTATCGTCTTCGCCGTCAGCCGCACGCATCCGATCTTCGCCAACCAGCCGAGCGTCGCCGAGCAGCTCACGCAGGCGGTGCCGGTGGTGAAGTCGGTGGTGGCACCAACGCCGCGCGACACCAGCCGGCTCGCCCAGCTTGTCGCGTCACCTCAATTCGAGCGTGACCGCCAGGCGTTCGCGGCCGATCTCGTCAAGACCGGTCGCATGGATCAGGCGCGCGCGGACTCGGTCGCGTATTACGCCGTTCGCGAGTCCTACCGAGACGGGATTCCCCCGGCCGTGGTGTTCGGCGTCATGCTCACCGAGAATGC